>NZ_JABWNC020000009.1:0-150432 GCF_013368855.2 Escherichia sp. 93.0816 | reverse complement strand
AACTCGCGACCCCGACCTTGGCAAGGTCGTGCTCTACCAACTGAGCTATTCCCGCGTACTACTTAATTTTTGCTTTCGTAATTTCGCATTTCTGCGTCGTTACGGGAGGCGCATTATACGAGAAATCTTTCCCTCTGCAACCCCCCTAAAAATTTTTTTTTGAGTTTTTATCTCAAGTGCTGAAATTATCAGCAAGACGTTCAATTTAGCGCCAAACCTACGCCGCCGCAAGTGGAATCCGGCGGTTACGTGACCAGGAAAAATTTTACAGCTTGATAAAATGCTCGCGATAGTAAGCCAGCTCCGCCACCGATTCACGGATATCATCCATCGCCTGATGCGTTCCCTGCTTGGTAAAACCATCAAGAATTTCCGGCTTCCAGCGGCGCGCCAGCTCTTTCAGGGTGCTGACATCAAGATAACGGTAGTGGAAGTAGGCTTCCAGCTCCGGCATGTATTTAAACAGGAAGCGACGATCCTGGCCGATGCTGTTACCGCAAATCGGCGATTTTCCCGCAGGCACCCACTGTTTTAAAAATTCGAGCGTCGCCAGTTCGGCTTCCCGATCGCCCATTGTGCTCGCTTTCACGCGCTCCACCAGCCCGCTGGCGGTATGGGTACGGACATTCCAGTCATCCATCAGCGCCAGCTGTTCATCGGACTGATGTACTGCAATGGTCGGCCCTTCTGCCAGAATATTCAGGTTGGCATCGGTCACCAGCGTGGCAATCTCAATAATGCGATCGCGCTCGGGATCCAGACCGGTCATCTCAAGATCGATCCAAATCAGGTTGTTTTCATTGGCACTCATGCTATTTTCCACCCATTCACAGTGACTATATTGATCCACAATTGCGTGTATCATAGATGTTTTGCCCATCAGGGGCGACCAGGAGTCTGTACGATTGAGTAAAAATAAACTCTCCAAAGGGCAGCAGCGCCGTGTGAACGCCAATCACCAGCGTCGTCTTAAAACGTCTAAGGAGAAGCCCGACTACGACGACAATCTGTTTGGCGAGCCTGATGAAGGTATCGTCATCAGCCGTTTTGGTATGCACGCTGATGTGGAATCCGCAGACGGCGAAGTTCACCGCTGCAATATTCGCCGTACCATCCGTTCGCTGGTAACCGGCGATCGCGTGGTCTGGCGTCCGGGTAAACCAGCAGCAGAAGGCATAAATGTCAAAGGGATCGTGGAAGCGGTGCATGAGCGCACCTCGGTGTTGACGCGCCCGGATTTCTACGACGGCGTGAAACCTATTGCCGCCAACATCGACCAGATTGTCATTGTCTCCGCTATTTTGCCGGAGCTGTCGCTCAATATTATCGACCGTTACCTGGTGGCCTGCGAAACCTTGCAGATTGAACCGATTATCGTGCTCAACAAGATAGACCTGCTGGACGACGAAGGCATGGCATTCGTCAACGAGCAGATGGATATCTATCGCAACATCGGTTATCGCGTATTGATGGTTTCCAGTCATACTCAGGATGGGCTTAAACCACTGGAAGAGGCGTTGACCGGGCGCATCAGCATTTTTGCCGGGCAGTCCGGCGTCGGCAAATCCAGTCTGCTTAACGCGCTGCTGGGGCTGCAAAAAGAGATCCTGACCAACGATGTCTCGGACAACTCCGGTCTCGGTCAGCACACCACCACTGCTGCCCGGCTGTATCACTTTCCGCACGGTGGCGATGTCATTGATTCCCCTGGGGTGCGAGAATTTGGCCTCTGGCATCTGGCACCGGAACAAATCACTCAAGGCTTTGTCGAATTTCATGATTACTTAGGCCTGTGTAAATATCGCGATTGCAAACACGATACCGATCCGGGCTGCGCAATCCGTGAAGCGGTTGATGAGGGGAAAATCGCGGAAACTCGTTTCGAAAACTATCACCGTATTCTGGAAAGCATGGCGCAGGTAAAAACGCGTAAAAACTTTTCTGATACGGATGACTGACAATTAAGCTAACCGTCGTTAGAATCGTCCCCTTTTTTTCAGGATCCGGCATGAACGCCGGATCAGGAACGACAAAACAATGGCCTGGAGGCTACCTTGTTAAATTCATTTAAACTTTCGCTACAGTACATTCTGCCAAAACTATGGCTTACTCGCCTGGCGGGTTGGGGCGCAAGCAAGCGGGCAGGATGGCTGACAAAACTGGTTATCGATCTGTTCGTTAAATACTACAAGGTCGACATGCAAGAGGCACAAAAGCCGGACACCGCCAGTTACCGCACCTTTAACGAATTTTTTGTCCGTCCGTTGCGTGACGAAGTACGCCCAATCGATACCGATCCAAATGTTCTGGTCATGCCTGCCGATGGCGTTATCAGCCAGTCAGGTAAAATCGAAGAAGATAAAATCCTGCAAGCGAAAGGCCACAACTACAGTCTCGAAGCCCTGCTGGCAGGTAACTATCTGATGGCGGATCTTTTCCGCAACGGTACGTTTGTGACCACTTACCTCTCCCCGCGTGACTACCACCGCGTACATATGCCGTGCAACGGTATCCTGCGTGAGATGATCTACGTGCCGGGCGATCTCTTCTCCGTTAACCATCTCACCGCCCAGAACGTGCCGAATCTGTTTGCCCGTAACGAACGCGTAATCTGCCTGTTCGATACCGAATTTGGCCCGATGGCGCAGATTCTGGTCGGGGCGACGATTGTTGGCAGCATTGAAACGGTCTGGGCGGGCACCATTACGCCGCCGCGCGAAGGCATCATCAAACGCTGGACCTGGCCTGCCGGGGAAAACGACGGTTCGGTGGCACTGCTGAAAGGTCAGGAAATGGGGCGCTTTAAACTCGGCTCTACCGTTATCAACCTGTTTGCACCGGGTAAAGTGAATCTGGTTGAGCAACTGGCAAGCCTTTCTGTCACTAAGATTGGTCAGCCACTGGCAGTATCTACCGAACCCTTTGTGACGCCAGAAGCTGAACCTGCCCCGCTTCCTGCTGAAGAGATCGAGGCAGAACACGACGCCAGCCCATTGGTTGACGACAACAAAGACCAGGTCTAATCCATCAAAGGAAACGCTGACGTGCGCCTGATTATCACTTTTCTGATGGCCTGGTGCCTCAGTTGGGGGGCGTACGCCGCGACGGCCCCCGATAGCAAACAAATCACCCAGGAACTGGAGCAGGCAAAAGCGGCGAAGCCCGCGCAGCCAGAAGTCGTAGAGGCGCTCCAGTCCGCCTTAAATGCGCTTGAGGAGCAAAAAGGCTCCCTTGAGCGCATCAAGCAATATCAGCAAGTTATCGATAATTACCCGAAACTCTCCGCTACTCTGCGCGCGCAGTTAAACAACGTGCGTGACGAGCCGCGCAGCGTGTCACCGGGAATGTCTACCGACGCGCTGAATCAGGAAATTCTCCAGGTCAGCAGCCAGTTGCTGGATAAAAGCCGTCAGGCTCAGCAAGAACAGGAGCGCGCCCGCGAGATTGCCGATTCGCTGAATCAACTGCCGCAACAGCAAACCGACGCCCGCCGCCAGTTGAATGAAATCGAGCGTCGTCTCGGGACACTTACGGGAAATAGTCCACTTAATCAGGCGCAAAATTTCGCGTTGCAGGCCGACTCCGCGCGTTTGAAGTCATTGGTCGATGAGCTCGAACTGGCACAACTTTCTGCCAATAACCGTCAGGAACTGGCGCGTCTGCGTTCGGCACTGGCAGAAAAAGAGAGTCAACAACTGGATGCGTATTTGCAGGCATTGCGTAACCAGTTGAATAGCCAACGCCAGCTTGAGGCTGAACGGGCACTCGAAAGCACTGAATTACTGGCAGAAAGCAGTGCCGATTTGCCGAAAGATATCGTCGCTCAGTTCAAAATTAACCGCGAACTGTCGGCGGCGTTGAATCAGCAGGCACAGCGGATGGATCTCGTTGCCTCGCAACAGCGTCAGGCTACCAGCCAGACGTTACAGGTTCGGCAGGCGCTGAATACACTACGCGAACAATCACAATGGCTGGGTTCGTCAAACCTGCTCGGCGAAGCACTGCGGGCGCAGGTGGCACGACTGCCGGAAATGCCCAAACCGCAGCAACTGGATACTGAAATGGCGCAGTTGCGCGTGCAACGGTTACGTTATGAGGATCTCCTCAATAAACAGCCGCTGCTACGGCAAATCCATCAGGCCGACGGTCAACCACTTACCGCCGAACAAAACCGTATTCTTGAAGCACAATTACGTACTCAGCGTGAGTTACTGAACTCCTTACTCCAGGGTGGCGACACGCTACTGCTTGAACTGACCAAGCTGAAAGTCTCCAACGGACAACTGGAAGATGCGCTGAAAGAGGTCAATGAAGCGACGCACCGCTATCTGTTCTGGACCTCTGACGTGCGCCCGATGACCATCGCCTGGCCGCTGGAGATCGCTCAGGATCTGCGCCGTCTGATCTCGCTGGACACCTTCAGCCAGTTAGGTAAAGCCACCATGATGATGCTGACCAGCAAAGAGACGATTTTGCCGCTGTTTGGCGCGTTGATTCTGGTCGGTTGTAGTATTTACTCGCGCCGCTATTTCACCCGTTTTCTTGAACGTTCGGCGGCGAAAGTCGGCAAAGTCACCCAGGATCACTTCTGGCTGACGTTGCGCACCCTTTTCTGGTCGATTCTCGTCGCGTCACCGTTGCCAGTGCTGTGGATGACGCTGGGTTACGGCTTGCGCGAGGCGTGGCCTTATCCGCTGGCGGTAGCGATTGGCGATGGCGTAACGGCCACCGTGCCGCTGCTGTGGGTAGTGATGATTTGTGCCACCTTTGCCCGCCCGAACGGCTTGTTTATCGCTCATTTTGGCTGGCCGCGCGAACGGGTTTCCCGTGGGATGCGCTACTATCTGATGAGCATCGGGCTTATTGTGCCGCTGATTATGGCGCTGATGATGTTCGATAATCTCGACGACCGCGAGTTTTCCGGTTCGCTGGGACGTCTTTGCTTTATCCTCATTTGCGGTGCACTGGCGGTAGTCACACTCAGCCTGAAAAAAGCCGGTATCCCGCTGTATCTCAACAAAGAAGGTAGCGGTGACAACATTGCCAACCATATGTTGTGGAACATGATGATTGGCGCACCGCTGGTCGCTATTCTCGCCGCAGCGGTGGGTTATCTGGCAACGGCGCAAGCTCTGCTGGCAAGGCTGGAAACATCGGTCGCCATCTGGTTCCTGTTGCTGGTGGTTTATCATGTTATCCGCCGCTGGATGCTGATCCAGCGACGCAGGCTGGCGTTTGACCGGGCGAAGCATCGCCGGGCAGAGATGTTAGCGCAACGTGCGCGTGGCGAAGAAGAAGCGCATCATCACAGTAGCCCGGAAGGGGCAATTGAAGTCGATGAAAGCGAAGTCGATCTTGATGCTATCAGCGCACAATCCTTACGGCTGGTGCGTTCAATCCTGATGCTGATAGCCCTGCTTTCGGTCATTGTGCTGTGGTCGGAAATCCATTCCGCTTTTGGCTTCCTCGAAAATATTTCGCTATGGGATGTCACATCCACAGTGCAGGGCGTGGAAAGTCTGGAACCGATTACCCTCGGTGCGGTGCTGATTGCCATTCTGGTGTTTATTATCACCACGCAGCTGGTGCGCAACCTGCCCGCGCTGCTGGAGCTGGCGATTTTGCAGCACCTCGATTTAACGCCGGGTACGGGCTACGCCATCACCACCATCACCAAATATCTGCTGATGCTGATTGGCGGGCTGGTCGGCTTCTCGATGATTGGTATTGAGTGGTCGAAATTGCAGTGGCTGGTCGCTGCGCTCGGTGTTGGTCTCGGCTTTGGTTTGCAGGAGATTTTCGCCAACTTTATCTCTGGCCTGATTATCCTGTTCGAAAAACCGATTCGCATTGGCGATACGGTGACAATTCGCGATCTCACCGGTAGCGTGACGAAAATTAACACCCGTGCCACCACCATCAGCGACTGGGACCGTAAAGAGATTATCGTGCCAAACAAGGCGTTTATTACTGAGCAGTTTATCAACTGGTCGCTCTCTGACTCAGTCACACGCGTGGTGTTGACGATTCCGGCTCCTGCCGATGCCAACAGTGAAGAAGTGACGGAGATCCTGCTAACCGCAGCACGCCGCTGTTCGCTGGTAATCGACAATCCGGCGCCGGAAGCCTTCCTGGTGGATCTGCAACAGGGGGTTCAGATTTTCGAGTTGCGTATTTACGCCGCTGAAATGGGACACCGGATGCCGCTGCGCCATGAGATCCACCAGTTGATTCTGGCAGGCTTCCACGCCCACGGTATTGATATGCCATTCCCGCCCTTCCAGATGCGTCTGGAAAGCCTGAACGGTAAACAAACGGGAAGAACATTAACTTCTGCGGGTAGACGTCGCCAGGCGGGAAGTTTGTAATGTGTGAAGCTGCCAAATGACGCCAACGTGGCTAATTTAGCAGCTTAGCATCATCTTCAGTTATCTCCGGCTCCGGAGAGTATCAGCCATAACGCATTTCTTCCTGACAACTCATCGCCGGACTGGCGATGAGTTGTCATTGCAGACAATCAATCTAAAGTTAACTCAGGCTGACTCGCCATGCGGCTGCAATAGTTCTGGTAAATCGCCATCGCTAACAGAGAGAAGAAGACAGGTCCGCCAATCATCCACAATGTGCTGTCCCAGTCTCCGGCCTCAACCACTGGCTGGATGATGGTGAAGACGTTCGCAAAAGTCACCACCAGTACGACAACCACCGTCGCGATCATTGCCGACATATGCGTTTTGAAAATCACAAACGGTCTGTCGAGATCCTGACGCGCTTTAAAGAACGGGAAAGCCAGCGCGAGGAACAGATACGGAATGGTCATGGAAACGTTCGCCATCAGCGTCAGCTTGTTAAAGAATGCCGATGCGGTGCCGCCGCCAAAGGAAACCAGCAGGATGAAGACAGTAACCAACCCACACTGCATCCACATGGCAATGGACGGCATCCCCATGGCGTTCAGGCGCGTCATCGGCTCCGGCCATAAGGCTTTCGGCGTTCCCTGGATGATTGCTTTCAGTGGTGAATAGCAGAGCGTAAAGAACGCACCGGTGTAAGCGAGGAACATGGAAAGTCCGGTAATACGCGCAAACCATATGCCCAGCGACAATGACGCTTCAGGTGATAAATGCAGCGCGTTACCCAGCGACATCCCCAGGCTCTTCATCAGCACATAGGTAATATTGCCGAGGTTAACAGAACCATTACTTAATACCTGCTGCCAGTTAGTGCTGACGCCCCATAAGAATATTGCCAACGAATAACCGATTGAAATAACAATAGCGGCAAAAACAATACCTTTAGCAAAGTTCTTTTCTGGGTTTTCCGTTTTATCTACCAGTCCACCTACAGCCTCAATTCCGCCATAAGCAAAAATGGCAAATACGACAAAAGATAACATCGCCAGTCCGGACTGATATCCCGGATTCGGTGATGCCAGGAAATTAATATCCTGCGCGAAATGCCCACCATTTAATAACAAAATAGTAATGCTTACTAACAGCAATACTAAATTAAGACACATTACTGCAATACCGCCCACCGCAGTAATACGGGCAATTTTATTAATCCCTTTCGAGGCAACGACGGTAACCAGAATCATCCATGCTACAGCCAGCAGCCCAACCACCTGCGTAGGCTCAAGCCCAGCAATGCGCCAGTGCTGGGTCATATCGCTACCATAGAGGAAAGTAGAAAACGGCACCCAGACTTTAGCGGAAGTACTCACCATCCAAATGATATAAGAGGAAAACCACATAAATGTGCCGATGAAAGCAAAACGTGGTTCAACGCTATTATTCATCCAGGAATAGATACCGCCTTCTTCTTTGCGATAGGCAGCCCCCATTTCAGCCATCATTAAGGCGAATGGAATAAAGAATAATAATGCAGAAAATATATACCACGGAATCGCACTATATCCCATTAAATAATAAGCCGAAGGGCTATTCGCAAAACCGAATACTGAAGTAAAGATCATCAGTATGAGTCCAATTAGACTCATCTTTTTTATCGTGTGAGGCATGAAATCATCCTTCATTTCAGCGCGCATATTAAACGCGCCAACTAACTGCACTACCCACCGATTGGTGGGCAACAATAAAACTAAAACAGAATTGATACCCGGATGATAGCAAACATCCAGTCTTAAATTGTGCGCTTTAGCGGAAAAATGAAAACATATGCTACAGAATGGCGCTGACTACGCCATTCTATGTTGATTTATAGCCAATTTTTCAGAATTATGCCCGGTCGACACTAAAGGCGATCACTTCTGCCAGTGTCTCCGCGCCCAGTGCTAACATCACCAGGCGGTCAACACCTAACGCCACGCCGGAACAGTCGGGCATACCAACTTCAAGAGCTTCGATCAGGTTATGGTCGATAGGATGCTGCGGTAAACCACGTGCCGCACGTTTACGGTTATCCTGTTCAAAACGTTGTTGCTGTTCACGGGCATCCGTCAATTCATGGAAACCATTCGCCAGCTCAATACCTTTGTAGTAGACCTCGAAGCGTTCTGCGACCCGATGATCCTCGGTACTGATTTGTGCCAGTGATGCCTGAGTGGCTGGAAAATGGTACACAAAAGTTGGTTTCTCTTTACCAATGTTCGGTTCCACGCCAAAGGTAAACAACAGTTGCAGCAGCGTGTCGCGGTCTTCTTCGGTATCTGCAACGTTGCTGAGATCCAGCTTTGCCGCCACTTCCCGCAACTGCGTTTTATCAGCAGAGAGCGGATCAATTTCCAGATAACGCAAGAAGGCTTGCTGATAAGAGAGGCTTTCTGCTGCCGGGCAGTCCAGCACCTGTTGCAGAAGATCGTCCACCTCGTTCATCAACCGGTACATATCATAGTGCGGTCGATACCACTCCAGCATCGTGAACTCAGGGTTATGATAACGCCCCATCTCTTCATTACGGAAGCTGCGACACAGCTGGAATACCGGACCACAACCGGCAACCAACAGGCGTTTCATGTGGTATTCCGGGCTGGTCATTAACCAGAGATTCATCCCCTGCGAATGCCCGGGGCCAACGAAACGTGTCTCAAACGGGACCAGATGAATATCGGTTACCGTCGCCTGGCTCATACAAGGCGTCTCCACCTCCAGCACTCCACGATCGGCAAAGAAACGACGGATCTCCGCCATAATCGCCGCGCGCTTTAATAAGTTAGGAATGGATGCGCTCGGCTGCCAGGATGCCGTTTCGCTCATAGTAAAATCTCCAGTTTTTAACAAGGGCACGAAGTCTACTCGCAACGCGACGGCGAGACAAATTTTACGCAGGAATCAATCAACGGTGGGCAGTGACTAAAAAAACCACAACATGATGCTTTAGTAATTAAATTAATCATCTTCAGTGATAATTTAGCCCCCTGGCACGCTAAAAAAATCGATCTCGTCAAATTTCAGACTTATCCATCAGACTATACTGTTGTACCTATAAAGGAGCAGTGGAATAGCGTTCGCAGACCGTAACTTTCAGATACTTACCCTGAAGTACGGTGCTGCGGGATAAAAACAATCTGGAGGAATGTCGTGCAAACCTTTCAAGCCGATCTTGCCATTGTAGGTGCCGGTGGCGCGGGATTACGTGCTGCAATTGCTGCCGCGCAGGCAAATCCAAATGCAAAAATCGCACTAATCTCAAAAGTATACCCGATGCGCAGCCATACCGTTGCCGCTGAAGGGGGCTCAGCCGCTGTCGCGCAGGATCATGACAGCTTCGAATATCACTTTCACGATACAGTAGCGGGTGGCGACTGGTTATGTGAGCAGGATGTTGTGGATTATTTCGTCCACCACTGCCCAACCGAAATGACCCAACTGGAACTGTGGGGATGCCCATGGAGCCGTCGCCCGGATGGTAGCGTCAACGTCCGTCGCTTCGGCGGCATGAAAATCGAGCGTACCTGGTTCGCCGCCGATAAGACCGGCTTCCATATGCTGCACACGCTGTTCCAGACTTCTCTGCAATTCCCGCAGATCCAGCGTTTTGACGAACACTTCGTGCTGGATATTCTGGTCGATGATGGTCATGTTCGCGGCCTTGTAGCCATGAACATGATGGAAGGTACGTTGGTGCAGATCCGCGCTAATGCAGTAGTTATGGCAACCGGCGGTGCGGGTCGCGTATATCGCTACAACACCAATGGTGGCATCGTAACTGGCGACGGTATGGGTATGGCACTGAGCCATGGCGTTCCGCTGCGTGATATGGAATTTGTTCAGTATCACCCGACCGGCCTGCCGGGTTCCGGTATCCTGATGACCGAAGGTTGCCGTGGTGAAGGCGGTATTCTGGTCAACAAAAACGGCTACCGTTATCTGCAAGACTACGGTATGGGCCCGGAAACGCCGCTGGGCGAGCCGAAAAACAAATACATGGAACTGGGTCCGCGTGACAAAGTTTCTCAGGCCTTCTGGCACGAATGGCGTAAAGGTAACACCATCTCCACGCCACGCGGCGATGTGGTTTATCTCGACCTGCGTCATCTGGGCGAGAAAAAACTGCACGAACGTCTGCCGTTCATCTGTGAACTGGCGAAAGCGTACGTTGGCGTCGATCCGGTTAAAGAACCGATTCCGGTACGTCCGACCGCGCACTACACCATGGGCGGTATCGAAACCGATCAAAACTGCGAAACCCGTATTAAAGGTCTGTTTGCCGTTGGCGAATGTTCCTCTGTTGGTCTGCACGGTGCAAACCGTCTGGGTTCCAACTCGCTGGCGGAACTGGTGGTCTTCGGTCGTCTGGCGGGTGAGCAAGCAATGGAACGCGCATCTACTGCTGGTAATGGCAACGATGCGGCAATCAATGCCCAGGTTGCTGGCGTTGAGCAGCGCCTGAAAGATCTGGTTAACCAGGATGGCGGCGAAAACTGGGCGAAGATCCGCGACGAAATGGGCCAGTCCATGGAAGAAGGTTGCGGTATCTACCGTACACCGGAACTGATGCAGAAAACCATCGACAAACTGGCGGAACTGCAAGAACGCTTCAAGCGCGTGCGTATCACCGACACCTCCAGCGTGTTCAACACCGACCTGCTCTACACCATTGAGCTGGGTCATGGGCTGAACGTTGCTGAATGTATGGCACACTCCGCGATGGCACGTAAAGAATCTCGCGGCGCGCACCAGCGTCTGGACGAAGGTTGCACCGAGCGTGACGACGTCAACTTCCTCAAACACACCCTCGCCTTCCGCGATGCTGATGGCACTACTCGCCTGGAGTACAGCGACGTGAAGATTACTACGCTGCCGCCAGCTAAACGCGTTTACGGTGGCGAAGCGGATGCAGCCGATAAGGCTGAAGCAGCCAATAAGAAGGAGAAGGCGAATGGCTGAGATGAAGAACCTGAAAATCGAGGTGGTGCGCTATAACCCGGAAGTCGATACCGCACCGCATAGCGCATTCTATGAAGTGCCTTATGACGCAACCACCTCATTACTGGATGCGCTGGGCTATATCAAAGACAACCTGGCACCAGACCTGAGCTACCGCTGGTCCTGCCGTATGGCGATTTGTGGTTCCTGCGGCATGATGGTTAACAACGTACCGAAACTGGCATGTAAAACCTTCCTGCGCGACTACACCGACGGTATGAAGGTTGAAGCGTTAGCTAACTTCCCGATCGAACGCGATCTGGTCGTCGATATGACCCACTTCATCGAAAGTCTGGAAGCGATCAAACCGTACATCATCGGCAACTCCCGCACTGCGGATCAGGGTACTAACATCCAGACCCCGGCGCAGATGGCGAAGTATCACCAGTTCTCCGGTTGCATCAACTGTGGTCTGTGCTACGCCGCGTGCCCGCAGTTTGGCCTGAACCCAGAGTTCATCGGTCCGGCTGCCATTACGCTGGCGCATCGTTATAACGAAGATAGCCGCGACCACGGTAAGAAGGAGCGTATGGCGCAGTTGAACAGCCAGAACGGCGTATGGAGCTGTACTTTCGTGGGCTACTGCTCCGAAGTCTGCCCGAAACACGTCGATCCGGCTGCGGCCATTCAGCAGGGCAAAGTAGAAAGTTCGAAAGACTTTCTTATCGCGACCCTGAAACCACGCTAAGGAGTGCAACATGACGACTAAACGTAAACCGTATGTACGGCCAATGACGTCCACCTGGTGGAAAAAATTGCCGTTTTATCGCTTTTACATGCTGCGCGAAGGCACGGCGGTTCCGGCTGTGTGGTTCAGCATTGAACTGATTTTCGGGCTGTTTGCCCTGAAAAATGGCCCGGAATCCTGGGCGGGATTCGTCGACTTTTTACAAAACCCGGTTATCGTGATCATTAACCTGATTACTCTGGCGGCAGCCCTTCTGCACACAAAAACCTGGTTTGAGCTGGCACCAAAAGCGGCCAATATCATTGTAAAAGACGAAAAAATGGGACCAGAGCCAATTATCAAAAGTCTCTGGGCGGTAACTGTGGTTGCCACCATCGTAATCCTGTTTGTTGCCCTGTACTGGTAAGGAGCCTGAGATGATTAATCCAAATCCAAAGCGTTCTGACGAACCGGTATTCTGGGGCCTCTTCGGGGCCGGTGGTATGTGGAGCGCAATCATTGCGCCGGTGATGATCCTGCTGGTTGGCATTCTGCTACCACTGGGGCTGTTTCCGGGTGATGCACTGAGCTATGAGCGCGTTCTGGCGTTCGCACAGAGCTTCATTGGTCGCGTATTCCTGTTCCTGATGATCGTCCTGCCGCTGTGGTGTGGTTTACACCGTATGCACCACGCGATGCACGATCTGAAAATCCACGTGCCTGCGGGCAAATGGGTTTTCTACGGTCTGGCTGCTATCCTGACAGTTGTCACGCTGATTGGTATCGTTACAATCTAACGTATCGCCAATGTAAATCCGGCCCGCCTATGGCGGGCCGTTTTGTATGGAAACCAGACCCATGTTCAAAACGACGCTCTGCGCCTTATTAATTACCGCCTCTTGCTCCGCACTTTCCGCCCCCCAACAGCTCAACGATATTGTGCATCGCACAATGACTCCGCTTATAGAGCAACAAAAAATCCCTGGCATGGCGGTTGCGGTGATTTATCAGGGCAAGCCCTATTACTTTACCTGGGGCTATGCGGACGTAGCAAAAAAGCAGCCCGTCACACAGCAAACGTTGTTTGAGTTAGGTTCTGTCAGCAAAACATTTACGGGTGTGCTCGGTGGCGACGCTATTGCACGAGGGGAAATCAACCTAAGCGATCCCGCGACAAAATACTGGCCTGAACTTACTGCTAAACAGTGGAACGGGATCACGCTATTACATCTTGCAACCTACACCGCTGGCGGCCTGCCGTTACAGGTGCCCGATGAAGTGAAGTCCTCAGACGACTTGCTACGTTTCTATCAAAACTGGCTGCCCACCTGGGCACCAGGAACACAGCGTCTGTATGCCAACTCCAGTATCGGTTTGTTCGGCGCGTTGGCTGTGAAACCATCTGGTTTGAGCTTTGAACAGGCGATGCAAACTCGTGTTTTCCAGCCACTCAAACTCAACCATACGTGGATTAATGTGCCGCCCGCAGAAGAAAAGAATTACGCCTGGGGATATCGCGAAGGTAAGGCAGTGCATGTTTCGCCAGGGACATTAGATGCTGAAGCTTATGGTGTGAAATCAACCATTGAAGATATGGCTCGCTGGGCGCAGAGCAATATGAATCCCCGTGATATCAACGACAAAACGCTTCAGCAAGGTATCCAGCTGGCGCAGTCGCGCTACTGGCAAACTGGCGACATGTATCAAGGTCTGGGCTGGGAAATGCTGGACTGGCCGGCAGATCAAGACAGCATCATTAATGGCAGCGACAGTAAAATTGCGCTGGCAGCACGACCAGTAAAAGCGATTACTCCGCCTGCCCCTGCGGTACGTGCATCATGGGTACATAAAACAGGCGCGACCGGCGGGTTTGGTAGCTACATCGCATTTATTCCAGAGAAAGAGCTGGGGATTGTGATGCTGGCTAACAAAAACTATCCCAATCCAGCGAGAGTCGCTGCCGCCTGGCAAATTCTCAACGCTTTGCAATAACAACGCAGATGGTCCGAATTTTCGGACCTTTTCTCCGCTTTTCCTTGCTGTCATCTACACTTAGAAAAAAACCAGTAAGGAAACATTTATGCGCCTGCTCCCTCTCGTTGCCGCAGCGACAGCTGCATTTCTGGTCGTTGCCTGCAGTTCTCCTACGCCGCCGCGTGGCGTGACCGTAGTGAATAATTTCGACGCCAAACGTTATCTCGGTACCTGGTATGAGATTGCCCGTTTTGATCACCGCTTTGAACGTGGACTGGAAAAAGTCACCGCAACATACAGCCTGCGTGATGACGGCGGCCTGAATGTCATTAATAAAGGCTATAACCCTGACAGAGGAATGTGGCAGCAGAGTGAAGGGAAAGCGTACTTTACCGGCGCACCAACTCGCGCTGCGCTGAAAGTGTCATTCTTTGGTCCTTTCTATGGCGGTTATAACGTCATTGCACTTGATCGGGAATACCGCCATGCGCTGGTTTGCGGCCCGGACCGCGACTACCTGTGGATACTCTCCCGCACGCCAACCATTTCTGACGAAGTGAAACAGGAGATGCTGGCAGTCGCGACCCGGGAAGGGTTTGATGTCAGTAAATTTATTTGGGTACAGCAGCCCGGTAGTTAGTGAGTGCTGAGTTTCAGACCAATAATCCCCAATACGATTAACGCCAGACTCGCCAGGCGCATCGGATTAGCGGACTCACCGAGCAGTACAATGCCGGTGATGGCCGCGCCGACTGCGCCAATACCCGTCCACACGGCATAAGCCGTCCCTACTGGTAACGATTTCATCGCCCAGGCAAGTAGCGCCATACTGACAATCATCGCCGTCACAGTAATAACACTCGGCGTCAAACGACTAAAGCCGTGGGTATATTTCAGGCCAACGGCCCATACCACTTCCAGCAGACCAGCAATAACTAAGATAATCCAGGACATATCAGGCTCCGGAGAATTGGGGCCGTCCCCGGTGAAAAGAAGCGTTTGCAGGTCGTCCTGCAAAGCTGATGGTGAAGGAGGTATTTTGCCGATTTAAGAGGAAATTTCAACGGTTACGGCAGTGATTACCGCCGAGAAAAACAAACGGCACGACAAATCTGCCGTACCGTTATTGCTTATTGCTGCGCTTTCGTCGCTGCGCCAGAAATCGCGTTACCGCCATCAGAGATGTCTTCACCAACGCCACGCGTGGTGTTGCAGGCAGTTAATACTGTTGAAAGCACCAGAACAGAAAAGATCGCTGCAATTGTCTTCTTAACCATAACGTCTTCCTTTTAGGTAATGTTATTTGTGTTTGCCTATAGCAAATTAATAATAGACAACATCACCAAAAATGACGGAAATCTGATGATTTTTAGGAAGTGAAGAATAAATTAGCTGGCAGCGCGGGAGATGGAATTACCAAGATGTTTGATGTCTTCGCCGAAACCCCGAGCGGTGTTACAGCCCGTAAGCAGCGTGCTGGCAAGCAAAACAAGAACGATAAGGCGTTTCATCATCTCTGACCTGAATAAGTGATGGTGCAGCCAGCAGGCCGCACCACAACCGCATTACTTCACGCGAGAGACGTATTCACCAGAGCGGGTATCCACTTTGATGACTTCGCCGATCTGTACGAACAGCGGAACTTTAACCACAGCACCAGTAGACAGGGTAGCCGGTTTGCCGCCAGTACCTGCGGTATCGCCTTTCAGACCCGGATCAGTATCAACGATTTCCAGTTCAACGAAGTTCGGCGGAGTAACGGAGATCGGCTGACCATTCCACAGAGTTACAATGCACTCTGCCTGATCCAGCAGCCATTTAGCGTTGTCACCAATTGCTTTTGCATCAGCAGACAGCTGCTCGAAAGTTTCGTTGTTCATGAAGTGCCAGAACTCACCGTCGTTGTACAGGTAAGTCAGGTTCATATCGACAACATCAGCGCCTTCAGCGGAATCAGTAGATTTGAAAGTTTTTTCTACGCGAGTACCAGTCAGCAGACGACGCAGTTTAACGCGAGCAAATGCCTGGCCTTTACCCGGTTTTACGAATTCACTCGCTTCAACCGCGTAAGGTTCGCCGTCTAACATGATTTTAAGACCAGCACGAAAATCGTTGCTATAGTACGTTGCCATAAGGCCCTCTGAAATTTGTTAATTGGTAGCTAAGCCACAAAATGGCGCATATTGTAACCCTAAATACCCCATCCAGAGAAGATTGGTTAACGCAACTTGCCGATGTTGTGACCGATCCTGATGAACTTCTGCGTCTTTTGAATATAGACGCGGACGAAAAACTGTTGGCCGGACGCAGCGCCAAAAAGCTGTTTGCCCTGCGCGTGCCCCGCTCATTTATCGATCGCATGGAGAAAGGCAATCCTGACGATCCACTTTTGCGTCAGGTAATTACCTCGCAAGATGAGTTTGTCGTCGCGCCCGGATTCTCCACCGACCCGCTGGAAGAACAGCACAGCGTAGTGCCTGGTTTGTTGCATAAATACCACAACCGGGCGCTACTGTTGGTTAAAGGCGGCTGCGCGGTAAATTGTCGCTACTGTTTCCGTCGCCACTTCCCGTATGCCGAAAATCAGGGCAACAAGCGTAACTGGCAGGCGGCACTTGAGTATGTTGCGGCGCATCCGGAACTGGACGAGATTATTTTCTCCGGCGGCGATCCGTTGATGGCGAAAGATCACGAGCTGGACTGGCTGCTGACGCAACTGGAAGCCATCCCGCATATAAAACGTCTGCGGATTCACAGCCGTCTGCCGATTGTGATCCCGGCACGCATCACAGATGCGCTGGTTGAACGCTTTTCACATTCTACGCTGCAAATCTTGCTGGTGAATCACATCAACCATGCCAATGAGGTAGATGAAACATTCCGTCAGGCGATGGCTAAGTTGCGCCGTGTCGGTGTCACCCTGCTTAACCAGAGCGTTCTGTTACGTGGTGTGAACGATAACGCACAAACGCTGGCAAACCTGAGTAATGCGTTGTTCGATGCGGGCGTGATGCCCTATTACCTGCATGTGCTCGATAAAGTGCAGGGCGCAGCGCATTTTATGGTGAGTGATGATGAAGCACGGCAGATTATGCGTGAGTTGCTGACACTGGTGTCGGGATATCTGGTGCCGAAACTGGCGCGCGAGATTGGCGGTGAACCCAGCAAAACGCCTCTGGATCTCCAGCTACGCCAGCAGTAACTGATTAACAGGGAAGTTAAACAGAAAATTGCCTGATGCGCTTCGCTTGTCAGGCCTACATCGTGCATTGAAACTCAATGAGCTGTAGGCAGGATAAGGCATTTATGCCGCATCCGCCAAGAGCAACGAATACGAGAACAGAGACAGGTCATTAAACAGGGAAGTTTAATCTTTGCCCATTGCATAACCTTTAATTATTCATTTACGTTGCTATTTTTACTCTTTATATAGCCAACACCAATAATTAACTTTTCTTTTCTGTTTATATATAGAGTGAGCACTGCTATTTATGTTATTTTAACAATTATTACTAGCAAGCCCATTTACCTGGCTTATTAATTAAAATTAATTATTTGATTGAGAAATGGTTAGGGAGAACCTACATGGCCATAAGCATCAAGGGTGTTAATACCGGTGTTATTCGCAAGAGTAATAATTTCATTGCACTGGCGCTGAAAATTAAAGAGCCTCGCAATAAAGAATCGTTATTCTTTATGTCTGTCATGGAACTACGCGACCTACTGATTGCGCTAGAAAGTCGTCTGCATCAAAAGCATAAACTGGATGCTGATACACGTATTCAGTATGAGCAGGCTCGCGATAAAGTTATGAAGAAAATGGCAGAGAATATCCCAGAAATTCTGGTTGATGAGCTTAAAAATGCCGATATTAATCGCCGGGTTAACACGCTGGAACTTACCGAAAATCAGGGCGAAAATCTTACCTTCGTATTAACGCTACATGACGGTAGCAAATGTGAGTTAGTCGTTAATGAGTTGCAGATTGAAATGCTGGCGCGAGCAATTATTCATGCAATTAATAATGCTGAAATGCGTGAACTGGCATTGCGTATTACATCGCTATTAGATTTCCTGCCGTTATATGACGTCGACTGCCAGGACAATGGCAATCTGGAATATGACACCTATTCTCAGCCAGAATGGAAACATAATCTGTTTAGCCATTATCTGGCGGTGCTTTATCGCTTTAAAGATGAAAGTGGCAAAGAACAATTTAGCGGCGCGGTGGTGAAAACGCGTGAAGCGACAGCGGGTAAAGAAATTGAGGCTATCACACGCCGGATGCTTGATTTCAGTCCACGGCTGAAAAAACTCGCAGGTGTGCCATCTCAGGTTTACGTTCGTACAGTAGCAGCAAATAACGCCCAACCGCTGACTCAGGATCAATGCTTACGCGCAATACATCACTTACGAGTTCAGTCCATCAGCAAGGCCGCGCCACAGGCGAAATAATCTCATCTTTTTGAATGCGAGGCTGGAGCCATCCAGCCTGGAATTACTGATAACGTGATCGTTGATCATGCCGGATGCGGCGAAAACGCCTTATCCTGTCTACAAATTCTCGATTATTCAATCAGTTGCAATGCTCGATGTAGGCCTGATAAGCGAAGCGCATCAGGCAATTACACGTTTGTCATCCAGCCTCAGTTCGGGCACCTATAAACCTGGCCGATAATCTGGCTATCAGTCGGAACAAAACTGGACAACATCCCCTGCGACGGGCTGCTGATACCATAAATCACATTACCGCCCATTGCTGCTGCCTGGTTGCGCAGATCGTTTGCTGCACCGCGCATAGAACCGCCTTCTTCACCGTGTTGCCCGGAAAGCCAGTTACTTTGCTTACCTGTCGCAGTACCAATCAGTTGGCACTCTGCACCTGGTTGCTCGTCAACAATGCGCACACTCTGACCGGCAGCACTCAATTCGTTGCTGGAGCTACAACCCGCCATCAGTAGCGCGGCACCGACAATCCCTGCTAAGTATTTTACGTGCATGTTATTCCCCATAATCAATGAGCTGGACGCAACTCGCGTCGTCCGTGTCTGAATCTTATACTAGAAAGATGACCAAAAGAAAAACCCCCAGACATTTCTGCCCGGGGGTTTCTTTATTTCTGCGAGGTGCAGGGCAATTACATCATGCCGCCCATGCCACCCATGCCGCCCATACCGCCAGCAGCGCCTAAGTCAGCTGCATCGTTTTTCGGCAGGTCGGTAACCATGCACTCGGTGGTGATCATCAGACCAGCCACAGAAGCTGCATACTGCAGAGCAGAACGAGTTACTTTGGTTGGATCCAGGATACCCATGTCGATCATGTTGCCGTATTCTTCGGTTGCTGCGTTGTAACCGTAGTTGCCGTCGCCGCCTTTAACGGTGTTAGCAACAACAGACGGTTCTTCACCGCAGTTCAGGACGATCTGACGCAGCGGAGCTTCCATTGCACGCAGTGCAACTTTGATACCCACGTTCTGGTCTTCGTTCTGACCACGCAGGTCAGCCAGTTTAGACGCTACGCGGATCAGCGCAACACCACCACCAGCAACTACGCCTTCTTCTACCGCAGCACGGGTCGCGTGCAGGGCGTCTTCAACGCGTGCTTTTTTCTCTTTCATTTCAACTTCGGTAGCAGCACCTACTTTGATAACTGCAACGCCGCCTGCCAGTTTCGCTACGCGCTCCTGCAGTTTTTCACGGTCGTAATCAGAAGTTGCTTCTTCAATCTGCTGACGGATCTGAGCAACACGGCCCTGGATTGCAGCTTCTTCACCCACGCCATCGATGATGGTGGTGGTGTCTTTGTTGATCACAACACGTTTAGCCTGCCCCAGGTCTTCCAGGGTTGCTTTTTCCAGCTCCATACCGATCTCTTCAGAGATTACGGTACCGCCAGTCAGGGTTGCGATATCCTGCAGCATAGCTTTACGACGATCGCCGAAGCCCGGAGCTTTAACCGCAGCAACTTTCACGATGCCACGCATGGTGTTAACAACCAGAGTTGCCAGCGCTTCGCCTTCAACATCTTCAGCGATGATCAGCAGCGGTTTGCCTGCTTTGGCAACGGCTTCCAGAACCGGCAGCATTTCGCGGATGTTGGAGATTTTCTTGTCAGCCAGCAGGATGAACGGGCTTTCCAGTTCTACTGCGCCAGTTTCCGGCTTGTTGATGAAGTAAGGAGACAGGTAGCCACGGTCGAACTGCATACCTTCAACCACGTCCAGTTCGTCCTGCAGACCAGTACCGTCTTCAACGGTGATAACGCCTTCTTTACCGACTTTGTCCATCGCTTCAGCGATCAGTTTACCTACGGTTTCGTCGGAGTTAGCGGAGATAGTACCAACCTGAGCAATAGCTTTGGAGTCAGAGCACGGTACGGACAGCGTTTTCAGTTCTTCAACTGCAGCGGTAACGGCTTTGTCGATACCACGTTTCAGATCCATCGGGTTCATGCCCGCAGCAACAGCTTTCAGACCTTCAGTGATTATAGCCTGAGCCAGTACGGTTGCGGTGGTAGTACCGTCGCCTGCAGCGTCGTTCGCTTTAGAGGCAACTTCTTTTACCATCTGCGCACCCATATTTTCGAACTTGTCTTCCAGTTCGATTTCACGAGCAACGGAAACACCATCTTTGGTGATGGTCGGTGCACCGAAAGATTTATCCAGAACTACGTTACGGCCTTTCGGACCGAGGGTAACTTTCACTGCATCTGCCAGTACGTTTACGCCGCGCAGCATTTTCACACGAGCGTCGTTACCGAATTTTACGTCTTTAGCTGCCATTATCTTTATTCCTTAAATTCGTATGTTCAGTGTCGTGCGCGGATTACGCTTCAACAATTGCCAGAATGTCGCTTTCGGACATGATCAACACTTCTTCATTGTCGATCTTCTCAGATTTCACACCGTAGCCATCGTTGAAAATAACGATGTCGCCAACTTTCACGTCCAGCGGCTTCACTTCGCCATTTTCAAGGATACGGCCATTGCCGACAGCCAGCACTTCGCCACGGGTGGATTTAGCCGCTGCAGAGCCGGTCAGAACGATGCCGCCAGCAGATTTAGTTTCAACTTCTTTACGCTTGACGATCACGCGATCATGCAATGGACGAATATTCATTGATAACTCTCCTTTGAGAAAGTCCGTATCTGTTATGGGTGACGCCGGAGCTTACGTGGTTTCCCGGCTGGTGACCAGAGAAATGGGGATGAGGCTTCGCCCCTTCAAGGGGGAAAAAGAAAAAAAATTCTGATCAGCACAAAATCGGGTGAAAACCCTGATTCACCTCACATTTCATCGCAATTTCTTCATCACCGTCATAAGCGAATCTGATTGTGCTACCATCGAAAATCTACGCAGTTGCCCAAAATTTGGGCGCAATCGGACATCAACCCATGAGTGGACTCAAACAAGAACTGGGGCTGGCCCAGGGCATTGGCCTGCTATCGACGTCATTATTAGGCACTGGCGTGTTTGCCGTTCCTGCGTTAGCTGCACTGGTAGCGGGCAATAACAGCCTGTGGGCGTGGCCCGTTTTGATTATCTTAGTGTTCCCGATTGCGATTGTGTTTGCGATTCTGGGTCGCCACTATCCCAGCGCAGGCGGCGTCGCGCACTTCGTCGGTATGGCGTTTGGTTCGCGGCTTGAGCGAGTCACCGGCTGGTTGTTTTTATCGGTCATTCCCGTGGGTTTGCCTGCCGCGCTACAAATTGCAGCCGGATTCGGCCAGGCAATGTTTGGCTGGCATAGCTGGCAACTGTTGTTGGCAGAACTCGGTACGCTGGCGTTGGTGTGGTATATCGGTACTCGCGGTGCCAGTTCCAGTGCTAATCTACAAACCGTTATTGCCGGACTTATCGTCGCGCTGATTGTCGCTATCTGGTGGGCGGGCGATATCAAACCTGCGAATATCCCCTTCCCTGCACCTGGTAATATCGAACTTACCGGGTTATTTGCTGCGTTATCAGTGATGTTCTGGTGCTTTGTCGGTCTGGAAGCATTTGCCCATCTCGCCTCGGAGTTTAAAAATCCAGAGCGTGATTTTCCTCGTGCTTTGATGATTGGTCTGCTGCTGGCAGGATTAGTCTACTGGGGCTGTACGGTAGTCGTCTTACACTTCGACGCCTATGGTGAACAAATGGCCGCGGCAGCATCGCTTCCAAAAATTGTAGTGCAACTGTTCGGTGTAGGAGCGTTATGGATTGCCTGCGTAATTGGCTATCTGGCCTGCTTTGCCAGTCTCAACATTTATATACAGAGCTTCGCCCGCCTGGTCTGGTCACAGGCGCAACATAATCCTGAGCACTACCTGGCACGCCTCTCTTCTCGCCATATCCCGAATAATGCCCTCAATGCGGTGCTCGGCTGTTGCGTAGTAAGCACGTTGGTGATTCATGCTTTAGGGATCAATCTGGACGCACTCATTATTTATGCCAACGGCATCTTTATTATGATTTACCTGTTGTGCATGTTGGCAGGCTGTAAATTATTGCAAGGACGTTATCGCGTACTGGCGGTGATTGGCGGGCTGTTATGCGTTCTGTTACTGGCAATGGTCGGCTGGAAAAGTCTCTATGCGCTAATCATGCTGGCGGGGTTATGGCTGTTTTTGCCAAAACGAAAAACGCCGGAAAATGGCATAACCACATAATCCGGCGTTTTGACATTAATCCTGGCGATCGTCTTTATGATCAAGACGATCGTGGTCATTATCCTTTCGCTGATACTCACCATCAAAAGTATTACCACCACCGGTCCCGGCGCTAAAACCGCCGCCCGGCATCCGGGAGAAACGCAAATGCGGCATCAGCTTCACTGTCAGATGCTTTTGCACCGGCGGTAATAAAAGCAGAAGACCGAGGAAATCGGTGAAAAAGCCCGGCAATAAAAGCAGCAAACCGGCAATGATCAACGAAACACTTTTAATCATCTCCGCCGCTGGGTTTTCACCCGCCGCCATTTTTTGCTGCATCAGCACGAAATTCTTAAAGCCCTGGTTACGTACCAGTGACATACCGATAACCGATGTGAATATAACCAATACGAGGGTCAGCAATACCCCCAGAACATGGGCAACCTGAATAAAAATTGAAATCTCAATATAGACATAAAGAAAGATGGCAATAAAAGGTAACCAGCGCAAAGGTTTCTCCTGTAATAGCAACCGGTTAAATCCGGACGCCTGAATGGGTTGCGAATCGCGTTCAACTTATATTGTGGTCATTAGCAAAATTTCAAGATGTTTGCGCAACTATTTTTGGTAGTAATCCCAAAGCGGTGATCTATTTCACAAATTAATAATTAAGGGGTAAAAACCGACACTTAAAGTGATCCAGATTACGGTAGAAATCCTCAAGCAGCATATGATCCCGGGTATTCGGCCGATGCAGGGGATAATCGTCGGTCGAAAAACATTCGAAACCACATATATTCTGTGTGTTTAAAGCAAATCATTGGCAGCTTGAAAAAGAAGGTTCACATGTCAAACAACATTCGTATCGAAGAAGATCTGTTGGGTACCAGGGAAGTTCCAGCTGATGCCTACTATGGTGTTCACACTCTGAGAGCGATTGAAAACTTCTATATCAGCAACAGCAAAATCAGCGATATTCCTGAATTTGTTCGCGGTATGGTAATGGTTAAAAAAGCCGCAGCTATGGCAAACAAAGAGCTGCAAACCATTCCTAAAAGTGTAGCGAATGCAATCATTGCCGCATGTGATGAAGTCCTGAATAACGGAAAATGCATGGATCAGTTCCCGGTAGACGTCTACCAGGGCGGCGCAGGTACTTCCGTAAACATGAACACCAACGAAGTGCTGGCCAATATCGGTCTGGAACTGATGGGTCACCAGAAAGGTGAATATCAGTACCTGAACCCGAACGACCATGTTAACAAATGTCAGTCCACTAACGACGCCTACCCGACCGGTTTCCGTATCGCGGTTTACTCTTCCCTGATTAAACTGGTAGATGCAATTAACCAACTGCGTGAAGGCTTTGAACGTAAAGCTGTCGAATTCCAGGACATCCTGAAAATGGGTCGTACCCAGCTGCAGGACGCAGTACCGATGACCCTTGGTCAGGAATTCCGCGCTTTCAGCATCCTGCTGAAAGAAGAAGTGAAAAACATCCAACGTACCGCTGAACTGCTGCTGGAAGTTAACCTCGGCGCAACGGCAATCGGTACTGGCCTGAACACGCCGAAAGAGTACTCTCCGCTGGCAGTGAAAAAACTGGCTGAAGTCACTGGCTTCCCATGCGTTCCGGCTGAAGACCTGATCGAAGCGACCTCTGACTGCGGTGCTTACGTTATGGTTCACGGCGCGCTGAAACGTCTGGCTGTGAAGATGTCCAAAATCTGTAACGACCTGCGCTTGCTCTCTTCTGGCCCACGTGCCGGCCTGAACGAGATCAACCTGCCGGAACTGCAGGCGGGCTCTTCCATCATGCCAGCTAAAGTAAACCCGGTTGTTCCGGAAGTGGTTAACCAGGTATGCTTCAAAGTCATCGGTAACGACACCACTGTTACCATGGCAGCAGAAGCAGGTCAGCTGCAGTTGAACGTTATGGAGCCGGTCATTGGCCAGGCCATGTTCGAATCCGTTCACATTCTGACCAACGCTTGCTACAACCTGCTGGAAAAATGCGTTAACGGCATCACTGCTAACAAAGAAGTGTGCGAAGGTTACGTTTACAACTCTATCGGTATCGTCACTTACCTGAACCCGTTCATCGGTCACCACAACGGTGACATCGTGGGTAAAATCTGTGCCGAAACCGGTAAGAGTGTACGTGAAGTCGTTCTGGAACGCGGTCTGTTGACTGAAGCGGAACTTGACGATATTTTCTCCGTACAGAATCTGATGCACCCGGCTTACAAAGCAAAACGCTATACTGATGAAAGCGAACAGTAATCGTACAGGGTAGTACAAATAAAAAAGGCACGTCAGACGACGTGCCTTTTTTCTTGTGAGTAGTAACTTAAAAATAACAATCTAATATCAACTTGTTAAAAAACAAGGAAGGCTAATATGCTAGTTGTAGAACTCATCATAGTTTTGCTGGCGATCTTCTTGGGCGCCAGACTGGGGGGAATAGGTATTGGTTTTGCAGGCGGATTGGGGGTGCTGGTTCTTGCCGCTATCGGCGTCAAACCTGGTAACATCCCGTTCGATGTCATTTCCATTATCATGGCGGTTATCGCCGCTATTTCTGCCATGCAGGTTGCTGGCGGTCTGGACTATCTGGTTCATCAGACAGAAAAGCTGCTGCGCCGTAACCCGAAATACATCACGATCCTCGCTCCGATCGTGACTTATTTCCTGACAATCTTTGCGGGTACTGGCAACATCTCTCTGGCAACGCTGCCAGTTATCGCTGAAGTTGCGAAGGAACAAGGCGTTAAACCTTGCCGTCCGCTGTCTACTGCAGTGGTTTCCGCGCAGATTGCGATCACCGCATCGCCAATCTCAGCGGCAGTGGTTTACATGTCTTCCGTAATGGAAGGTCATGGCATCAGCTACCTCCATCTGCTCTCTGTGGTCATCCCGTCCACCCTGCTGGCGGTTCTGGTGATGTCCTTCCTGGTCACTATGCTGTTCAACTCCAAACTCTCTGACGATCCGATTTATCGTAAGCGTCTGGAAGAAGGCCTGGTTGAACTGCGCGGTGAAAAACAGATTGAAATCAAATCCGGTGCAAAAACTTCCGTCTGGCTGTTCCTGCTGGGCGTAGTTGGCGTGGTTATCTATGCAATCATCAACAGCCCGAGCATGGGCCTGGTTGAAAAACCGCTGATGAACACCACCAACGCAATCCTGATCATCATGCTCAGCGTTGCAACTCTGACCACCGTTATCTGTAAAGTTGATACCGACAACATCCTCAACTCCAGCACCTTCAAAGCAGGTATGAGCGCCTGTATTTGTATCCTGGGCGTTGCATGGCTGGGCGATACTTTCGTTTCCAACAACATCGACTGGATCAAAGATACCGCTGGTGAAGTGATTCAGGGTCATCCGTGGCTGCTGGCTGTCATCTTCTTCTTTGCTTCTGCTCTGCTGTACTCTCAGGCTGCAACCGCAAAAGCACTGATGCCGATGGCTCTGGCACTGAACGTTTCTCCGCTGACCGCTGTTGCTTCTTTCGCTGCGGTGTCTGGTCTGTTCATTCTGCCGACCTACCCGACGCTGGTTGCTGCGGTACAGATGGATGACACGGGTACAACTCGTATCGGTAAATTCGTCTTCAACCATCCGTTCTTCATCCCAGGTACTCTGGGTGTTGCCCTGGCCGTTTGCTTCGGCTTCGTGCTGGGTAGCTTCATGCTGTAATGACAAATCGCGGGGCGTTCACGCCCCGCTTTCTTTCCCGCCGACTAACATCCTTCCCTCGTCCGTTGTATAGTGACCTTTCTCTTGCGGTTCCATCTGTTCTTGCGAGGTGTTTATGCTTGATGATAAAAGTTCGAATACCGCGTCTGTCGTGGTGCTGTGTACTGCGCCGGATGAAGCGACAGCCCAGGATTTAGCCGCCAAAGTGCTGGCAGAAAAACTGGCGGCTTGCGCAACCCTGATCCCCGGCGCAACCTCTCTCTATTACTGGGAAGGTAAGCTGGAACAGGAATATGAAGTACAGATGATCTTAAAAACCGACAAAGCTCACCAGCAGGCGCTGCTGGAATGCCTGAAGTCTCATCATCCGTATCAAACCCCGGAGCTTCTGGTTTTACCTGTTACACACGGAGACACAGATTACCTCTCATGGCTCAACGCATCTTTACGCTGATCCTGCTACTTTGCAGCACTTCCGTTTTCGCCGGATTATTCGACGCGCCAGGACGTTCACAATTTGTCACAGCGGATCAGGCTTTTGCTTTTGATTTTCAGCAAAACCAACATGATCTTAATCTAACCTGGCAGATCAAAGACGGTTATTACCTTTACCGTAAACAGATCCGCATCACGCCTGAACAAGCGAAAATTGCCGACGTGCAGTTACCGCCAGGCGTCTGGCATGACGATGAGTTTTACGGCAAAAGCGAGATTTATCGCAAGCGGCTGACGCTTCCAGTGACCATCAACCAGGCGACGGCTGGCGCGACATTAACTGTCACTTACCAGGGCTGCGCTGACGCTGGTTTCTGCTATCCGCCAGAAACCAAAACCGTACCGTTAAGCGAAGTGCTTGCCAATAACGCAGCGCCACAACCTGCGTCTGTTCCGCAGCAAGAGCAGCCCGCCGCGCAATTGCCCTTTTCTGCGCTCTGGGCATTGTTGATCGGTATCGGCATCGCCTTCACCCCCTGCGTACTACCGATGTACCCACTGATTTCCGGCATCGTGCTGGGCGGTAAACAGCGGCTCTCCACCGCCAGAGCATTGTTGCTGACCTTTATTTATGTGCAAGGGATGGCGCTGACCTACACGGCGCTGGGTCTGGTAGTTGCCGCAGCAGGATTACAGTTCCAGGCGGCGCTACAGCACCCTTACGTGCTCATTGGCCTCGCCATCATCTTTACGTTGCTGGCGATGTCGATGTTTGGCTTGTTTACCCTGCAGCTTCCCTCTTCGCTGCAAACGCGCCTCACGCTGATGAGCAATCGCCAACAGGGTGGCTCGCCCGGCGGTGTGTTTGTTATGGGGGCGATTGCCGGTTTGATCTGCTCACCATGTACCACCGCGCCACTTAGCGCGATTCTGTTGTATATCGCCCAAAGCGGTAACATGTGGCTGGGCGGCGGCACACTTTATCTCTATGCGCTGGGTATGGGTCTACCGCTGATGTTAATTACTGTCTTTGGCAACCGTCTGCTGCCGAAAAGCGGCCCGTGGATGGAACAAGTCAAAACCGCGTTTGGTTTTGTGATCCTCGCGCTGCCGGTCTTCCTGCTGGAGCGGGTGATTGGTGATGTCTGGGGATTACGCTTGTGGTCGGCGCTGGGCGTCGCATTCTTTGGCTGGGCCTTTGTCACCAGCTTACAGGCCAAACGCGGCTGGATGCGCGTAGTGCAAATAATCCTGCTGGCAGCGGCATTGGTTAGCGTGCGCCCACTCCAGGATTGGGCATTTGGTGCGACGCATACCGCGCAAACTCAGGCGCATCTCAACTTTACACCAATCAAAACGGTGGATGAGTTAAATCAGGCGCTCGTTGAAGCCAAAGGCAAACCGGTAATGTTAGATCTCTACGCCGACTGGTGCGTTGCCTGTAAAGAGTTCGAGAAATACACCTTTAGCGACCCACAGGTGCAAAAAGCGTTGGCTAACACGGTCTTACTTCAGGCCAACGTCACCGCCAACGACGCACAAGATGTGGCGCTGTTAAAACATCTAAATGTCCTTGGCCTACCGACAATTCTCTTTTTTGACGAACAAGGCCAGGAGCATCCACAAGCACGCGTCACGGGCTTTATGGATGCTGAAACCTTCAGCGCACATTTGCGCGATCGCCAACCGTGAACGACACTTGCAGTGGGAAAGACGGAGGAAAATAGCGTGCAACGTGAAGATGTACTGGGAGAAGCCCTGAAATTATTAGAATTACAAGGGATTGCCAACACCACGCTGGAGATGGTTGCCGAACGTGTGGATTATCCGCTGGATGAGCTAAGGCGATTCTGGCCGGACAAAGAGGCGATCCTCTACGACGCGCTGCGCTATCTTAGCCAACAGATAGATGTCTGGCGTCGTCAGTTGATGCTGGACGAAACGCAAACCGCCGAACAAAAGCTGCTGGCGCGTTATCAGGCGTTATCAGAGTGCGTTAAAAACAACCGCTATCCGGGCTGTCTGTTTATCGCGGCCTGTACGTTTTATCCCGATCCTGGCCACCCTATTCATCAACTGGCCGATCAGCAAAAAAGCGCGGCCTACGATTTCACCCACGAACTATTAACCACGCTGGAAGTTGACGATCCGGCGATGGTAGCGAAGCAGATGGAGCTGGTGCTGGAAGGTTGCCTGAGCCGAATGCTGGTGAATCGTAGCCAGGCGGATGTCGACACCGCACACCGGCTGGCGGAAGATATTCTGCGCTTCGCCCGCTGCCGCCAGGGTGGCGCACTGACCTGACAAAAACACAGAAAAGAAGCAATTTGCCGCAATCTTAAGCAGTTGAATCGCTTTTACTGAAATTAGGTTGACGAGATGTGCAGATTACGGTTTAATGCGCCCCGTTGCCCGGATAGCTCAGTCGGTAGAGCAGGGGATTGAAAATCCCCGTGTCCTTGGTTCGATTCCGAGTCCGGGCACCACTAATTCCTGAAAACCCGCCCACAAGGCGGGTTTTTGCTTTTGGGAAAACGTCCTTCCAGCCTTCGCACCATCAACTGCGAATATCATCAGACTCGCGCGTTTTATCAAATTCGTGTTTCGCAAACGGGCACAGTGGGATAATTTTCCGTTTTTCCTGGCGCATTTTTTCCACAACTTTCGCTACCAGTTGTTTACCAATCCCCTGCCCTTTCAGGCTTTCATCAACATCGGTATGTTCGATAATCGCTAAATTCTCTCCGGTCGGCACAAAGACAATTTCAGCTATTTGATTTCCCTGGGCATCATTGATGTAAAATTTATTATGACCCTCACTTATTTATGACGGTATTTCAGTGCGCCGCTCGGGCACGTATCAATAATATTCACGACGGTAGCGACGCCTACTTCATCCGGCATGATCCACGGTTTACGTTTGAGATTAAATAACTTGCCGTTGCCACGTACGCAATTGCCGGAATTTGTAGTGATGTGATGTCTCCCCTTCCCAAGGTGGTCAGTGCCATACATTTACTAACTACATTAATCCGGGAGTAACATCACTACAGGCCCCTTTTCAGGGGCCTCTGCCTGTCAGAACATATAGCGGAAATTCGCGTTTATCGCGTTATCCACGTTGTATTTACCAAAGGCGGATTTCTCAAACTCCAGACCAAAGCGCATGTTGTCCTTTATCTGTGCGTTCATGCCGACATTGAACAACATCCTGCTGTCCTTCTCTCCTTTAATCCGTTTCTCTCCGGAGGCATCGCGAAGAACCGTCTCGCCATTATTCAGCAGGTCAAACTGCCAGCTGGTTCCGGCACGGGCTGTCACACTCCAGTCCTTACCACTGAATGTTTTGCCCAGCTCAATCCCTGTTCTGCCAATCAACGGGCTGAAATCCTTGTTCTTCATACTCAGATCCATCTCACCGTCTTTCCAGCGGAATGTTTTCCCGGACACTGCGCCGTAAACCAGTTCGGCCTGAGGCTCAATAAAAGTGTCTTCCGTCAGGTGATAACGGTAACCCGTCTCCGCGCCGGCATACCAGGAGTGCGTTCCGTAGTGCTTCGTACCCAGACCGGCAAAGTTGCCTGTGTAGTCATTGTCATGGTGAATATATTTACCAATCAAATCGATATAGGCACCGGAATTAAACAGTGCTGAAGCATACAGACCGCCCCCCACGGATTTTGTCTTCCCGCTGAACGCATCACTGTCTGCACTGCTGTCGGTATAGGTCATTGTGATACCGGTAAACAGATCCACGCCATCCAGCACATGTTTTTTGTCAAAACCGACCTGAACGTGAGTGTAATTATCGCTGTACCCGCCATCGGCTGAACCGGCACCGTTCATGATACGGGCCCAGGCACCGGCATCACCGTTCGTGTCACGCAGCTCACCCATACGTTTGTTCAGGTTGTTAACTTCCGTCATAAAGTTTTTGTAGCCGGCATTCATGAAACTGTCCGCCTTCGCTGCAGCCGCTTTATCAGCTTCCGTCCTGAAACCATCCAGAATCCACTTCGTACTGCCGCCGCTGGTGTCAACATGCAGCGTCGGCGTCACACGACTGAAGCCTGTCACCCGGGTGCCGGCCTTAAAGATATCCTCTGATGTTCCGGCCGGCGCGCTGACCAGCGGGATGTTCAGGGACTGCCCCGGGGTCGGGTTCTTCATAAAGCTGACATTCAGGGTGTTGTCTGAACCGCTGGCTTTTTCCGTCACGCTGATTTTATCGGCGTCTTTCAGGTCAGTGCGCAGGACAAAATCACTGCCCGTGGCATCAAGTGTCTTAATCGTCAGGGTACGGAAGGCACCGTTTTCTTCAGACTGTACCCGGCTGTTGCGGGTCGTCAGACTGTTGATGTCGGAATTTCCGGTCAGCTGCCACAGGCCATTATTCATCATGACGTTCCCTTTACCGCCGGTGATGGCGCCGTAGTACGCCGCGTTATATCCGCTGAACAACCCGGCAGCCAGAACAGGGGAGACAGAAGAGGAAACTGAACCAGGGTTTTCGGAGCCAATGCGAATGGTGGATGAACTGGTTGCATGAATATCCCCGGAAACATGCGCCTGCTGGCTGATGTCCAGCGTGGCGTTATCGCCGGTTAAATCATAGCCTTCTGTCATGTATGTCAGTACAGGCATCCAGGTATTATCAGCGCCATTCTCCGGCGTGCCGCTCAGGGAAAGCGTACCGTTCTTCCCAATCTGAACCCGACCATCACTGTAGAGCCCTTTCTGTGCCGTCAGATGACCGCCGTCCCGAACAGAGAGGGTGGAATTCACGAAGATACCGTTGTCCCGCAACAGGGTATTTGGTGAGGTAACTGTCACGGTACTGTCATGGGCTTCAATCCCGCCAGTGAACCGGTTGTTGATGTCCAGCGTGGAGCCTTTTTGCAGCGTAATATTGCCCGTATAGCTGCTACTGCCATCGTCTGCTGAGCGTCCTTCCCGGACGTCCTGGCGGAAGCCAAAACCATTACCGGTGATATTGATGCCATCATACATATCAATGAATACCGGAACGTCGCCCCCCAGTTTCAGCGTTGAATTCGATGCAACAATATCACCCTCAACAACTGAGTTACGTGCAGTTGTGAATTCTGAGTTTTCCAGATTCAGAGTCTTAAATCGGAAATGCCGGGTTTCCCAGTCAGGTTGTTCAAAAGAAGCCACCTGGTTATTTGTTTTATAGGCACTGTTATTTTTCTTATTTGCCTCACTTTCCAGTTTGGCAAAATCAGCAACATAATCTTTGTCACAAAGAACTCCGGGGACATAGCAGAATCGGGGGCCCTCACGGAATATTGCATGTGTTGTGGCATGCCCCTGTAACCGAAGCTGGGAATTCCGTATGGTGATGTCATTGTGCGTATCAATGTTTCCGTCAATAATCAGGCTGCTGTCAGCACTTTTCTGTGTCCCAGTGTGTTCGATATTCGTATTTCCCGTGATATTGCCGTGATATACATAGCGGGAGGGGTTTTGTAGCGAAAGTGTCACTGTTTTATCAGAAGTATTAGTAATAATGGTACCAACATCAGTTGCCGCAATCTTCTTGAACGACTGGCTGAACCCGTTTAAATCCAGAGTCCCCCCACGACTGGTAAAATAAATACCTCTGTAATCACTGTTCTTATCCAGCGCATCAGCCTGCCCCAGTTTGACCGTTCCACGGCCACTGGCAACATAGATAGCATTAAAGGCCTTTGCTGCATTAAGAACAACAGCACCGTCACCCATTTTCAGGTTATTCCCCTGGGCCACGTTAACGTTCAGTGTGCCGGCTCCTGTTTTGTGCAGGTTATCGTTTGCCACCCCTTTTACCGACCAGTCGACAACCGTATCTTTTCCGATATCAATACCCGCACCTTTATATGTTTTATCTTTCCCGGTGATTGAGTAATGTTGTCCCTCATCAAAAATCAGCCCTCCAGTTCCTGAATTCAGGTTATCGGTGAGTTCAATGTTTCCGCCACCATGAAATTTCAAATCTTTATTTTTATTATTCTTGGTCAGTTCAATAGCGGTTGTGTTACCGTTAACAGTAATATTTTTATTATTGACGGTCATTTTCTGACCATTGAGGTTCACCTCCTGAGTAAAAGTATTTTTCAGGGTATCGACAGTGTTCTGATCATATCGGGCAAAAAAGGCCCAGGTATCCTTACTGGAGAATGCTTTACCATATGTTGTTCCAAGAATGACCCATTTTTTTCTCTGATTGTCATAAAGATAAAATCCGGAACCGCTGTCTCCTCCTGTCACTTCATTATAAAATCCGCCTGTATTATTCGTGGCTAACATATTGTTCCAGTTTAACTGAAACATAGAAGCACTGCGTAATAATGGATTATATGCCTGTCCCACCCCATAAGATGTAACACCGGTTGCTCCGGCTCCAACCCGAAAACCGATTATCTGTTTCTTTCCATTGAATTCAATACCATAACGCTCTAATGCTTCTGCTGCTGATAAGTTGAAATCAGCATGCTCTGTTGCACCAGCTGTTTCAACAACAAACTTATCCAGACGCTGGACCGCAAAGTCACCTTTGGTCACCCGATCAACATAATGATAGTCTGACTGTCCCCATGTCTGAGTTTTAACGGCATGGTGAATAGTGCCATTATGGCTTGCGGTAACACTGTAGGCACTACCAATAGCAGTTGTTGCACCTTTAGCGGACACTGGAGAAAAATCAGGGATCGTTACTTCAGGAAAACTGAATTCGCCACCATTTTTTAATGGCGTTTTTACCCCATATGCTCCAGGCTGAAATACACCTTTATTCTGTGCCAAATCAAGATAATCACGGATCCAGAAATTTCGGGTATCCATCTGTGCTGCATAGGCATATTCAGCAGCACCATAAGACAAGGCGGAAACTATAAATGTAGCGAGAAGTTTTCGACCAGTTTTAGAGGATACTCGGGATGCTAATTCTGATACAGCTATAAGCCCTTGAGTAAGGTGACAATACTTAAGTGAATATATTCTGTTCACGGGTAAGACTCCATAACGTTTATAACATAATACCAACAAATAGAACTATGCCTTTATTAAAAAATAAGCTTCCAGTTACCTTTATTAATTGCAGTAAAAAAATAAAAATTCAGCCCACGCATGTAAAAAGCACATCCACAATACAGATTTTATAGTAGTGCAATTAGCATATTTACATTGCAATAATTAAATTGCATTGCGCCACCTAAGATTATTTAGAAAATAATAGCAACTCCATATCCACATTACATAATGAAGGACAAAGCTACAAAAATAAAAGTAAGTAATAAACGCCCCCATATGGCGTTCAAGTGTTTTTGTATTTATTGTTTTTTATTTTATATCATTGCGAGGCGCAATTCTTCATTTATTTCGCACACTAATATTATTTTATCATATTCTTTTATTTTTTTCGAAAAACAATAATAGTTTTAGCTTGTGGATGTTTTTATATTCGAAGATTAATTGAGCCCATGGGTAAATAATTCGCTATTATTTAAGTAAACCGCTATATATGTAGATAATGGCGAATTAACGTATCACCTGACACTCTTCTCTCCAAAATTAAGAAGTAGTTGACTCCTCAAGCCAATAAATGTGTATAGAATGATTATACTGGATAGTTACAAGTTCACCGATACGGTGCAGGACTTCAGTGGCGATGTCGGTGGGAGCTTTTGTTTCGTGATATGATGGACGTCCCTTCTTAATGCAGTCAGTGCCATGCTTTTACTGACTGCATTAATCCGGGAGTAATATCACATGAACACGATCAGGATTGTTATATTGCCAAGCCTGTTTTTCAGGTCTGCGTCTGGATTAATGATGATTCTGTTGCATAGAATAGAAACATCTCATGCTCCAAATTGCAGGATATCGTTCAACGATTCGAGTCCGGAACACTAATCGCTATGGAAGCATGTTCAACTTCTCATTTTGGGGGAATGAACGTTCAGTTCTATGGGATATACCCCAAATATTCCCTGCGCAACAGCATCACTTTTGGTTAAAAAATAACATTATTCTTAAGATATAGAAAAGAAACTCATCATGGATGGGTAAAACTTATTAAAAATGCATACCTTTTTCACCTCACAGGAAATAGATTGAAAATCAGTAAGAACTGCTTCTATCGCTATTAGATATGCAATATTAATTATGATTTCCTTTTCACTTTCAAGGAGAACTGTTTTGGTGTTATACCAAAATAACTTTTAAAATTACGGATAAAATATGATGTACTAACATATCCGACCTCGTCAGATATACTATTAATATGTTTTTCAGACGTAGTTATTAGTCTTGCTGCATGTTGCATCCTAATATCCAGAACCAAATTGTTAAAATTATTATTCTCTTTTTCAAGTTTTTTCCGAATTGAGACTTCTGACATATGTAAGATATTTGCCAGATCAACCAGTCGCCATGGTTTTGAAAGATCCGATTCTATTATTAACTTTAATTTTTCTGTAAAAGTAGAGTCTGTTGAAACTGATAATGAGCAAACCAAAGATTCAATATCATCAACTTTAGATAACAAATAAGTAATATTATAAATTAGTCTATGATGAGGAACATTTGCTTCTATTATCATCTTAAATATCTCTGTATCTGTCTTATCCGCCATGCAATTAAAAATTCTACTTCGCATAGGGCCAACTTTATGTGGATTCAGTAACAATGGTTCCATGACTTTACAGATACAACTTAACATATTGTTATCTATATGAAAGATATCATAAGGCATGCCTTCACCTAACACGTTAAGTGTAACATCAATGACTGTATTTTTCTCAATATAGCATATTGATTCAGGTGGAATATTAATAATCCCTCCATCTATCGTTTTAACCAGTAATTGGGCATTGCGAAGATAAATAATAGCACAATTGTAAAACCTAATCTTTTTAAGAACTAATGTAGAGTTACCGGGTATATCTCCTCTAACAGCAAGCCTCATATTACTTAAAGCATTTTGACTATTCATACAGTCACCCCCATGCTTTGTAAGAATATAATGTCATGGGGTATCCTCTCTGTAAACTCGAAAATAACGCAAAGATGAATACCTCTCAGTAAAAAGTTTCTCATCGACATAGCGACTAACTTTAGAGACTCTAAATAATTAGTCTCTATGATGATAGAATTTATTAACTTTGATAATAATTACGTTATGAAAAAATATGAAAAGACAGAAATCAAATCATTTGATGTTACAGATAACATCTAAACAGAACTGGGAGCTTCCGTGTCGTCTCAGCACCAAACTTAATCTTTATCATTCTTATTCTATAATAGACCTTACTTACACTTAAACATGTGATCTTTGAAATTTCTTTTATTTTCCTCCTTTTAATAAAGTAGAGGTACAGAATCTCTCGTTCAATATCATTAAGAGAGTACAAGATTTGTTCTGGTGGATATGTATAATCAATTGATAACCGATTTCCATAGTGTATAGTTACATTATCAGCACATATGCACTTAACAGGCCCCCCAGAAAAAAGAAGACTGTATAAAAAATAATTATTATTATCGCAGACTATATAAACATGACTATATTGCTGAACGGCCTCATATACAGAGGCACGCCCACTGAACTCAAAACATTTATACCCTTCATCCTGGCTTGCAAAATATAAGATACCATTTTTTAAATAAATGTCTTTTGTAACCATTATTAGAGCAACGGTCATAGCATATATAAAAACATTAGATACCTGAACTGAATTCAACTATAAGCTAAAGTAAAGAAAAAGGCCATTCTAAAAAATAGCAACATAAGATAAAATTTTACACTACCGAATGTCAGGCAGATAAGTATATTTGACTGTCTATAGTAATCAATCAATAAGAAAACCTGAACAATATGTTCAGGTTTTCTTTTTTATCTACTCTACGACTCAGAATGTATAACGAATATTAGCATTAATTAACTTATCAATATTGTAAGAACCAAACTCAGATCGCTCCATATTCAGACTTATCCTGGTGTTTTCTTTGATTTTAGTATTTAACCCGACATTGAATACCACTCTGCTATCTTTACCATTATTAATATATGTATCACCTGCCAGATCCTTGAATGCTGTCACAGTAGGCTTAAATAAATCGTACTGATAATTAATCCCAGTCAATGCTGTAATTTCCCAGTCTTTGCCCCTGAATGTTTTGCCAAATTCAATGCCTGTGCGACCAATCAATGGTTGCATCTGCTTACGTTGCATATTGATCTCAGCCCCATTGAATTGCCAGGAAAACTGATTCTCAGATACAGTACCGTAGATCAACTCTGTTTGCGGCTGTATATATGTTTCGTCAGGTAAGGAAAAACGCCAACCGGCCTCAGCGCCCAAATACCAAGAGTGCGAGCCATAATCTTGTTCTGGCATTCCTAACGCACTTGATGAGTAATGATTGTCATGACGCACATATTTCCCGATAGTATCTACATAGAGTCCAGAGTCAAACATAGCTGAAGCGTACACACCAATACCCGTTGATTTGGTTCTTCCTGACCATCCACTTCCCCGGTTATTACTGTTTGTAAATGTCGCCGTGACCCCAGTAAATAACTCTCCGCCTTCAATTATATGTTTCCTGTCTGCCCCAATTTGCAAGTGCGTATGACTTCCGGTAAATCCATCAGTAGCTGAGCCCGAACCACTGTTAAGTCTAGCCCAGGCTCCTGTTTCACCATGGGTATGGCGTAAGTCACCCATACGATCATTCAGATTATTAATTTCTGTAATAAAGTTTTTATAACCGAGATCCATAAAACTCTTGCCTGTCCGCAAAGCGGCTTTATCAGGCTGTATGTAAAATCCCTCCAGACGCCATTGCTTATTAACGTCGGTCTCCAACACATCAAGTTGCGGTGTGAAACTATGGAACCCCGAATTTATTGAAACCGGGTTAAGTGTAAATATATCGCTTTGTGTATTTTTCGGGGCAGTAACCAATGACACAGGGTAACCGGCCTGTTTTACTGAATTCGTCGTAGGAATAACAACTAGTGTGTTATTCGCCCCTGTCAACGTCTGGTTTACCGTCACCGTATCTGCTGCTTTACCATCGGCATTAATAATGAACGAACTGTTAGTGGCCTCCAGCGTATCTGCCGTCAGTCCCCCCTGCCCGAGACGATTAAAACTCAGTGTTGAACCATTCAAAGTGAGCGACTTAACCACCGACTGCTCATTTGCCAGCCAGGCAGTGTCCTTCATTGTTACACTTGCCAACGGCGCGCTGATATTTCCATAGTAATTTGTGGATTGGTTAATATCAGTCGTGCCAAAGCTAATGTTGGCCGCATCATTGGCATTGATATCTCCAGTGATGATCCCACCCGCGCCAACATTTAAGCTCGTGTTTTGTCCACTAAGCTCCCAGCTTTGGGCGGAATACATCGTTCCTGGCTGGTCTGATAGCAAGGAAAGACTCGAACCCGCATTACTGTTTACTGTCCCGTCAGAAAGCAGTCCGGCTGTAGCGGTCAATTTTGCCCCTTCACCTAATGACAAAGAAGATTGGGTGAAACGGCTGAGCTGATTAAGAGTGGTATCTGTAGAGGTTATCGTCGTCGCACTATCTGTACTATCAATACCACCGACAAAATGTTCATTAATAGTTAGTGCCGATCCTTGTTTCAACTGTACATGTCCATTGAAACGACTCTGATCATCTTCAGCGGCTGCCTTTGACTTACCCAATGTTGGTTTGGTTGCCACGCCATTTCCGTCATTAAGATCAATGTAAAGATCCTCACTACCTAATGTAACGATAGAATGGTCGGCATTAATTCTCGTATTAAGGCTGGCGTTTCTTGCAAGGTTAAATTCAGCATTTTGTAAGTTAAGCTCAGCCATACTGAACTGTCGATTTTCCCAATCGTTCTGAGTAAATGACACCGGTTGGGTCAGTACAGAATTGTCACCCAGTGCCTTTAACTTATTTGCTACGTCCTGACTGCTGACGGCGTGAACAACCGGATGTCCTTGCATAAATAGCCGACCATTTTGCTGGGTTATACTCCCCTGAGTATCCACTCCCCCATCAATAACGAAATCATTCTGTGTTCCTGCTGTAACCTCATTATTGATATTTAGATTGCCGGTGAAATGGCCGTGCCAGATATTAGCAATCGTGGCTGTTGTATCTGGGCTGTTGAAATCCAGATTAACATTAGCCATGGAGCCACTGTTAGTCAGTATAGCTCCATCATCAGCCCCGTTAAGTTTATGAAAAGTCAAACCGTTTCCATTAATGTCGAGCTTGCCGCCATGATAGCCCCATTTGATATTATCTGGATTAATTTGTTTGTCGTCGCTTAGCACCAGAGTAGGACGCCCACTTACAATACTGACAGAACTGAACGCCTGGCTCAGTCCGTTATCATCAGCACGCTGTGCTAATATTACGGTTCCGTCTCCCACACTTAAACTTCCTGGGTTTACACCAGTACCGCTAATTTTTAGCGTCCCCGTACCCAGTTTATGCAAACTATCACCAGTAACCCCATTAATCTGCCAGTCGACAAGATGCTCACCATTAACAATAATTCCGCCACCTTTCCATGTCTGAGTATCAACGGGCTTGACAATATAATCATCATCAAAAGTAAGTGTGCCAGCCCCCTGATTAATGGTATTTTCTAACACTACAGTACCACCGCCCTGAAAAGTTAGATCTTTACCGCTATTAAGCGAAGCAGGCCATGTTGCGCCCAAATTTCCATGCATTTCCCATGATGTGCTTCCCTGGGTTAATGAACCAAGCCCCGTTTTTTCGTCATATGACCAATGAATATCCCCATCACCTTGTTTTTTATTTACCGGTGCATCGGCATCTTGTTTCATCGTATTTTTTACATCACCGGCAGGAATTATTGTGTACCAGTTAGTATTGCCATTGACCCCTGCATATGAATTGAGAACGGCTAACAAAACCCATTTATTTTGGTCTGCATCCCAGGCAAAAAGAGGAGAACCGCTGTCACCAGGAGTACCGTATGTTGAGAGCGGAGTATTAGTAGTATTCGTGACAAAACTCCAGTCAGATATAAACGGCGTATTTACTATTCCACCTGTTTTATACGAGTACGCCCCCATTAAATGGGAAATTTTTCCGTTGGTATCTTTTACATATTGAGTCCCTGCACCAACTCGATAGAACACAGGGAAACGGTTAGCATTTTGATAGGTTCCATTAGCTGTGCCCGCATTGGTTATATCTAGCGGTGTAACCTCAGTAACAATTTTGTTGAGACGGGGAGTGTGGAAATCTCTCCAGTGGTTATTTCTGTCAACAAGGGTATAGGAGGAATCATCCGCATAGCCAAATTTCACATATTGATAACCACCATTGTGCTTAACGCTGACGACATATTGTGGCGAAACCAATGTTGCAACCCCAGTAGAGTCATTAGAGCTGAAGTCAATCATTGGCGCTTTACTTAAGCTTGTAACGACATAGCCCTGTTTATCATAAAAAGATATGTTCACGGTGCCAGGTTTAAAAAGACCTTTATTTTCAGCAAAATCTCGGTAGGTCTGGTAAGGAATATAGTTTGTCGTCACCGAAGCCCGTGATAAGGCAGAACATAATAACCCTAATCCAATCATTAACAGAATGTTCAACGATAGTCGTGAAGTAACGCGCTTCCTTATACCTTCACTAACTTCTGAAACGACAACCGCCTCGCCCTTTTTGTTCTTTTTTATTGCATATATTTTATTCACTTTATCTCCAGGTAACTATCTTCTTAAATCTTAAATAATTGACATTTAAATAAACTTTGGTAGCCGTCAATAAAAAAAGGTTTTCCTTTTATTTTTATATCTTGAGGAGACATCCTGATAAAGAATTTATTACCCCCATTCTGTATTTTAACCATTTAATAAAAATAAAAGGATTAGTGACAATAAGTTGAATTTTCATGAGCAGGTACATCAAAAATAAAATAATATGATAGAAAAATAACGGATGATTATTTGGCGTTTGATTATGAACTTCCAGTGCAATATATTCTGCATCGCTCATTAAGATGGTTATGAGCTGACTTAAGAATTAAGCCTATTATTTATGGAGTATAAAATGAAAAAGCTGATTTTAGGTTCGGCAATTATGGCAGTTTTAGGTGTAGCGTCTAATGCTATGGCTGCACCAAACTCCGGTACTGTAAACTTTACGGGTAGCGTTTCTAGTGCAACCTGTGAACTTACGCTTAAAGATAGTCAAGGTGGAAATATTTCAAATGTTAATTTAGGTGTACTGTCAACAGCAGATAATACTAATGGTACCGCCGTAGCCTTTAAATTGGTTCCAGCAGATCAAAACTGCATTGCTAAAACTTCCGCTAGTATTGACTGGACGTCTTCTACCCTAAACGCGGCAGGTATCACTAACTCCACTACTGGAGGTACGACAGCTTATCTTCAGGTAAAAGCGACCAATTCCGCGAATGCGGCTGCTAATACTATGATTAAACAAGGGAATACATCCTTCAATTATACTGGTTCTAAAACCTCATTTGACTATACTGCCCAACTAGTTAGACCTACTAGTGGTGCAACCCCAGGGTTGTTTACCGCATCTGCAAGTTATGTAGTCACATATAAATAATTCGCCTTAGTCAAAGGAAGTAAGTTTACTTCCTTTATTGAAGGATAACTTACGTCGGCAAGGTTTTAAAATGAAGATAAAAGTATTATGTATCGCTATCATTTTTCATTTATGGTCAAATGAAATTCTTGCCGACGAATTCAATTATAGTTTTATCCGCGGCGGTAGCAACGAAGTGCCAGAGGTACTGAAGAATAGCGGACAAAACATCCCCGGAAAATATATAATTGATCTTCTATTTAATGGTTCCAAAATAGCGACCTCTGTAGAATTAGCAATTAGCAATGATGATGCTGAACATATTTGCCTTTCAGATGAATGGTTACATGGAAAAGGTATTAATATCAATAAGGAATTCTATAAAGCGTTTCTTAATCCAGCACGCAACTGCTACTTTATTGATAAAGATAAAAACAGTCGGGTAAAATTTGATTCTTCCCTGCAAGAGCTTTCAATCGATATGCCACAGGCAGGTTTTATCGATACCAAAAAAGAAGGCGGCCCTTGGGATTATGGCACTCCCGGTTTCAAACTCGCGTATGATCTGAATACTTCAAAATCCAGCAACCAGGAGCGGACAACATACGGTAATATTGACGGTCAGGTTAACATTGGCGAATGGGTTCTGCTTGGCAGGGGATACGCGTATCAGGGAGAAAAATTTCAGAGCAATAACCTGCTGTTAATGCATGCAATTAAATCGATTAAATCAGATATTCTGATTGGTAAAACCCAGTCCTACAATACCCTGAATGACGGATTTACCTTTTATGGCGCACAATTAAAGTCCAATCAGGATATGTATCCTTGGGACTCACAATCCTATGCCCCAATAATCAACGGTATTGCCAGAACGCATGCCCGCGTTACTGTCGAACAAGGCGGGTACACATTGAAATCATTCGTGGTTCCGCCAGGTCCTTTTGTGATTAATGATCTGACTGGTGTGTATTCTGGCAATATTATTTTAAAGATCTATGAAGAGGACGGCACGGTCAAAGAACAGCGTTTCCCGGTTGCTGTTCTGCCGAATTTATTGAAACCTGGCAATTATAATTACAATATTGCCGTAGGTAGCAAAGTTGATCAGTACAGTGACAAGCGTGATGAGGACAGCTTATTCGCGCAAATGACCTATGATTACGGTTTTGTGCCCTTTACGCTCAATACATCTGCACTGGTGGACAAAAACTATACTAACGTTGGCCTGGGATTTATCCGTTCTTTTGGCTGGTTTGGCGCAGTCGCGATGAGCGGCAACCTGTCGCAGGCCAAATATCATAACGGCAAAGCCATGAATGGTTTTAGCGCATCGGTAAAATATGCCCGCGCCTTAGGGGAAAACGCGAATTTACAGCTAATCGGTTATCGTTTTAACTCCGAGAATTATATTGATTATTCAGATTTCAACTATCGTTATTACAGCCTGTTAAACAACAGACCTAAACAGCGGTATGAATCAATTATTACCTATCAATTACCGGAAATGAATGTATTCTTAAATATGTCGGCCTGGAAGGAGGACTACTGGGACCGTTCCAGTGAAGTAGGTGCAAACTTAAATCTCAGTAAGAGCTTTAATAATATTTCGGTATCTCTGAATGCCGGATATTCCCGACTTCAGGGCATGGAAAACGATTATAACGCCGGACTCTCTATTAGCGTGCCCTTTAGCGTGTTTGATAAATCACAATATAGTTTCTCGGGTATAAACTATGATCGCCGTAACGGTACCAATTTCAACACCGGCGTTTCCGGAAGTATTAATTCACGTTTAAGCTATAACGCATCCATCAACCAGTCACGCAACATTACAGGAAGCGCAGTTTCTGCTTCTTATCTGTTTGATGGCTTACAAACCTCGGCAAGCTATTCGCAAATGGGGAGCACATCGAGTTCGTCATTCCAGGTTGGCGGCAGTATTATCGGAGTGCCTGATGCAGGTATCCTTTTTACCCCTGTGAAAAATGATGAAATTGCAGTTGTCCAGATGGAAAATATTCCTGGCGTCGTATTCAATGGTTCCATGCCTGGCGATAAAAAAGGACGCGCGGTCATACCGCTAACGGCATATAACAATAATACCATCACGGTGAATGCGGACAACCTGCCGCAGAGCGTTGAATTAACCGAAAACGCAATCAATGTAACGCCAACAGAAAACGCGATTATCTATAAAAAGGTGAAATACAGAAAAATCAACACCTATATTGTTAAAGTCATCAGCGGTAATGGTTTCGTTATTCCAATGGGGAGCATTGCTAAAAACGCGGAAAATCAGGAAATCGGCTACGTCAACAACGGCGGTATTCTATTAATGAATCTGGAAGATAAAGATGAAGGGATAATTTCTGTCGGTGATTGCAAATTCGACTCTCGATCGCTGAAGAAAGATATGGGTAAAGTACAGGAGATTAAGTGTGGCTAAGAAAAATACACTACAGAAATTATTCATGTTCGCATCACTGTGTTTATTTACGGCATCAACTCATGCGGCTTTCGTCCTTAACAGCACACGTTATGTTTTTGATGAAAAAAGAGAGAATATCTCTGTACAGGTTGATAACCAGTCTACTCAGGAATATGGTGGACAGATATGGATTGAAAACCAAGATAAAAACGATAAAAATGTCTATTTTGTGCCCAGCCCAACTTTTTTTAAAGTGGCGGATCAGCATAAACAAATCTTACGCATCCTGAAAATTAATGATGCACTACCGAAAGATAAAGAATCGCTGTTCTGGATCAATGTTCAGGAGATCCCAAAAGCGCCGAAAGACGGCGCTAATACTTTAGCGATTGCGCTGCATACTCAGGTCAAAATGTTTTATCGTCCTGACGCATTGAAAAAGAAAAGGGAAAACGCCGAGCAGAATATTAAGACGATAAGCAGTGAGGGGAACACCGTTCTCTGGAACGACACCCCCTACTATTTTGCGATAATCAGTGTTAAACAAAACGGAAATTCAATTAAAATTAACGAAGATATTAAAGACAAACTATCTGCTTTTGCGCCAGGTGAAAAAGTATCGCTCGGTAAGTCAGTCACCAACAACAGTTTGAGTATTGTGGCATTCGATGATTATGGCGTTGATAAAGAGTATAAACTAACTAAATCCTGAGGCGCATTAGGTGTTTGCTATGTATAAATTCATACTTGCTCTTTTCATTGCTATTTTATCACTTAGTTCCATACCCGCCATAGCGGCAAACTGTAGCGGAGGAGGAATAGCTTTTCAAATTGATCCCAATGATTCTCGCTATTTTATGAAAGGTTACACGTCGGCGGATAATGCCCCATTGCTACTTATGAATGTAACTCTAAGTAATAGCATTGATTGTCAACCGGATTATATAGAAAATGCAGTCAAGAAGAGTAAAATGACTCTAAAAATGACTGGTGGAGGAAGCTGTAAAACCCCCACCACCATAACGACGCCCTATCCAAACATTGAATGGCAACTGGAGGGGATGACGTGCAGTGATGGATTCATTTCCTCTAACAACATTAAATCCGTCGACTGGGATGGAAAAGCCCACTGGCCTGCAGGTACTTCTTTGGGAAAAGCCAGGCTTGTGGTAAATGATCAATACTGGATACAAAACACACAAGCCGGTGAGTATACTGTTAATATACCGATACTTTCAGCAGGCAATACACTAGTTAACAGTCCCGCAATAAATGTCAGTTCTATATTGGGGGCAATGATGACTTTTATTTTTAATGACATTGGCACCTGCTCGATGTCTCTGTATCCTGAAAATATTGACTTTGGTAAATTAACCCCAAATGATGTTAATAGCAGTATATATAAAGAAATTATGGTTTCTTATTCTTGTAAAAATAAAGCATTGATTAATGGATTATATGTTCGTTTTGCCCCGGAGAACGTGGTTGATGCAGCAAATGGGTTGTTTAGTGCCAGTGATAGTAATGGAAGAAAATTAAATTTTCAAATAACCAGACAGTATGGGAATTTACAGACCATCCCTCTAAATACGAATTATAAAATATTTGAGCCATACAAATATGATCTTGATGCTACTGCGACATTCAGAATTAACGTTAAGCCTTCAACCCCACTTCCTGTCGGGAAGGTTTCAACGTACCTGAATGTTTCGCTAATATACAGATAGGCTGGATGACGTTATGCATAGATGGTTACTATTTTTTTTGATACTTTTTTCATTTCACAACGCCTCTGCGTCGAAATCAGTACAGAAGAGAGTGATGATAAACGCCGAGTTAGCCGTAAACACGTGTGCATTGTCACTCTCTCCGGCAAACCTTAACTTTCAACAGGTCAGCTTTAGTCAGTTTGAAAATAGCGCAACAACGGCTCAGACCGTCGATTTGAATATTTCCTGCAGTTGGCCTGCAACGGGGATCTCCATAAAATTTTCGCCGGCCGCTGGCGTTGCTGCGAGCAGCACCAGTCTGATGAAAACGGGTTTATCTGGCGTTGGGCTTGCGTTGTCATGGAAAAATGCAACCGGTACGGATTTTGCGCCGCTTGAATTGAATAAGCCTTTTGCACCTGCATCGACGGCATTAAGTAAAAATAGTGAAACGCTTGGCCAGTTTCAGCTTTTACCCAAACAAATTCCCGGTGAAACGCTCCTGGCAGGGAATGTTAATACCAGTTTGACGGTCGAGGTGACCTATGATTGACAAGCGTTGTCTCCTTTTTCCCTTGCTTATGGGACTCTTAAGCGCATCCACACCGTTGGCGGGTTATGCTGCGCAAAAAGCAAACGTTAGCTTACCCATCAACATGACCGTGACCAATCCACAATGTCAGATCAATAATGGAACTGGTCTGCCTGAAAATGTTCAGCTTCCCCTTATAACGACATCAGGCGCTTTATTAGGTGACAATAATGTTGAAGTCCCAATTTTAATAAATTGCTTAAGTAATATTACCAAATTTGAAGTGACGTTTACTGGAGGCAATAACTCTAAAATCACGACTTCCAACAATATGGTAGATCTTACGCTATCATGGAAAAAAGGCGGGGGAGCCGTTACATTTGGCTCACCGGTTGAGTTGAGTAAAGCCCCTTTTCTTGTGAGTCCAAAACAGTTTGACGGAAGCTTAATGGTCAAAGTTTCACCGCGTACAGGGACGATTCCTGCCGGGAGTTATACTGCCAGTTTGCCGGTTACATTTACCTATTATTGAGAGGGTGCCGGGGAACGCTCCCCCGGCTTTTAACCAGGTTAATCAAACACACCGTTAATAATTGCGGTTACCACTGCGGTACTCAACCAATCAGTACCAGATTATCCCCTATGATCATCATGATAGAAGAAATCTTCGATTCCGAGTCCGGGCACCACTAATTCCTGAGAACCCGCCTACAAGGCGGTTTTTTGCTTTTGGGAAAACGTCCTTCCTGCCTTCGCCCCATCAACTGCGAATATCATCATACTCACGCGTTTTATCAAATTCGTGTTTCGCAAACGGGCACAGTGGGATAATTTTCCGTTTTTCCTGGCGCATTTTTTCCACAACTTTCGCTACCAGTTGTTTACCAATCCCCTGCCCTTTCAGGCTTTCATCAACATCGGTATGTTCGATAATGGCCAAATTCTCTCCGGTTGGCACAAAGACAATTTCAGCTATTTGATTTCCCTGCGCATCATTGATGTAAAATTTATTATGACCCTCACGTATTTCCATTTTCCCCTCGCTTATTTAAGACGGTATTTCAGTGCGCCGCTGGGGCACGTATCAATAACATTCACGACGGTAGCGACGTCTACTTCATCCGGCATGATCCACGGCTTACGTTTGAGATTAAACAGTTTGCTATTACCGCGAACACAATTACCGGAATGCTGACATATTGCGGTGTTGAAATAGACATCGACCTTTTCGCCGGTATAGCAGCGATAACCAACGTCCAGTAGTTCCTGATCCATGACCTTCCCTCCCTCATAAGTATGGTTTTCGCTATAAGCATAGCTCTCGAATCGCCAGACGACACCAGCAGTTTCAGTTACTAAATCAGCTTCCCCGAATGGCCAATCCCCTTACTCCCTTTGAATTACCCGCAGCATCAGAGATAATGCTTAGGAAATTTGTCATACAAGGAAGCTGATGAGACATTCACTGCCCTGCCGCATGTTACGCAAACGTCCGATGAAACTCAGTACCACGGTGATCTTAATGGTCAGCGCAGTGCTGTTCTCGGTGCTGCTGGTAGTGCATCTGGTTTACTTCTCGCAAATTAGCGATATGACGCGTGACGGGCTGGCTAACAAGGCGCTGGCCGTGGCGCGTACCCTTGCCGACTCGCCAGAAATTCGCCAGGGCTTGCAGAAAAAACCGCAGGAGAGCGGTATCCAGGACATCGCTGAAGCTGTACGCAAACGCAACGATCTGCTGTTTATTGTCGTTACCAATATGCAAAGTCTTCGCTACTCGCACCCTGAAACCCAACGCATTGGTCAGCTCTTTAAAGGGGACGACATCCTGAAGGCGCTCAACGGCGAGGAAAATGTCGCGATTAATCGCGGTTTTCTGGCGCAGGCTTTACGCGTATTTACCCCTATCTACGACGAAAATCATAAGCAGATCGGCGTGGTGGCGATTGGTCTGGAGCTAAGCCGCGTAACGCAGCAGATCAATGACAGTCGCTGGAGCATTATCTGGTCAATTTTATTTGGTGTACTGGTTGGCGGGCTGGGTACATGGATTTTGGTCAAAGTACTTAAGCGCATCCTGTTCGGCCTGGAGCCTTACGAAATCTCAACTCTGTTTGAGCAACGCCAGGCAATGCTGCAATCGATCAAAGAAGGTGTCGTTGCCGTAGACGCGCGCGGCGAAGTCACACTAATTAATGATGCCGCGCAAGAATTGCTTAATTATCACAAATCCCAGGATGATGAAAAGCTGTCGACACTGAGTCAGGCATGGTCGCAGGTGGTGGATGTCTCGGAAGTATTACGCGACGGCACGCCGCGACGAGATGAAGAGGTTACCGTCAAAGATCGGCTATTACTCATCAACACCGTACCTGTACGCAGCAATGGCGTTATCATCGGAGCCATCTCTACCTTCAGGGACAAAACGGAAGTTCGTAAGCTAATGCAACGGTTGGATGGGCTGGTCAACTATGCCGACGCACTTCGTGAACGCTCCCACGAATTTATGAACAAATTACACGTGATTCTCGGATTATTACATCTGAAGAGTTATAAGCAGTTGGAAGATTACATTCTAAAAACAGCCAACAACTATCAGGAAGAGATTGGCTCTTTGCTGGGTAAAATCAAATCTCCGGTTATCGCTGGTTTTTTAATCAGCAAGATTAACCGCGCGACCGATTTAGGCCATACGCTGATTTTAAATAGTGAGAGCCAGTTGCCAGACAGCGGTAGTGAAGATCAAGTCGCAACGTTAATTACCGCGCTGGGAAATCTGATAGAAAACGCGCTGGAGGCATTAGGGCAAGAACCCGGTGGTGAAATCAGCGTTACGTTGCACTACCGTCACGGCTGGCTGCACTGTGAAATTAACGATGATGGTCCGGGAATTTCCCCTGACAAAATCGATCACATTTTTGAAAAAGGTGTCTCGACAAAAGGAAGTGAACGAGGCGTCGGTCTGGCACTTGTCAAACAACAGGTTGAAAATCTCGGTGGCAGCATTGCCGTGGAATCGGAACCCGGGATTTTCACACAATTTTTTGTCCAGTTACCCTGGGATGGGGAGAGGTCGAGCAAATGATCAATGTATTAATTATCGATGACGACGCAATGGTGGCGGAGTTGAATCGCCGATACGTGGCGCAGATCCCTGGTTTTCAATGCTGCGGAACAGCCTCGACACTGGAGAAAGCCAAAGAGATTATCTTCAACAACGAAACGCCTATCGACCTGATCTTGCTCGATATCTATATGCAAAAAGAAAACGGGCTCGATTTACTGCCTGTCCTGCACAACGCTCGATGCAAAAGCGATGTGATTGTCATCTCCTCGGCTGCTGATGCCGCAACCATTAAGGATTCTCTGCATTATGGCGTCGTTGATTACCTGATCAAACCGTTCCAGGCATCACGTTTTGAAGAGGCGCTCATCGGCTGGCGACAAAAGAAAATGGCGCTGGAGAAACATCAATACTATGACCAGGCCGAGCTGGATCAGCTAATTCATGGCAACTCATCTAACGAACAGGATACCCGCCGACTGCCGAAAGGCTTAACGCCGCAGACTTTACGCACGCTGTGCCAGTGGATTGACGCTCACCAGGACTATGAATTTTCAACCGACGAGCTGGCCAACGAGGTTAACATCTCTCGCGTTTCCTGCCGCAAATATCTGATCTGGCTAGTGAATTGTCACATTTTAGTTACCAGTATCCATTATGGCGTCACCGGTCGTCCGGTTTATCGCTACCGTATTCAGGCAGAGCATTACTCATTACTGAAGCAATATTGCCAATAACGCGTTATTAGTTATCTGGAAGTAACAATTATTGCAGTAATGCAAACCAGCACTGGCACAAGTTACATCAGCCATCAGTAAAACTTGTGCCAGATCAAATATAATTATCCCTCTTCATCCCCTGCGAATTAATATCAATTCGGATAAATAGAGTTTTTAATTTCAAAACGCTAACAAAAGTTAATTAACTATTATGTCACCCGTATTATGTGTATTTTTACCCACAAATAGGTAGATCAGAATAATCTATAAACTTGATGATATCTGTCTGTAGAACAAAAATTATACCAATAAATATCAACAAGATAGAGCAAAACAGATCTTTAACATCTGCGAAACACAAACTATAACCCCATCGCCAGAGAGTATTTTCCTCTGAAAAAGTCACTTATCACAGTGCATAAATTTACCGCTGTCTGAATCAGCCAATATTCACTGTGAAGTATTTACTCAAGCCAGTTACGACCAAACGGATATTTAGTCAGTCTCTGATAACAGTTCATCCAAAACAGAATGTGGCTGTGATCTATTTGGCAAGAATTTAAATGGGATTATCGCGAGGGTTTACACATGTTATTTACCATCCAACTTATCATAATACTGATATGTCTGTTTTATGGTGCCCGAAAGGGCGGTATCGCGCTGGGTTTATTAGGCGGTATCGGCCTGGTCATTCTGGTCTTCGTCTTCCATCTTCAGCCGGGTAAACCACCGGTTGATGTCATGCTGGTTATCATTGCGGTGGTGGCGGCATCGGCGACCCTGCAAGCCTCTGGCGGCCTGGATGTTATGCTGCAAATTGCCGAAAAACTGCTGCGTCGCAATCCGAAATATGTTTCCATCGTCGCACCATTTGTCACCTGTACGCTGACCATTCTTTGCGGTACGGGTCACGTGGTTTACACCATCCTGCCGATCATCTACGACGTTGCGATTAAGAACAACATCCGTCCGGAACGCCCAATGGCGGCGAGCTCTATTGGCGCGCAGATGGGGATTATCGCCAGTCCGGTGTCAGTTGCCGTTGTATCGCTGGTCGCAATGCTGGGGAACGTAACCTTTGATGGTCGTCACCTTGAGTTCCTCGACCTGCTTGCGATTACCATCCCCTCTACCTTGTTAGGTATCCTGGCGATCGGTATTTTCAGTTGGTTCCGTGGTAAAGATCTGGACAAAGACGAAGAGTTCCAGAAATTCATCTCCGTACCGGAAAACCGTGAGTACGTTTACGGTGACACCGCCACGCTGCTGGATAAAAAACTACCGAAAAGCAACTGGCTGGCAATGTGGATCTTCCTCGGGGCAATCGCGGTGGTCGCACTTCTTGGTGCTGATTCAGACCTGCGTCCGTCTTTTGGCGGCAAGCCGCTGTCGATGGTACTGGTTATCCAGATGTTTATGCTGCTGACCGGGGCGCTGATTATTATCCTGACCAAAACCAATCCCGCGTCCATCTCAAAAAATGAAGTCTTCCGTTCCGGTATGATTGCCATCGTGGCGGTATACGGTATCGCGTGGATGGCAGAAACCATGTTCGGTGCGCATATGTCTGAAATTCAGGGCGTACTGGGCGAAATGGTGAAAGAGTATCCGTGGGCTTATGCCATTGTTCTGTTGCTGGTCTCCAAGTTTGTTAACTCCCAGGCCGCTGCACTGGCAGCGATTGTTCCGGTCGCACTGGCGATTGGTGTTGACCCGGCATACATCGTGGCTTCAGCACCGGCTTGCTATGGTTATTACATCCTGCCGACCTATCCGAGCGATCTGGCAGCGATTCAGTTTGACCGTTCCGGAACCACCCACATCGGCCGCTTCGTCATCAACCACAGCTTTATTTTGCCAGGGTTGATTGGTGTGAGCGTATCGTGCGTCTTCGGCTGGATCTTCGCTGCGATGTACGGGTTCTTGTAATTGCACTCTGCGTGCTGCCCGTCGCTGTGCGGCACGCCATTTTCGTATAACAAATACAGAGTTACAGGCTGGAAGCTATGTCAAATAAAGAGTTTATTTATCAGACGCCTTTCCCGATGGGGAAAGACAATACCGAGTACTATCTGCTCACATCCGATTACGTTAGTGTTGCCGAATTTAACGGCGAAACCATCCTGAAGGTGGAACCTGAAGCCCTGACCTTGCTGGCGCAGCAAGCCTTCCATGACGCTTCTTTCATGCTCCGCCCGGCACACCAGCAACAGGTCGCTTCTATTCTTCACGACCCTGAAGCCAGTGAAAACGATAAGTATGTGGCGCTGCAATTCTTGAGAAACTCAGAAATCGCCGCCAAAGGTGTACTGCCGACCTGCCAGGATACCGGCACCGCGATCATCGTCGGTAAAAAAGGTCAGCGAGTGTGGACCGGCGGCGGTGATGAAGAAGCCTTGTCAAAAGGTGTCTATAACACTTATATCGAAGATAACCTGCGCTATTCACAAAACGCACCGCTGGACATGTACAAAGAGGTCAACACCGGCACTAACCTGCCTGCGCAAATCGACCTGTACGCGGTAGATGGCGACGAGTACAAATTCCTCTGCGTCGCCAAAGGCGGCGGTTCTGCCAACAAAACGTATCTCTATCAGGAAACCAAAGCCCTGCTGACTCCGGGTAAACTGAAAAACTTCCTCGTTGAGAAAATGCGTACCCTCGGCACCGCAGCCTGCCCGCCGTACCATATCGCGTTTGTGATTGGCGGCACGTCTGCGGAAACCAACCTAAAAACTGTCAAGCTGGCAAGTGCTCACTATTACGATGAGCTGCCGACTGAAGGGAACGAACACGGTCAGGCGTTCCGCGATGTTCAGTTAGAACAAGAACTGCTGGAAGAGGCTCAGAAGCTCGGCCTCGGCGCGCAGTTTGGCGGTAAATACTTCGCTCACGACATCCGCGTGATCCGCCTGCCGCGTCACGGCGCATCCTGCCCGGTGGGTATGGGCGTCTCCTGCTCCGCTGACCGTAACATTAAAGCGAAAATTAACCGCGAAGGTATCTGGATCGAAAAACTGGAACACAACCCAGGCCAGTACATTCCTGAAGAGCTGCGTCAGGCGGGTGAAGGCGAAGCGGTGAAAGTCGATCTCAACCGTCCGATGAAAGAGATCCTCGCCCAGCTTTCGCAGTATCCGGTATCCACCCGCTTGTCACTCACCGGCACAATTATCGTTGGTCGTGATATTGCGCACGCCAAGCTGAAAGAGCTGATCGACGCCGGTAAAGAACTGCCGCAGTACATCAAAGATCACCCGATCTACTACGCAGGTCCGGCAAAAACGCCAGCCGGTTATCCATCGGGTTCTTTAGGCCCAACCACCGCAGGCCGTATGGACTCTTACGTGGATCTGCTGCAATCCCACGGCGGCAGCATGATCATGCTGGCGAAAGGTAACCGCAGTCAGCAAGTCACCGACGCGTGTCATAAACACGGCGGCTTCTACCTCGGTAGCATTGGCGGCCCGGCGGCAGTGCTGGCACAGCAGAGCATTAAGCATCTGGAATGTGTCGCTTATCCGGAACTGGGTATGGAAGCTATCTGGAAAATCGAAGTAGAAGATTTCCCGGCGTTTATCCTGGTCGATGACAAAGGCAACGACTTCTTCCAGCAAATCGTCAACAAACAGTGCGCGAACTGCACTAAGTAACTTCTTCGGCCCAGCGCCTGGCGGCATACTGCCAGGTGATCCCCCTGGGCCACCTCTTTTGCGATTGTAATTTCACGCTTGCTGGTGAATAGTCAGTATTTTCCCTGACTTGCGAACTCACCATGACCCGCACACTCAAGCCGTTAATTCTTAACACTGGCGCACTGGCGCTGACGTTAATCCTGATTTACACAGGCATTTCGGCCCATGACAAACTCACCTGGTTGATGGAAGTGACGCCGGTAATTATTGTCGTACCGTTGCTGCTTACCACAGCCAGACGTTATCCGTTAACGCCGCTGCTCTATGCACTGATTTTCTTTCACGCCATCATCCTGATGGTCGGCGGTCAGTACACCTACGCGAAAGTCCCCATCGGTTTTGAGGTACAGGAATGGCTGGGGTTAAGCCGTAATCCGTATGACAAGCTGGGGCATTTTTTCCAGGGGCTGGTGCCTGCACTGGTGGCGCGAGAAATCCTCGTGCGTGGGATGTACGTGCGCGGACGCAAAATGGTGGCGTTTCTGGTCTGCTGCGTAGCACTGGCGATAAGCGCCATGTATGAGTTGATCGAGTGGTGGGCGGCGCTGGCGATGGGTCAGGGAGCGGATGATTTTCTCGGCACCCAGGGCGACCAGTGGGACACGCAGTCCGATATGTTCTGCGCGCTGCTGGGCGCATTAACTACGGTGATATTGCTTGCTCGCCTTCACTGTCGCCAGCTCCGGCGCTATGGCTTAATCACCAAAGCGCCGGACGCGATTACCCCTTACCCTTAACGGTGCAACCAGCCTGGCAGCCAGTCGCCGTGGGCGGCAATCAGATCGTCAACAAGGGCATATATTTCGTCAATTCCCAGCACGGCGGCGGTGTGCGGATCCATCATCGCGGCGTGGTAAACACGGTCACGATTTTCGGTGAGAATAGCTTCGGTGAGCAGCGTCTGTACGTTGATATTGGTTTGCATCAGGGCTGCCAGATGCGACGGTAGCGTACCGACTTTGGTCGGCTGAATGCCATTTACATCAACCAGACAGGCCACTTCCACGCAACATCCTTGCGGCAGGTTATCAATCAAACCATCGTTACGGACGTTGCCATAAATCACGCTCGGTTCGCCGGTCCAGATAGCGTTCATGATGGTGCTGGCATATTCCCGTGACGGTTTAATATCAATCCGGGAGGCGTTCTTATACTCCTCCAGCTCTTTATGCCAGTTCGCCAGTTGCTCGACGCAGCGTTTCGGGTACTCATCCAGCGGTACTTTATAACGCTCAATCAAATCCTCACGGCCAGGCTTAATAAACCACGGCGTATATTCAGCAAAATGTTCTGACGACTCCGTGACGAAGTAGCCCAGCTTTTTGAACATTTCATAGCGCACAATGTTCTGGCAGCGAGGATTACCATGAATATTCGGTTTCGGTGCCTGCCCTGCGTCATACGCTGCCAGCAGTTCCGGGTAGAGATTCACGTAACTGCCGTCGGCGGTTTTGCGCTCCAGTTCCAGGTAAAACGCCATATGGTTGATACCCGCACAACGATAACGCAGCGTAGCAGGGTCGATATTGAGGTCACGCGCCAGCTCTTCCGCCGTTCCTTGCACCGAATGGCACAGCCCTACCTGTTTGATATGCGGATAGCGGGCATACATCGCCCAGGTATTCATCGCCATCGGGTTAACGTAGTTGAGCATGGTGGCATCGGGGCAGACTTCTGTCATGTCTTCGCAAATTTGCCACAGGTGCGGAATGGTACGCAGCGCGCGCATAATGCCGCCCGGCCCCAACGTATCGGCAATAGTTTGTTCCAGACCATGGCGCTTACAGACCTCGAAATCAGTCACCGTGCAAGGTTCATAACCACCAATCTGAAATGCCACCACGACAAAATCGGCATCCTGTAAGGCTTCTTTCTGTTGCGTGTGGCAGGTGATTTTGCCGCTGGCTCCTGCTGAATCCATCAGCTTACGCACCACAATGTGCGACTCTTCCAGGCGAGTTGGATCAATATCCATCAGAGCAATATGCGCCGTTTTCAGCGCCTCGCGATGAAACACATCACCAAGAATATTTTTTACAAAAATTGTCGAACCAGCGCCGATAAATGTAATTTTGGGTGCAGACATCATGCAGATCTCCTGGCTTGTTTGAATGACTTCATCATGGCAGGCGATTTCGCAGAAAGCCTCCGGCTTCCCCACTGAGCATTCCCGAAAACTCAGATCTGGGGTTACTTAGCAGTAAATCTGAGTTTTTGAGACTAAATTACCTGAAAAACAGAGTAATTAGCCCTTAGAAAATCCTCTATCTTTACGTTTTGTGTCGTCATTCGCAGTCATCCTCAGCCACTCATGCCATAATTCTGATAATCCAGGAAAGAGATCCATCCATGAATACAGATACCTTTATGTGTAGCAGCGATGAAAAACAGACCCGCAGCCCGCTGTCTCTGTACTCAGAATACCAGCGGATGGAGATAGAGTTTCGTGCACCACATGTCATGACCACCAGCCACTGGCATGGTCAGGTTGAGGTAAATGTGCCTTTCGATGGCGATGTGGAATACCTGATTAACAATGAAAAAGTGAATATCAATCAGGGGCATATCACGCTGTTCTGGGCCTGTACACCACACCAACTAACCGATACCGGAACCTGTCAGCGCATGGCGATTTTTAATCTGCCGATGCATCTGTTTCTCTCCTGGCCTCTGGATAAAGACCTTATAAACCACGTCACTCACGGCATGGTGATTAAATCGCTGGCGACACAGCAACTTAGCCCCTTTGAAGTGCACCGCTGGCAGCAGGAATTGAACAGTCCGAATGAGCAAATCCGCCAGCTCGCCATTGATGAAATTGGCCTGATGCTCAAGCGATTTAGCCTCTCCGGCTGGGAACCGATTCTGGTCAATAAAACCTCGCGCACGCACAAAAACAGCGTCTCGCGCCATGCACAATTTTACGTCAGCCAGATGCTGGGCTTTATTGCAGAAAACTATGACCAGGCGCTGACCATCAACGACGTGGCTGAGCACGTCAAACTAAACGCCAACTATGCGATGGGGATATTTCAGCGAGTCATGCAGTTGACGATGAAACAGTACATTACCGCGATGCGCATCAACCACGTTCGCGCGTTACTGAGCGATACCGATAAAAGTATTCTCGATATTGCCCTGACGGCAGGTTTTCGTTCGAGCAGTCGTTTTTACAGTACTTTCGCCAAATATGTCGGTATGTCGCCGCAACAATACCGCAAACTTAGCCAACAACGCCGCCAGACACTTCCCGGTTAAAAACGATATCAGTATCAGCCAAAAAAATAATTTAGCTGTCGATAATAAACATTGAAAATTAATTGAAAAATTAATATAAGCTTCTGTTTATAATAACAAAAAATTAAAACCGCTTATTTTTCAATCGCTTTACAGCCTGAAATGCCCGGAAGATACTTGCCCGCAACGAAGATTCCTTCACAACCGGGTAAACAATGATGAAAGTATTAATTGTTGAAAGCGAGTTTCTACATCAGGACACCTGGGTCGGTAGCGCCGTTGAACGTCTGGCGAATGCCTTGAGCCAACAAAATGTTACCGTCATTAAATCAACCTCATTTGATGATGGTTTTGCCATTCTCTCTTCAAATGAAGCCATTGATTGTCTGATGTTCAGTTATCAAATGGAGCATCCGGACGAACATCAAAACGTCAGAGAATTGATCGGTAAACTTCATGAACGCCAGCAAAACGTGCCGGTATTCCTGCTAGGCGATCGGGAAAAATCAATCGCCGCGCTGGATCGCGACCTGCTGGAGCTTGTCGATGAATTCGCCTGGATTCTGGAAGATACTGCCGATTTTATTGCCGGACGCGCCATCGCCGCGATGACCCGCTACCGTCAACAGCTGTTACCGCCACTGTTCAGCGCGCTGATGAAATATAGCGACATCCATGAGTATTCCTGGGCCGCGCCGGGTCACCAGGGCGGTGTAGGGTTCACTAAAACGCCAGCCGGACGTTTCTACCATGACTATTATGGTGAAAACCTGTTCCGCACCGATATGGGTATCGAACGAACTTCTCTCGGCTCTTTGCTTGACCATACTGGCGCATTTGGCGAAAGCGAAAAATATGCCGCGCGCGTATTTGGTGCCGATCGCTCCTGGTCAGTCGTTGTCGGCACTTCAGGTTCTAACCGCACCATCATGCAAGCCTGCATGACCGATAACGACGTGGTCGTTGTTGACCGTAACTGCCACAAATCCATTGAACAAGGCTTAATGCTGACTGGCGCGAAACCGGTGTACATGGTGCCAAGCCGCAACCGCTACGGCATTATCGGGCCAATCTACCCGCAGGAAATGCAGCCTGAAACCTTGCAGAAGAAAATCAGTGAAAGTCCGCTGACTAAAGACAAAGTCGGGCAAAAACCGTCTTACTGCGTGGTGACCAACTGCACCTACGACGGCGTGTGTTATAACGCCAAAGACGCGCAGGATCTGCTGGAAAAAACCTCTGACCGTCTGCATTTCGACGAAGCCTGGTATGGCTACGCACGGTTTAACCCGATCTATGCCGATCACTATGCAATGCGCGGTGAACCGGGCGATCACAATGGCCCAACCGTTTTCGCTACCCACTCCACACATAAACTGCTGAATGCGCTGTCGCAGGCGTCTTATATTCATGTACGTGAAGGTCGGGGCGCGATTAACTTCTCCCGCTTTAATCAGGCATACATGATGCATGCCACCACTTCCCCGCTGTATGCCATCTGCGCATCAAACGATGTGGCTGTATCAATGATGGACGGCAACAGCGGTCTGTCACTGACTCAGGAAGTGATCGATGAAGCGGTCGATTTCCGCCAGGCAATGGCACGGTTGTATAAAGAGTTTACTGACGAAGGTAGCTGGTTCTTTAAACCGTGGAATAAAGAAATGGTTACCGATCCGGAAACCGGCAAAACCTATGACTTTGCTGACGCACCGCGCAAACTGCTGACCACCGTTCAGGACTGCTGGGTAATGCATCCGGGCGAAAGCTGGCACGGCTTTAAAGATATCCCGGACAACTGGAGTATGCTCGACCCGATTAAAGTCAGCATCCTCGCACCGGGGATGGGTGAAGACGGTGAACTGGAAGAGACTGGCGTACCTGCCGCACTGGTTACCGCATGGCTTGGTCACCACGGCATCGTGCCAACTCGCACCACCGATTTCCAGATTATGTTCCTGTTCTCAATGGGCGTGACCCGAGGGAAATGGGGAACTCTGGTTAACACCCTCTGTTCCTTCAAACGCCACTACGACGCCAACACACCACTGGCGCAGGTGATGCCGGAACTTGTTGAACAATATCCTGACACTTACGCGAACATGGGGATTCACGATCTGGGCGACAAAATGTTTGCCTGGCTGAAAGAAAACAACCCAGGTGCACGGTTAAACGAAGCCTATTCCGGCCTGCCGGTGGCTGAAATCACTCCGCGTGAAGCGTACAACGCGATTGTCGACAACAACGTCGAGCTGGTATCCATTGAAAATCTGCCAGGACGCATTGCGGCGAACTCAGTCATCCCGTATCCGCCAGGAATCCCGATGCTGCTGTCTGGTGAAAACTTCGGCGATAAAAACAGTCCGCAGGTAAGTTATTTACGCTCGCTGCAATCCTGGGATCATCATTTCCCTGGATTTGAACACGAAACTGAAGGTACTGAAATTATTGACGGTATTTACCACGTAATGTGTGTGAAAGCGTAACCACTATTCCGCTGAAGGCGTAATTGTTTTAATAACATTACGCCGCCTGGCCTGAGGCCTTTTGAGTATGGCAACGTTTTCATAAAAATTGCTGCAAACAAAAATGTCATACTTTTTGCGCGGTCCCACCCCGCGCTTTTTTTTGTTTATTATTTACCCTTCACCACTCTGTAAAAATTTTTGTACATGAGAAATTACTATAAAAATTTGTAATATTAGTAAAACACGTTATTTTTATGCATGTTTTGATTCGTCATACAATTATATAACCAGTCCCCGGTATCTCTCTATGTTGGCGAGATCCACTATTTTTCTTTGCATTTCAGGAGTACATGTATGAGGATTTGCAGCAACCAACCTTGTATAGTTTTATTAACTGAAAAAGATGTCTGGCTAAGAGTGAATGGGAAAGAGCCTATAAGTTTGAAGGCTAACCATATGGCGTTATTAAGTTGTGAAAATAATATTATCGACGTCTCCTCTCTGAATAACACTTTGATTGCGTATATTAGCCTCGACATCATCAAAGATTATCTCCGTTTTCTGAATAAAGATCTCTCGAAAATACCGGTCTGGCAACGTAGCGCCACACCGATTATTTCCCTGCCATGCCTTACACCAGAGGTGTTTCGCGTTGCGGCGCAACATAGCACAGCGCCTGCTGAAACAGAGTCGGAAAAAGAACGAACACGTGCATTATTATTCACTGTGCTCTCTCGCTTTCTCGACAGTAAAAAATTCCTTTCTCTACTTATGTATATGTTACGTAATTGTGTTAGCGACAGCGTTTATCAAATCATTGAAAGCGATATCCATAAAGACTGGAATCTTAGTATGGTAGCCAGTTGTTTATGTCTTAGCCCAAGTTTGTTAAAGAAAAAGCTGAAAAGCGAAAACACCAGTTATAGCCAAATAATAACCACCTGCCGGATGCGTTATGCTGTAAATGAATTAATGATGGATGGGAAAAATATCTCACAGGTGTCACAGTCCTGTGGCTACAACAGCACGTCTTACTTTATTTCTGTATTTAAAGACTTCTATGGCATGACGCCACTCCATTATGTTAGCCAACACAGAGAACGTTCTGTCGCCTGATTTATAACCTTTACGAAGAGATATATTAATAACGGCATCAGCGATAACCCGACTGACGATAATTCAATGCGCGAATGCAGGCGTATGATATGACGTAATTTATTGTCACGAAGCTCGCCTTCGCAGGAGTTTAATTATGTCTTCGGATGCTGATGCTCACAAAGTGGGCTTAATCCCCGTTACTCTGATGGTATCGGGGAATATTATGGGGTCAGGTGTATTTCTGTTACCTGCAAACCTGGCCTCAACTGGCGGTATTGCCATATATGGTTGGTTGGTGACGATTATCGGTGCTTTGGCTTTATCGATGGTCTACGCCAAAATGTCGTTCCTCGATCCCAGCCCTGGCGGTTCGTATGCCTACGCGCGCCGCTGTTTTGGCCCTTTTCTCGGATATCAAACCAACGTTCTCTACTGGCTGGCCTGCTGGATCGGCAATATCGCCATGGTGGTCATTGGCGTCGGCTATTTGAGCTATTTCTTCCCGCTCCTCAAAGATCCGTGGGTATTAACCATCACCTGTGTAGTGGTGCTGTGGATCTTCGTTCTGCTTAATATCGTCGGTCCGAAAATGATCACCCGCGTGCAGGCCGTCGCTACCGTGCTGGCGCTGATCCCAATCGTCGGGATTGCCGTATTCGGCTGGTTCTGGTTCCACGGAGAAACCTATATGGCGGCATGGAACGTCAGCGGCCTGGGCACCTTCGGCGCGATTCAAAGCACCTTAAACGTTACGCTGTGGTCATTTATCGGGGTGGAAAGTGCGTCTGTTGCAGCGGGTGTGGTTAAAAACCCGAAACGCAACGTCCCTATCGCCACCATTGGCGGGGTATTGATTGCCGCCGTTTGCTATGTGCTCTCGACCACCGCGATTATGGGGATGATCCCCAACGCCGCACTGCGCGTTTCCGCCTCACCTTTCGGTGATGCTGCACGGATGGCGCTGGGTGATACCGCAGGGGCCATTGTCTCCTTCTGTGCGGCGGCTGGTTGCTTAGGTTCGCTGGGCGGCTGGACATTACTGGCCGGGCAAACGGCGAAAGCCGCTGCCGATGACGGTCTGTTCCCACCGATTTTTGCCCGCGTCAACAAAGCTGGCACACCGGTAGCCGGGTTGATTATCGTCGGTATCCTGATGACTATCTTCCAGTTCAGCAGCATTTCGCCAAACGCAACCAAAGAGTTCGGTCTGGTCTCTTCCGTATCGGTAATCTTTACCCTGGTGCCTTATCTTTATACCTGTGCAGCTTTACTGCTTTTAGGCCACGGTCACTTTGGTAAAGCGCGTCCGGCGTATCTGGCCATCACCACTATCGCCTTCCTTTACTGCATCTGGGCGGTGGTCGGTTCTGGCGCACAAGAGGTTATGTGGTCATTCGTCACGCTGATGGTGATTACCGCAATGTACACGCTGAACTACAACCGATTGCATAAAAACCCCTATCCTTTAGATGCACCAATAAGCAAAGATTAAGCCCCCTTAATCCAGCAAACATAAAAGCCAACCTTAAGAACTTAAGGTTGGCTTAACTTTGCTTTGCGAGCATATGCGCACTTTGTTCGATGGAAACACCGTGATGTTGAAGCGCCTTCTAAAAAGACCCTCTTTGAATTTACTCGCCTGGCTATTGCTGGCCTCTTTTTATATTGCTATCTGCCTGAACATTGCCTTTTTTAAACAGGTGTTACAGGCGTTACCGCTGGATTCAATGCATAACGTACTGGTTTTCTTATCGATGCCGGTCGTCGCGTTCAGCGTGATTAATATTGTCCTGACGCTAGGCTCTTTCTTATGGCTTAATCGTCCACTGGCCTGCCTGTTTATTCTTGTCGGCGCGTCTGCGCAATATTTCATAATGACTTATGGCATCGTTATCGACCGTTCGATGGTTGCCAATATCATGGATACCACACCTGCGGAAAGCTACGCGTTAATGACACCGCAGATGTTGTTAACTCTGGGATTAAGCGGGGTTCTTGCTGCACTGATTGCCTGCTGGGTAAAAATCAAACCCGCAACCTCACGCCTGCGTAGCGTTCTTTTCCGTGGGGCCAATATTCTGATTTCTGTAATGCTGATTCTGCTGGTCGCCGCGTTGTTTTATAAAGACTACGCCTCGCTGTTTCGCAACAACAAAGAGCTGGTGAAATCCTTAAGCCCCTCCAACAGCATTGTTGCCAGTTGGTCATGGTATTCCCACCAGCGACTGGCAAATCTACCGCTGGTTCGCATTGGCGAGGATGCACACCGCAACCCGTTAATGCAAAACGAGAAGCGTAAAAATCTGACCATCTTGATCGTCGGCGAAACCTCGCGGGCAGAGAATTTCTCACTCAACGGCTACCCACGTGAAACCAATCCGCGTCTGGCGAAAGATAACGTGGTCTATTTCCCCAATACCGCGTCTTGCGGCACGGCAACGGCTGTCTCTGTGCCATGCATGTTCTCGGATATGCCGCGTGAGCATTACAAAGAAGAGCTGGCACAGCACCAGGAAGGCGTGCTGGATATCATTCAGCGAGCGGGCATTAATGTGTTGTGGAATGACAACGACGGTGGCTGCAAAGGTGTCTGCGACCGCGTACCACACCAGAATGTCACCGCGCTGAACCTGCCCGGCCAGTGTATCAACGGCGAATGCTATGACGAGGTGCTGTTCCACGGGCTGGAAGAGTACATCAATAATCTGCAAGGTGATGGCGTGATTGTCTTACACACCATCGGTAGCCACGGCCCGACCTATTACAACCGCTATCCGCCGCAGTTCAGGAAATTTACCCCCACCTGCGACACCAACGAGATCCAGACCTGTTCCAAAGAACAACTGGTGAACACTTACGATAATACGTTGCTCTACGTCGACTATATTGTTGATAAAGCAATTAATCTGCTGAAAGAACATCAGGATAAATTTACCACCAGCCTGGTTTATCTTTCTGACCACGGTGAATCGTTAGGTGAAAATGGCATCTACCTGCACGGCCTGCCTTATGCCATCGCGCCTGATAGCCAAAAACAAGTACCGATGCTGCTGTGGTTGTCGGAGGATTATCAAAAGCGGTATCAGATTGACCAGAGCTGCCTGCAAAAACAGGCACAAACACAGCACTATTCACAGGACAATTTATTCTCAACCCTGTTGGGATTAACCGGCGTCGAAACGAAGTATTACCAGGCTGCGGATGATATTCTGCAAACTTGCAGGAGAGTGAATGAATGAAAATTCTGATTGTTGAAGACGATACACTGTTATTGCAGGGGCTGATTCTGGCGGCACAAACCGAAGGCTACGCGTGCGATGGAGTCACGACCGCGCGGATGGCGGAGCAAAGCCTTGAGGCCGGTCATTACAGCCTGGTGGTGCTGGATTTAGGGTTACCCGACGAAGATGGGCTGCATTTTCTCGCCCGTATCCGGCAGAAAAAATACACCCTGCCGGTACTGATCCTCACCGCTCGCGACACCCTGACCGACAAAATAGCGGGGCTGGATGTCGGTGCCGATGACTATCTGGTAAAACCTTTTGCGCTGGAAGAGTTACACGCCCGCATCCGCGCCCTGCTGCGACGCCATAATAATCAGGGCGAAAGTGAGCTGATTGTTGGCAATCTGACGCTGAATATGGGTCGCCGTCAGGTATGGATGGGCGGCGAAGAGTTGATTCTGACGCCCAAAGAATATGCTCTGCTCTCGCGGCTGATGCTCAAAGCAGGCAGCCCCGTGCATCGGGAAATTCTCTACAACGATATCTACAACTGGGACAACGAACCCTCGACCAACACCCTGGAAGTGCATATCCACAACCTGCGCGACAAAGTGGGCAAAACACGTATCCGCACCGTGCGCGGCTTTGGCTATATGCTGGTCGCGAATGAGGAAAACTAATTGAATCTGATGCGTTTTCTGCGCCGACCAATGTCGCTGCGTCAACGGCTGATATTGACCATCGGCGCTATTCTGCTGGTTTTTGAGCTGATTAGCGTCTTTTGGCTATGGCATGAAAGTACCGAGCAAATTCAGCTCTTTGAGCAGGCGCTACGTGACAATCGCAACAACGATCGCCACATCATGCGTGAGATCCGCGAAGCGGTTGCCAGCCTGATTGTTCCCGGCGTATTTATGGTCAGCCTGACACTATTTATCTGCTATCAGGCGGTGCACCGCATCACACGCCCGTTGGCGGAACTGCAAAAAGAGCTGGAAGCGCGCACTGCTGACAACTTAACGCCCATAGCCATTCACAGTGCCACCCTCGAAATCGAAGCGGTGGTTTCGGCGTTGAACGATCTGGTCAGTCGCCTGACCAGCACGCTGGATAACGAAAGGTTGTTTACCGCTGACGTCGCTCACGAACTGCGAACGCCGCTGGCGGGGGTGCGTTTGCATCTGGAACTGCTGGCGAAAACGCATCACATTGATGTAGCGCCGTTAGTCGCACGGCTTGATCAGATGATGGAGAGCGTCTCCCAGTTGTTGCAACTGGCACGCGCCGGACAGTCATTTTCTTCCGGTAATTATCAACATGTAAAACTGCTGGAAGATGTGATCCTGCCCTCCTATGACGAACTCAGCACCATGCTCGACCAGCGTCAACAAACCTTGCTGTTACCAGAGAGCGCCGCCGACATCACCGTTCAGGGCGACGCGACCCTGCTGCGGATGTTATTGCGTAACCTGGTAGAAAACGCCCATCGCTATAGTCCAGCAGGCAGCAACATTATGATTCAGCTGCAAGAAGATGGCGGTGCGGTAATGGCGGTTGAAGATGAAGGGCCTGGCATTGATGAGAGTAAATGCGGAGAGTTGAGCAAAGCGTTTGTACGAATGGACAGCCGTTATGGCGGGATTGGTCTGGGATTAAGTATTGTCAGCCGCATCACACAGTTGCATCACGGGCAGTTTTTCCTGCAAAACCGGGAAGAGGCTTCCGGCACGCGCGCCTGGGTACGGCTGAAGAAAGATCAGTACGTGGCAAACCAGATATAGAGAAAGCTGCTGACGACCAGCACGCTAAACACAGTCGTTAAACTTTCATAAACACGGTTTTTCATTGCACTCTCCTCCGTTGTCCTGGAGGAGAGTATGCGCGTCAGAGATTAAGTGAACCTTAAGAGTTCGATTGTTGGCCTGATAAGACAGTGCCGTTTCAGCTTACTCATCAATTCGCGGATGTTGCTGCACCAGGCGGGTACGTTTCGCCTGCAAATCGGCAATTTCCTGGTCAATATCCTCGATTTTCTGCTCAATATTATCGTAATGCTCGACGAGAATTTCCTTCGCTTCCTGCAAATCTGACGCCGCAGGCGTCGCACCTTTCAGTGGACGATTCGCCGTCTCTTTCATGGTCACGCCGGTAATCAAACCAATCACCGCCACTACCATCAGGTAATAGGCAGGCATCATCAGATTATGCGAGCTTTCCACCAGCCAGGCCGCCAGCGTTGGCGTCAGACCGGCAACCAGCACTGAAATATTAAATGCCGCCGCCAGCGCACTGTAACGAATATGCGTCGGGAACATCGCTGGCAGCGTTGAGGCCATAACACCCGTAAAGCAGTTAAGGATCACCGCCAGCATCAGCAACCCGGCGAAAATCAGGCCGATAATATTGCTGTTAATCAGGATAAACGCCGGGATCGCCAACGCAAACAACGCAACACTGCCGAGGATCACAAACGGACGACGGCCAAAACGGTCACTCAGCAAGCCCATCACCGGCTGAACAAACAGCATACCGATCATAATCGCGATAATAATCAGCACCCCGTGGTCTTCGGAGTAATGCAGGTTATGCGACAAATAACTCGGCATATAAGTCAGCAACATGTAGTAAGTCACGTTGGTGGCAATCACCAGACCGATACATGTCAACAGACTGCGCCAGTGTTTGGTGGCAATCTCTTTAAACGAGACTTTCGGGCCATCCTGCAAACCTTCGCGGTCACCCTGTTCCAGTTTCTCAACATGTTGCTGAAACGCTGGCGTCTCTTCTAAAGCATGACGAAGATAAAGCCCAATAATTCCCAGCGGCAGCGCGATAAAGAACGGAATACGCCAGCCCCAGTCGAGGAAGTTCTCTTCGCCGACGATGGTCGAAATCAACACCACCACGCCCGCACCCAGCACAAACCCGGCAATAGAACCGAAGTCCAGCCAACTGCCCATAAAGCCACGTTTACGGTCAGGTGAGTATTCCGCAACAAATATCGACGCTCCGGTGTATTCGCCGCCGACCGAGAAACCTTGTGCCATCTTACAAATCAACAGCAGAATCGGTGCCCAAATACCAATAGAGGCATAGGACGGTATTAAACCGATACAGAATGTACTGATCGACATAATCACAATAGTGATAGCGAGGATCTTCTGGCGACCATATTTATCGCCCAACATACCAAAGAAGAGTCCGCCAAGCGGTCGAATCAGAAAGGGAACGGAGAAGGTGGCAAGTGCAGCAACCATCTGCACGCTGGGGTCAGCCCCCGGGAAAAATACTTTACCTAATGCGTAAGCAACAAAGCCATAAACACCAAAATCGAACCATTCCATTGCATTACCCAGCGATGCTGCAGTAATGGCTTTTCGCAGTTTACCGTCATCAATAATGGTGACATCACGAAGGGTTATCGGTTTTACTTTTTTCCTTTTCAGCATAGCTTTCCTCGCAGAGTAAGCCCATTTCCGCACGCGTCAGGCAAATCGACGCGGCGCCCGCAAAAGGGGAGCGGGAATTGCAGGGTGCAATCTCTGTAACAAGCGTAGCTGGTTTGCTTACACGATCCGATTAAGGATTGTACAATCAAACCTGTTGACGCCTGAATTGGGCAGTTAATGACCTTTTTACCCTACCAGCGTTTAAATTTGTGATCAACTTCACACATGGATTTCGTTGAGCACTCATTGATGTAACTGATCATTTACAGTCAATTTACAGAGAAGATTTCTTCGACCATTGCCCCCGCCAGACGCTGCGCTGAACAGAGCCGTGGCATCCCCAGCGCGACGGTTTGCCAGCGTTGAGTTACTGACCAGCAAACGGGCTGCTTATCGGTATCGGACCACTTGCCAAGCCAACTTAAAAAGTCAGCATGATCCCCGCCAGTCGGGGTAGTGGGAGAGGAAAACCATTGATGGTAATAATGGCGAGTAGTCGGTGCCGCATTGATACTTTCAGCCAGATATTGCGTCGCTTTCACGCGTAAATCGTCAAGCAACAACGCCGCTGCTTGTGGATTTCCCAGACGGCAGGCATCACCAAACGCCCCCCAGCGCAGCTCTTCCAAAGCAATAAAACAACGTCCCGGCAGCGACCAGGCGTTGTACGCACCAGCACACCAGCGGGTAAAAATTTGCTCACTCTGCTCACCTGCCTGAACCAGTAACCCTCGTTGCATTAACGCTTTTTCCTTCCAGCGACAGCGGGCAGAAAACCACTCATACAACTCGGCGATTTGCTGGGGAAGTTCCGGGAAAGCAGAGTACGAACGGTGATCCATTTTTTGCAATAGTGCCAGATGTTGCGCGATCTGCGTCAGCGCCAGATGGCCGGGATCAAGCATCGCCGCCAGTTTTTCCACCAATGTCAGGCGCAGGCTAAGTGGCGCATTTAACATTCCGGCATTCGCCCACGCCTGAAGCTGTGTGCGCGCAAGGATCTCCTGCATCAGTCGTTCACGAAACTGCTGCTGATGGGCTTGTGGATAGCGGGCATCATCGCCCTGCGCCAGATCCACCAAAAAGCGGGGATAAACCGACTCCAGTACGCGACCGGAGCCGTCCAGTAACGTCTTTGTCAATACTGTTCTGCCATGAAAAGAGTTTGAATATCATCGCGTAACAACTGAGAGTCCGTATAAATCCAGCCATGAATCATCACGGTCTGTTGCAATTGCTGCTGCATCATCCTGACCACGGATTCATTTTGTTGACGCAGAGCCAGACTATCGCGTAAACGCGCCTGTAATTCCGTCAAACATAACGCGAAATCAGCGAAAAAAGTGTTCATGCCTGCCGTGACAGAATCATCGACCTGAACCGCCAAAGCTTTAGCCATTTGTTGGCAATAAAGATCTACTTCTTCGGTTAACGTTCGTTGTAGCGCACTGTAATCAACGGCCTCTGGCGGTGATTTCTCACCACCCCGTCCCCAGTCAGGCTGATTCAGCCAGCGCGAGAACGTCTCACGCACAATGCCAAAACGGCTGCTCTGCTCATCCGTTGCTTCCTGGTGGGATATTGCATCGCTGAACAACTGGCGAGTATTGAAGTGTGGGACTGCGCCATGAAAAGCAGGAAAATGAAAGCCGGGGCGAAAACCGGACTCATTCAATTCTGTTTTTACCCGCTGCTCGATGGGGTGAATAACATCGGTTAACACCCGGCAAAGGGTTGATTCCAGTTCAGCAAAACGCAGCGTAAAGTCACGGCTGATTTTGGTCTGTGCCGCCTGTAACAGCGTCTCGCAGCGGGTACGAATCTCGCTTAACGACCATGAATCATGTTGAAACAGCGCAGCTAACTGGGTATTCACCTCGTCTTGCTGCTGACGCAGAAAGTCGTTGGCTGATACCAGGGCCACCTCGATTTCATGTTTAATCTCGCCACTCACCTGCACCTGATTGAGCTGCAATAGCTGCATATTTTCTTCAACCTGGCGGATATTTTGCCGCAATTGCTCGCAGACGACGTTCAGCCCGTGTGCGCGAAAATCAAGGTATTCCCGCGCTTGTTGGGCATAATTCAACAACTTATGCGAAGCAGATCGCAGAGCATATAACGACGCGTTGGCGTAGGCAGCATGGAGTAACGCCTGAACCGGTTGCGCGAACAGCGAATCTTCCCACAGTTGATCGGCGGCATGACGAATACGGTCGATATCTGCCAGATCGGCATTGCGCCAGCGCCTGCCAAGCGCGGCATGGGCAAAATCCTCCACCCAGCGTTGTTGCTCCGGCGCAGGCAACTTCCCATTGTTAGCTAACTCATGACGTGCCCGATTCGCCAGATAGCCCCACATCGACGATACCGGAAATATCTGCCCTGGCGTAACACAGCCTTTCATCAGCGTTCCGGAAATCAGCGCCCGCACCTGTTCGGCATCGTCACTGTTACGATCCTGCTGATCGAACTTATTGACGAGCACATACAGCGGTACTGATTTCCCCACCGCTAAAACCGCCTCACGCACCTCTTCATCGGAGATTGACTTCAGTTGCGTATAGTCCAGCACCGCCAGCACTGCGGAGGCGCGCGCCAGTTGCTCGTTAAGCATTTTTTGCAGATGCGGTTGTCCGGCTTCATTCGGTCCGGGGGTATCCAGCAACGTCAACTGCCCGGGATAACTCTCCAGTCCCGCCAGATGGACAAACTCCACTTCAATTACTGGAATATGCTCAATGGCGGCGTAAGCAGAAAAAGGAAAATCGACGTCCAGCGCCTTCGCCAGACGCACCAAATCATTCAAACTTTTCAGGCAATGAAAAATTGGCTGGGCACCAAGATAATATTTTTCAAAAGCAACGCCATTTTCGATCCGCTGCATAAGCGCACGCATATCTTTATCTATTTCCAGCAGTTCGGTCAGATGCTCAATATCGCAATCGTGCAGGCGTTGTTGTAATTGTTGGATTAAACAGTCGATTGGTGCGACATGTGAAAAATGCAGCACCGGTTCTTTTTGCCCCGGCGTATGGCGAATAAGCGTCGGCAGCGCAGTCATAGGGCGATTGCGATTAGGCAGAACTTCAGTGCCAACAATAGCGTTAATGGTGGTTGATTTCCCTGCTTTCATGGTGCCAATAATCGCCAGCACCATTTCCAGACGGGAAATTTTACGCAGCTCATTATTCAGCATCGCATGACGCTCGGCGATATTAGGCTGACTCCAGGGTAAAGTCAGTGGTGGTGCATCTTCTCCGGGCACAGAGAGCGGCATTTTTTCCAGTAACTGCAACTGTTGTCGGGAAAGCTGTAACAGACGCTCAGCCTCCTGACTTAATTCATATATTGTCTGTGTGTACATGGAAAATTCTTCCTTAAGGCAAATTTCATTATTTTTATTTAGCCAGATCGTTTTTTAGTTCTGTTGTCGGCTTTTATAATTACTGCAGGAAATAATTTTATATTTAATATGTTGTTTTTATTAGGATGAATAAATCTCTTCCGACAAGTTAAAAGTCAGAAAGATAAAATAACAATTTAATTAAAAAAAGAACAAGAAGAGAGTTAACCTTAACTTAAATAATAAACAGAGGCAAAAAGATTATTTTCTTTTTGCGTTGTCTTTCAAATGAAAACGATCGTCGACTAAAATCAGCAGTACCCCCGACAAACCCAGGGATTTTGTGTATAATTGCGGCCTTTTTCGGCAATCTGCCGTTTTTTGGCGCTTTTGCCCTGCTGACTTTTGAGGAAATCCACATGTCATTACCACACTGCCCGAAATGCAACTCCGAATACACCTACGAAGATAACGGCATGTACATCTGCCCGGAATGCGCCTACGAATGGAACGACGCCGAACCTGCACAGGAAAGCGACGAGCTGATCGTTAAAGATGCTAACGGCAACCTGCTGGCTGACGGCGACAGCGTTACCATCATTAAAGATCTGAAGGTGAAAGGTAGCTCTTCGATGCTGAAAATTGGCACCAAAGTGAAAAACATCCGCCTGGTTGAAGGCGACCACAACATCGATTGCAAAATCGACGGTTTTGGTCCAATGAAACTGAAATCTGAGTTTGTGAAAAAGAACTGATTTCGAATGCCGGGTGCGATACATCCGGCAACGGTGCCAACTGCCTGATGCGACGCTTGCACGTCTTGTCAGGCCTACTCTTCATCTGTACAAAATTCAAACTACACTTAACTGACTTCTCTTAACTGAGGTCACCATCATGCCGTTAAGTCCCTATATCTCTTTTGCCGGTAACTGTGCCGACGCGATAGCCTATTACCAACGCACGTTAGGCGCGGAACTGCTCTATAAAATCAGCTTTGGGGAAATGCCGAAACCCACGCAGGAAAGCACCGAAGGCTGTCCTTCAGGGATGCAATTTCCCGATACTGCCATCGCCCATGCTAACGTGCGCATTGCCGGAAGCGACATCATGATGAGCGATGCCATACCGTCAGGAAAAGCCAACTACTCCGGCTTTACGCTGGTGCTCGATTCGCAACAGGTCGAGGAAGGGAAACGTTGGTTTGACAACCTTGCCGCCAACGGAAAAATCGAAATGGACTGGCAGGAAACCTTCTGGGCGCATGGCTTCGGCAAAGTTACCGATAAATATGGTGTGCCGTGGATGATTAATGTCGTTAAGCAGCAGTCAACACAATAGCCGGGCTTTAATAGCTGATGGGGAGAATTAGGGGGAGGGGCGATGCCTGCTCCACACCCAACATCACCGCCCATACTCATCTTCCATTCTCCGCTCTTCATCTTCCAGCTGCCGACGCTCCTGATCAAGCTGGCGCTGGCGGTCGTCAAGCTGCCTGCGGCGATCTTCAAACTGGCGGCGGCGGTCGTCATATTGTCTGCGACGATCGTCGCTCACTTGACGCTGCCAGCCGTCGTCGCGCGAATCATCATAGTCACGCCCACGGTCAGGGTTATAAGCGTCGTTAATCGCCTGCTGAATATTACCAATCGTGTCGTCAATAATATCGGCCTGAGCCGGAACAGTGGTCAGCGTGAGCAGGGTGAAAAGAAAGAGCGTGGAGTAAGGTTTCATAAGCCAGTCTCTGTGATGGACTGGCTTAACGTTAGTTGAGTGTGAATAACCGGAGTAGCGGAGTAATCTCAAATACGGTAAGGCGCAGACTCTTCCATTAGCTGGATAGCTCGCCGTTTATTTTCCGCCACCAGCACAATGCTATGACATTTTTGATCCGGAGAAATACTCCAGATACGTTCTTCCGGAATGCAGCCACCATCGTAGATCACTTTCGTGCCATCGTAAGGCCAAAATGCCCCTTGTTCAGTGTCTAAAACAAACACGGAAATCTGATCGGACTCGCGCGCGATCTTCTGCCAGAGCATCTTCCCGCCATCATACTGATCAAAATCGCTGATGAGTGTGATTCCGCATTGCAGGATTAACGCTTCATACAGTCGCGTTGCCAGACCTTTATCGCGTTCACCTGGGGAGACGCAGATACCTTCCACTTGTACCAGATCCGAGTCTTCCCACCAGCGTTCAACGGCAATAATATCGCTGCCGAACTCTTTTTTACGCTGCAGGTCGAGAGCGGCGAGTACCCGATGACGTGGCACGCCTGCAAAAACTTCAATGTCCGCTTCAATGATGGCCGCTCTTGGCGTCTGGCTGTCATAAATCACCTGTAACAGACGCCCGGAAAGCTCGATCTCTTCCACCACGCGAAAAGAACGAGCAACCGTCATTGGGCTATAGGTGGTTGGCATCACGATCATATGTGAATCGCCTCTTGTCAGTACTGGCATAATTCCTTTTATATCCCATTCAGAGCAGAATTGCTCACAATAGCAGCACGTTTGCTCCAGGCCTCTTGATAAATTCTGAAAATCATCCCTCAATTTGCCCCAATGCCTGCGCCAGTTGCACGCGGGTAAAAGGTTTGCGCAGCAGCGCCACTTCTGGCAACGCGGGGTTATAGCTGGGGCGTAAATCCTGACCGCTGATAAGCAACAGCGTCAGGTGTGGGTAGCGTTTGCGTGCTGCATTGACCACTTCTGCGCCGCTCATACCGCCTGGGAGCATTAAGTCGCTGATAAAAATATCGATTTCCACTGATGCCGCCAGCAGATCCAGCGCCTGTTCGCCGCTGCTGGCTTCCAGCGTCAAATAGCCCAGCAGGTGCAACTGTTCGCAGATTGTCTGGCGTACTGCAGCTTCATCTTCCAGCACCAACACCAGCTTATCGCCGCTGACGGCTGTCTGTTCTACCACCGCTGACGATACATTTTTCGCCGCCAACAACGCACGGGGAAGCTGTAGTCTGACCGTCGTTCCCTGCCCCGGCGCGCTTTCGATTTCCACCCTCCCGCCGGACTGACGCACGAAACCATAGACCATTGACAAGCCCAGCCCGCTGCCGCTCCCCGTCTGTTTAGTGGTAAAGAACGGTTCGAACACCTGGTCTTTCACCTCCTGCGACATTCCACAGCCATGATCGATAACCTCCAGAGCCACCATGTCCTGACGCTGCCCACCGCTACGGGTGACACGCTGGTTCCAGGTGCGGATTTTGAGGGTTCCCGTCAGCCCTTCCATCGCATCACGAGCGTTCATCACCAGGTTGATGATGGCGTTTTCCAGTTGGCTGACGTCAATCCACGCAGGCCACGCCGGAGACTGCGCTTCAATCTCCAGCGTCAGCGTTGCCGGTAAGGAGTGGCGCATCAATTCGCTTAACTCTTCCAGTAATGTTTTCAGTTCAATGGATTGTGGATGTAAGGACTGCTTGCGGGAAAATGCCAGCAGCCGTTGGGTCAGTAGCGCGCCACGTTCGGCGGCTTGCTGCGCCCGCTGTATTCGCGGCGCGTCGGGCGATTCCGTGTTCACCAGCTCCAGGCTGCCAATAATCACCGCCAACAGATTATTAAAATCATGCGCCAGTCCCCCCGTCAGTTGCCCGACCGCTTTTAGCTTCTGGCTGTGCAATAGCGCCTCTTCCAGCCCCTGCCGCTCGGTTTGGGCAATCTCCATCTGCGTGGTTTTCTCTTTCAGCAGCCGTGACGTCCGTTCAAGCGATGCGGTATTACGGGCGAAGACGTTAAAGGCGCGTGCCAGTTCCCCCAACTCATCACGCCGCTGTAACGCCGGAAAGCTGACGTCTGCTTCACCGTGCGCCAGACGACTCATGGCGCGAGAAATCGCCGTCAGGTTTGAGCCAAGATTGCGATAGATGTACCAACCTGCAAACGCGGTGATCACCACCGCTAACAGGGCAAAGATCATGATCACCCTCTCGCCGGAGCGCAGATCCTGGTAACTTTGCGCTACCCGCTGACCGGAAAGCATCGCCACCTGTTCGGCATAATGGTTAATATCGCTGTTAAGGATCGCCACCAGAGCTTTGATGTGAAACATATACCAGCTAATCGCCAGATCGCTTTGCTCCAGTGACGCCGAAAGCGGCGCGAGTTTACGCAGTTCACGATTAAAATCAGTAAGTAGCGTATTTACTAACGGCGTATCACTATGAGTCGGCAGTGCAGACATCACTTCGACCAGTTGATGAATAATCGCCTGCGGTGCTGGAGTGGCAATGGCGGCGACGATCAGCCGGTTCATCTCGTTAAGCAAAATATCATCTTGCGCGTGAGTGACTTTTTGCAGATGCCGCAGATAACTTAAGTTTTGATATAGCGAACTTAACAACGCGTTACGCTCTAGGTGCCGCCTTTGCCCCCGCTCCAGCATTCCGCCGACGCTGGTTTGCAGTTCATTGCTGCGCTGGATGATTCGCGCCACCAGCCCGGCGTCCTGCTGTGCTAAAGGCGCTGTCGCCAGTTGCTCAAGTGAGCTTTTTAATGCCCGCTGTGTCTCCAGTAATCGCTCGGCTTCGCCTTTATATTCCAGCGCCCCCACCACCTGTGACAATCGCACCGCCGCCGTCGCCACGTTTGCCGTGTCGCGCGCCAGATTCAGGCTGCCGGTCATATCATCTACCGTTTGCTGCTGCACCAGTTCCTGCATCTGGCTGGCATGACGAAAGCCCATCACCGCCACGCCGCAGACCATCAGCGTCACCGCCACCACCAGCAAATTTAAAAGCAGCAATCGCCCGCGCGCGCTGGCAAAAAAGTGACGTCCGGGGTGCGCCATATCACGCTCCGTGAAGAAAATTCGCAATATGACAAATATGAACGGCTTCTGACATTTTGCATTTACTTTCCTGTGATGGAGTGCTGATATCGACAACCTCGCAGGAGTCCGCCATGAACAGCACGCCAGTTCTGGAGATGCGCAATATTGCCAAAGCCTTCGGCAAATTTTATGCGCTCAAAGGGGTGGATTTGACGGTCTACCCAGGCGAGATCCATGCCCTGATGGGGGAAAACGGTGCCGGGAAAAGCACGCTGATGAAGGTGCTGGCAGGGGCTTATACCGCCACCAGCGGCGAGATCCTGATTGATGGCAAACCCTTTCACATTCGCACGCCAAAAGATGCCTTAAGCGCAGGTATTACGCTGATTTATCAGGAGATGCAGCTTGCACCCAATTTGACGGTGGCAGAGAACATTTTCCTCGGCAGCGAGCTTTCCCACGGTGGGCTGGTGCAGCGTAAAGAGATGCTGGTACAGGCGCAAAAAGTGATCGACCGCCTCGGCGCGCAGTTCAACGCCAGTGATAAAGTCATGACGCTGACCATTGCCGAGCAACAGCAGGTCGAAATCGCCCGCGCGCTGCATCGCAACAGCCGCATTCTGGTGATGGACGAACCCACCGCCGCCCTCTCCTCCCGTGAAACTCACCGCCTGTTTGAACTGATTATGCGGCTGCGCGATGAAGGGATGGCGATTATCTACATCAGCCACCGCATGGCGGAAGTGTATGAGCTTTCCGATCGCGTCAGCGTGCTGCGCGACGGGCAATACGTTGGCAGCCTGACCCGCGACAACCTCAACGCCGGAGAGCTGGTGCGGATGATGGTCGGAAGGCCGCTGAGCGATCTGTTCAATAAAGAACGCGATATCCTGCCCGGCAAAGCCCGCCTGAACGTTCACCACCTGACCGACGGCGGCAAAGTGCAGCCGAGCAGTCTGCTGGTGCGTTCCGGCGAAATTGTCGGCCTCGCAGGGCTGGTGGGTGCCGGACGTTCCGAACTCGCGCAGTTGATCTTCGGCGTGCGTAAAGCAACGGGCGGAATGATTGAAGTGGATGGCGAACCGGTGGTGATCCACTCCCCGCGCGAAGCCATCGATCTTGGCATTGGTTTTCTCACCGAAAATCGCAAAGAACAGGGGCTGTTTCTTGAAATGGCGGCAGCCGAAAACATCACCATGGCAACCCTGGAGCGCGATGCCAGCTGGGGGATGCTCAACCGCAAAAAAGCTCAAACCATCTCCGATGATGCCATTAAGTTGCTCAACATTCGTGTGCCTCATTCCCAGGTGCGAGCGGGCGGGCTTTCCGGCGGCAATCAGCAAAAACTGTTGATCTCCCGCTGGGTGGCGATTGGCCCGCGCATTTTACTGCTCGATGAACCCACGCGCGGCGTGGACGTCGGCGCAAAAAGCGAGATCTACCGGATCATGAACGAGATGGCGCGCAAGGGCGTGGCGATCCTGATGATCTCCAGCGAACTGCCGGAGATAGTCGGGATGAGCGATCGCGTTTATGTAATGCGCGAAGGCAGCATTGCCGGTGAGTTAAACGGCAACAACATCACCCAGGAAAACATTATGACCTTAGCGACCGGCGTCAATGACGCCCATTCCCAGGCGGTGCGCTCATGACAACATCTGCAAAGACCTCTGCCAAAAAAATGTTAATGAGCGATCTAATGCAAACGGTCGGCATTTTGCCGATTCTGATCCTGATCGTGGCGGTTTTTGGCTTTATCGCGCCAAACTTTTTTACCGAAAGTAACCTGCTGAATATTACCCGCCAGGCGTCGATCAACATTGTGCTGGCGGCAGGAATGACCTTCATCATTTTGACCGGCGGGATCGATCTTTCTGTAGGTTCAATTCTCGGCACCACGGCGGTGGCGGCGATGGTCGTCTCCCTTAGCCCGGAGTTCGCCATGCTGTCGATCCCGGCGGCGCTGATGCTCGGCCTGCTGCTGGGGTTGTTCAACGGCGCGCTGGTGGCCTTTGCCGGATTACCACCGTTTATCGTCACACTCGGCACCTATACGGCGCTGCGCGGGGCGGCGTATCTGCTGGCGGATGGCACTACGGTTATCAACTCCAACATTAATTTCGAGTGGATAGGCAACAACTATCTTGGGCCGATCCCCTGGCTGGTGGTCATTGCGCTGGCGGTGATCGTGGTGTGCTGGTTTATTCTGCGCCGTACCACGCTTGGCGTTCATATCTACGCCGTCGGCGGCAATATGCAGGCGGCACGTCTTACCGGCATTAAAGTCTGGCTGGTGCTGCTGTTTGTTTATGGCATGAGCGGCCTGCTTTCAGGGTTGGGCGGAATTATGAGTGCCTCGCGACTGTACAGCGCCAACGGCAACTTAGGCATGGGTTACGAACTGGACGCCATTGCGGCGGTGATCCTCGGCGGCACCAGTTTTGTCGGCGGCATCGGCACCATCACCGGCACGCTGGTGGGGGCGCTGATTATCGCCACGCTAAACAACGGCATGACCTTAATGGGCGTCTCTTACTTCTGGCAACTGGTGATCAAAGGGGCGGTGATCATCATTGCGGTGCTGATCGACAAATACCGTACCCGACATCATCAAAGCGCATAACAACAATACCCTACACATGAGGAATACAGCATGAGATTGAAGCCCTTAGTGACCGCGCTCTGTGCAGGCGCGCTGCTGGTCGCAGCACCGTTCGCCCAGGCGAAAGAACTGAAATCGATAGGCGTGACGGTGGGCGATCTGGCGAACCCGTTCTTCGTGCAGATAACCAAAGGCGCGGAGCTGGAAGCGCGCAAACTGGCAGGCGATAACGTCAAAGTGACGCTGGTGTCCAGCGGCTACGATCTGGGCCAGCAGGTTTCGCAAATAGACAACTTTATCGCCGCCAACGTCGATATGATCATCCTCAACGCTGCCGATTCAAAAGGGATCGGCCCGGCGGTGAAACGGGCGAAAGATGCCGGGATCGTGGTAGTGGCGGTTGACGTAGCGGCAGAAGGTGCCGATGCGACTATCACTTCCGATAACACCCAGGCGGGCGAAATGGCCTGTAAATACATCACCGATCGCCTGAAAGGGAAAGGCAACGTGGTGATCATCAACGGGCCGCCGGTGTCCGCCGTGCAGAACCGCGTCGAAGGCTGCCAGACCGAATTTAAACGCCATCCTGACATCAAGGTGCTCTCTGACAACCAGAACGCCAAAGGCAGTCGTGAAGGCGGGCTGGAGGTGATGACCGGGCTGCTGGCGGCAAATCCGAAGATCGACGGCGTGTTTGCGATTAACGATCCCACCGCGATCGGCGCCGATCTGGCAGCAAAACAGGCACAACGTAACGAGTTCTTTATTGTTGGTGTGGATGGTAGCCCGGACGCCGAAGAGGCGCTGAAGCGTGAGAACTCGTTGTTTGTCGCAACCCCCGCACAAGACCCACAGGTGATGGCGGCGAAAGCCGTCGAGATCGGTTATGACATTTTGCAGGGCAAACCCGCGCCGAAAGAGCCGGTGCTGATCCCGGTGACGATGATCGACAAAGACAACGTCGGCAATTACAAAGGCTGGACGGTGAAATAAGTCCGAGGCCGGGCGGCGACGCTGCCCGGCGACAACGCATTAGCTAATCCAGGAGCTGGCATGATGGAACGTAAAGGTATTATCGCAGCAGGAAATATGCTGGTTGACCACGTCCACCAGATTATCCAGTGGCCGGAGCGCGGCTGGCTGGCTGAGATCACCCACAGCGAACGCTCCACCGGTGGCGCACCGCTTAACGTCCTGCTGACGCTGGCGAAAATGCGCGCCGGGCTGCCTTTGCAGGCGGTCGGGCTAATCGGTCAGGACAGCGACGGCGATTACATTATGGCAATGCTGGAGCAATATCACGTCAATCGCCAGCATGTGCAGCGCACCACTTTTGCGCCGACGTCGATGTCGCAGGTGATGACCGATCCCAGCGGACAGCGCACCTTTTTCCATTCACCGGGCGCTAACCGGCTGCTGGATCTTCCGGCGTTCGACCAGCTTGATAGCAGCATGAAAATCTTCCATCTCGGTTATCTGCTGTTGCTCGAAAGCCTGGATATGCCAGACGATGTTTATGGCACTCGCAGCGCCCGCCTGCTGGCGCAGATGCATGACGCTGGCTATGAAACCTGTCTCGATCTGGTTTCCCGCAAGGGCGATCCGCGCTATCAGCCGCTGGTATTGCCCGCGTTGCGTCATCTGGATTATCTGGTGATTAACGAACTGGAGGCCGGGGAATTTAGCGGGCTGGAGATTCGTTTGCCTAACGGCGAGCCACATATCGCGCATATTGCCGCCGCCGCGCGCGAACTGTTAGATGCGGGCGTGCGCCAGCGCGTGGTGATTCACTGCGCGGAAGGCGCATGGGGAGAGACGCCAGAACAGGGCGGCATGTGGATACCCTCACGGAAATTAGAACCGCGCGAGATTATCGGTAGCGTCGGCGCGGGTGATGCGTTTTGTGCCGGATTTTTGTATGGCTGCCACGAACGCTGGACGCTTACCGAGAGCATCAAACTGGCACATGCCTGTGCGCGCGCGAGCCTGTTATGCGCCAACGCCATCGACGGGGCAAAAACACTGGAAGAGCTGCAAACAGAAATGTCGGATTAATGCACGTCGGCAGCGAAGACATAACCCAGACCGCGCAGAGTTTTAATCAACATTGGCTGATGCGGGTTCAGTTCGATTTTGCGTCGTAGTCGCATGATTAATACGTCGATGGTGCGATCAAACACCTCTATGCTGTCACTATGGGTAAACTCCAGCAACTGCTCGCGGCTCAATACCCGACGGGCGTTTTGTGCCAGTGCCAGCAACAAGCCATATTCGCCCTGAGTCAGCTCAACAAGTTGCTGTCGCGGATTGTGTAGCTGGCAGCGTGTGGTATCGAGATACCAGCCATTAAATGATAGCCCGGCATTTTTCTCCTCATTGACCGCCAGCACGCCAACGCGCCGTAACACCGCTTTTAGTCGCGCGACCACTACCCGTGGGGTAAATGGCTTGCAGATGTAATCATCCGCGCCCATTTCCAGCCCGACCACCACATCAGACTCACTGCCCAGACCGGTCAGCATCACCACCGGCAATGCAGGACGCATTTTCTGTAGTTGTTGTAATACCATCAGGCCGTTGGTATCAGGCAACATCATATCCAGCACCACCAGCGCAATATCAGGATCGCCTTCAATACACGATATTGCCTCCTGTCCGGTATGGCAGACTGAAACCGTAAAGACATGTTCGCTTAACACGTCCTGCAACAGTGCACAGATAGCCGCGTCATCATCCACCACCAGCACCACGGGTTTCATGGTTACACTCCGCATTATTCGCCTGATTAATCATTGTGCGTACTTCCTGGCGAAGTGAAAGAGGAAAGCAATATATATAATGAAAATATAATTCATGTCACATTATTGATATTGTTAATAGATATGCCGTACTTTTTCACCTTCAGCACAAATGCCTAATAAAATGGCTCGTTCCGCTCACACTTCCGTTTATTAAAGTCGTCGTTTCCCAATTATGATAACGCCAGCTTTAAATGACGTATTTTGCATGGACTACATATTTACGACATAAATGATAAATGGAGATTTATATGAATAACTCTCAGTTATTCCGTTTGAGCAGGATTGTTATTGCCTTAACCGCCGCCAGCAGCATGATGGTAAATACCGCTTACGCAACAGATGAAGCGAAAGCCGCCACTCAATATACGCAACAGGTAAATCAGAATTACGCCAAATCATTACCGTTTAGCGATCGTCAGGATTTTGACGATGCCCAGCGTGGATTTATCGCCCCGCTGCTCGATGAAGGTATTCTGCGTGATGCGAACGGCAAAGTTTACTACCGCGCGGATGATTACAAATTTGATATTAATGCCGCTGCGCCGGAAACGGTAAACCCCAGCCTGTGGCGTCAGTCGCAGATCAACGGTATTTCTGGCCTGTTCAAAGTCACCGATAAAATGTATCAGGTGCGTGGTCAGGACATCTCCAACATTACGTTCGTGGAAGGCGAGAAAGGCATTATTGTTATCGACCCGCTGGTGACGCCACCAGCCGCAAAAGCCGCACTTGACCTTTACTTCCAGCATCGTCCGCAAAAACCGATTGTTGCGGTTATCTACACCCACAGCCACACCGACCACTATGGCGGTGTGAAAGGCATTATCTCTGAAGCTGATGTTAAATCGGGCAAAGTTCAGGTGATTGCCCCTGCTGGCTTTATGGACGAAGCCATCAGCGAAAACGTACTGGCGGGTAATATTATGAGCCGCCGTGCGCTCTACTCTTACGGCCTGTTACTGCCGCACAACGCGCAGGGCAACGTGGGTAATGGCCTTGGCGTGACGCTGGCAACCGGTGACCCAAGCATTATTGCGCCAACCAAAACTATCGTCAGAACTGGCGAGAAGATGATTATCGACGGTCTGGAGTTTGACTTCCTGATGACCCCAGGTAGCGAAGCACCAGCGGAAATGCACTTCTATATTCCGGCCCTGAAAGCCCTGTGTACCGCCGAGAACGCCACGCATACCCTGCACAACTTCTACACTCTGCGCGGCGCGAAAACCCGCGATACCAGCAAGTGGACCGAGTATCTGAACGAAACGCTGGATATGTGGGGTAACGAAGCAGAAGTCCTGTTTATGCCGCACACCTGGCCGGTATGGGGCAATAAGCATATCAATGATTATATTGGTAAATATCGCGATACCATCAAGTATATTCACGACCAGACCCTGCACCTGGCAAACCAGGGCTACACCATGAATGAAATCGGCGACATGATTAAGCTGCCGCCAACGCTCGCCAATAACTGGGCCAGCCGTGGCTATTACGGTTCTGTCAGCCACAACGCCCGTGCGGTATATAACTTCTATCTCGGCTATTACGACGGTAACCCGGCAAACCTGCATCCGTATGGACAGGTGGAGATGGGTAAACGTTATGTGCAGGCGCTGGGCGGTTCCGCACGCGTCATCAACCTGGCGCAAGAAGCGAACAAGCAGGGTGATTATCGCTGGTCGGCAGAACTGCTGAAACAGGTGATTGCCGCCAATCCTGGTGATCAGGTAGCGAAGAATCTGCAAGCCAGTAACTTTGAACAGCTTGGTTATCAGGCGGAGTCCGCCACCTGGCGCGGTTTCTACCTGACTGGCGCGAAAGAGCTGCGCGAAGGGGTACATAAGTTCAGCCACGGCACCACCGGTTCTCCGGATACCATTCGCGGGATGTCGGTCGAAATGCTGTTCGACTTTATGGCTGTTCGCCTCGATAGCGAAAAAGCCGCCGGGAAGAATATCAGCCTGAACTTCAATATGAGTAACGGCGATAACCTCAACCTGACCCTGAACGATAGCGTGCTTAACTACCGTAAAACGCTGCAACCACAAGCCGACGCCTCTTTCTACATTAACCGTGAAGATCTGCACGCCGTGCTGACCGGACAGGCGAAAATGGCGGATCTGGTAAAAGCGAAGAAAGCCAAAATTATTGGCAATGGTGCGAAACTGGAAGAAATTATTGCTTGTCTGGATAATTTTGATTTGTGGGTGAATATCGTAACCCCGAATTAATTCCACTCATTCTCGGGGGCGTTCAAGCCCCCGAAAGCATTTATATTAAAAATATATGCAGCAAATTAATACACAATATATATAAGTTATGAATGCGGTGGCTGAATAAAGCTATTTTTATTCATCAAGAATGAAGCCATACTGACGCCTTCAATGGATATTGATATTCACTACAGATATTGTTCGCAGCAGACAGGATGTATTTATTATGCCAACAGTTCTCTCTCGCATGGTGATGCAATTCAAAAAAGCAGCCTGGATAATTCCCGTCATCATGGTTTCGGGATGCTCATTATCTCCGGCGATCCCGGTGATTGGCGCTTATTATCCCAGCTGGTTTTTCTGCGCTATCGCCAGCCTTATTGTGACACTCATCACGAGGCGAATTATTCAGAGGGCAAATATCAATCTGGCATTTGTCGGAATTATTTATACCGCCCTTTTTGCTCTCTACGCCATGCTGTTCTGGCTGGCATTTTTCTAATCTATTTGAGATGCGCTCATGGAAAGTACGCCGAAAAAAGCTCCTCGCAGTAAGATCCCTGCCCTGCTGGTCGTTGCGCTGGCGCTGGTTGCCCTCGTTTTCGTTATCTGGCGCGTAGACAGTGCGCCATCAACCAACGACGCTTATGCTTCTGCCGATACCATCGATGTTGTGCCGGAAGTCAGCGGTCGTATTGTGGAACTGGCAGTCACAGACAACCAGGCAGTCAAACAGGGCGATTTGCTGTTTCGTATCGATCCTCGCCCGTACGAAGCGAATCTGGCGAAAGCCGAAGCCTCCCTCGCCGCACTGGATAAGCAAATTATGCTCACTCAGCGTAGCGTTAACGCCCAACAGTTTGGCGCCGACTCAGTTAACGCCACGGTAGAAAAAGCCCGCGCCGCCGCTAAACAGGCCAGCGATACATTGCACCGTACCGAGCCATTACTGAAAGAAGGTTTTGTTTCTGCTGAAGAAGTTGACCGTGCGAGAACCGCACAGCGCGCTGCCGAGGCCGACCTTAATGCCGTATTGTTGCAGGCGCAGTCAGCCGCCAGCGGCGTCAGCGGCGTCGATGCGCTGGTCGCCCAACGTGCAGCGGTGGAAGCGGATATCGCGCTGACCAAACTGCATCTGGAAATGGCAACCGTTCGCGCGCCGTTTGATGGTCGGGTCATTTCCCTCAAAACCTCGGTTGGGCAATTTGCTTCTGCCATGCGCCCTATTTTCACGCTAATCGACACCCGTCACTGGTACGTTATTGCCAACTTCCGCGAAACCGATCTGAAAAATATTCATGCTGGTACGCCTGCGACAATTCGCCTGATGAGCGACAGCGGCAAAACCTTCGAGGGTAAAGTGGATTCCATTGGCTACGGCGTGCTGCCGGATGACGGCGGTCTGGTGCTTGGCGGCCTGCCGAAAGTGTCTCGCTCTATTAACTGGGTCCGCGTCGCCCAGCGTTTTCCGGTCAAAATCATGGTCGATAAACCTGACCCGGAAATGTTTCGCATCGGCGCGTCGGCAGTCGCTAATCTTGAGCCGCAATAATGAGCGCCCTCAACTCCCTGCCATTACCGGTGGTCAGGCTGCTGGCGTTCTTTCATGAAGAGTTAAGCGAGCGGCGGCCTGGTCGTGTGCCGCAGACCGTGCAGCTCTGGGTAGGCTGCCTGCTGGTGATTCTGATCTCAATGACCTTCGAGATCCCCTTCGTGGCGTTATCACTGGCGGTGCTGTTTTACGGTATTCAGTCGAACGCGTTTTACACCAAATTTGTGGCGATCTTGTTTGTGGTTGCCACGGTGCTGGAGATCGGCAGCTTGTTTTTGATCTACAAATGGTCATACGGCGAACCGTTGATCCGATTGATCATCGCAGGTCCTGTCCTGATGGGCTGTATGTTTTTGATGCGCACCCATCGGCTGGGACTGGTCTTTTTCGCTGTCGCCATTGTCGCTATTTACGGGCAAACCTTCCCCGCCATGCTCGACTATCCGGAAGTGGTCGTGCGTTTAACGCTGTGGTGTATCGTTGTCGGCCTCTATCCAACCTTATTGATGACGTTAATCGGCGTGCTGTGGTTTCCCAGCCGCGCCATTACGCAGATGCATCAGGCGCTTAATGATCGGCTTGATGACGCGGTACGTCACCTGACAGAAAGTCTTGCGCCGCTACCCGAAACGCGGATTGAAAGAGAGGCGCTGGCGCTGCAAAAACTGAATGTCTTTTGCCTCGCGGACGACGCCGACTGGCGAACCCATAGCGCATGGTGGCAAAGCTGTGTGGCAACGGTAACCTACATTTACTCAACGCTGAATCGCTACGATCCCACCTCTTTTGCTGATTCGCAGGTAATCATTGAGTTTCGGCAAAAATTAGCCTCTGAAATCAACAAGCTGCAACATGCCATTGCCAAAGGGCAGTGCTGGCAAAGCGACTGGCGGCTTAGTGAAGATGAAGCGATGGCGGCACGGGAATGTAACCTGGAGAATATCTGCCAGACACTGTTACAGCTTGGTCAGATGGACCCGCACACGCCGCCAACGCCCGCCGCCAAACCGCCGTCAATGGTCGCCGATGCCTTTACTAATCCGGACTATATGCGTTACGCGGTAAAAACGCTGCTGGCCTGTTTGATCTGTTACACCTTCTACAGCGGCGTGGACTGGGAAGGCATTCACACCTGTATGCTGACCTGCGTGATCGTCGCTAACCCCAATATCGGTTCTTCGTACCAGAAGATGGCGCTACGTTTTGGCGGAGCTTTTTGCGGTGCAATTCTGGCGTTGCTGTTTACGCTACTGGTCATGCCCTGGCTGGACAATATTGTCGAATTGCTGCTCGTACTGGCACCGATTTTCCTGGTGGGCGCGTGGTTCGCCACCAGCTCTGAGCGTTCTTCTTATATCGGCACGCAGATGGTGGTGACCTTTGCTCTCGCCACGCTCGAAAACGTCTTTGGTCCGGTTTACGACCTGGTGGAAATACGCGATCGTGCCATCGGCATTCTTATCGGTACGGCGGTATCGGCGGTGATTTACACCTTTGTCTGGCCTGAAAGCGAAGCGCGCGCACTGCCGCAAAAACTGGCTGGCGCCCTGGGTATGTTAAGCAAACTGATGCGTATCCCGCGCCAACAGGAAGTCACGGCTCTGCGCACTTATCTGCAAATTCGTATAGGTCTACATGCGGCGTTTAATGCCTGTGAAGAAATGTGCCAACGCGTGGCGCTTGAACGTCAACTGGATGGCAATGAACGCGCCTTACTGATTGAACGCTCGCAAACAGTTATTCGTCAGGGACGCGACATTCTTCACGCCTGGGATGCCACCTGGAACTCGGCTCAGGCGCTTGATCACGCGCTCCAGCCGGACAGAGCCAGCCACTTTGCCGATGCACTGGAGAAATACGCTGCCGGTCTGGCAACCGCACTCAGCCATTCTCCCCTGATAACGCTTGAAGAGATACCCGCCTCGCAGGCCATCCTGCCCACCTTATTAAAGCAGGAGCAACACGTCTGTCAGCTCATCGCCCGCTTGCCAGACTGGACAGCCCCGGCATTAACGCCCGCCACGGAACAGGCACAAGGAGCCACTCAATGATCAATCGTCAACTTTCACGCTTGTTGTTGTGCAGCATTCTCGGCAGCGCGACGCTGATTTCCGGCTGTGCGTTAGTGCGTAAGGATTCAGCCCCTCATCAACAGCTTAAACCAGAGCAGATCAAACTTGCCGATGATATTCATCTTGCCAGTTCCGGCTGGCCGCAAGCGCAGTGGTGGAGAGAGTTTAATGATCCACAACTGGATGCGCTGATCCAACGGACGTTAAGCGGTTCTCACACCCTCGCCGAAGCGAAATTGCGGGAAGAAAAAGCGCAGTCGCAGGCAGATTTGTTAGATGCTGGTTCACAATTGCAGGTGGCGGCGTTAGGGATGCTCAACCGCCAGCGCGTCTCTGCCAACGGCTTTTTAAGCCCTTATGCGATGGATGCGCCCGCACTGGGAATGGATGGTCCGTACTACACCGAAGCCACCGTAGGTTTGTTTGCTGGACTGGATCTCGATTTATGGGGCGTACATCGCTCAGCGGTTGCCGCCGCCATTGGCGCGCATAACGCCGCGCTGGCAGAAACTGCGGCAGTGGAACTGTCGCTCACTACAGGCGTAGCGCAGCTTTATTACAGTATGCAGGCCAGCTACCAGATGCTCGATCTGTTAGAGCAAACCCGCAGCGTGATTGATTACGCGGTGAGAGCGCACCAGAGTAAAGTGGCGCACGGTCTGGAAGCGCAAGTACCGTTCCACGGCGCGCGGGCGCAGATTCTGGCGGTCGATAAACAAATTGCTGCCGTCAAAGGGCAAATCACTGAAACGCGAGAATCTCTGCGTGCATTGACTGGCGCGGGCGGCAGCGATATGCCGGAGATCAAACCGGTGGCATTACCGCAAGTCCAGACCGGCATTCCGGCGACACTCTCTTATGAGTTGCTCGCCAGACGTCCGGATCTGCAAGCCATGCGCTGGTATGTTCAGGCGTCATTAAATCAGGTAGATTCCGCACGGGCGCTGTTCTACCCAAGCTTTGATATCAAAGCGTTTTTCGGCCTGGATTCCATCCACCTGGATACCTTATTCAAAAAAACCAGTCGCCAGTTCAACTTCATTCCGGGTCTGAAACTGCCGCTGTTTGACGGTGGGCGGTTGAATGCCAATCTCGAAGGCACTCGTGCCGCCAGCAACATGATGATTGAACGTTACAACCAGTCCGTGCTGAACGCAGTGCGCGACGTTGCAGTCAATGGCACGCGTCTGCAAACGCTGAATGACGAGCGGGAGATGCAGGCAGAACGCGTAGAAGCGACCCGCTTCACCCAGCGCGCCGCCGACGCCGCCTACAAGCGCGGTTTAACCAGCCGCTTACAGGCAACCGAAGCCGAATTGCCGGTGCTTGCCGAAGAGATGTCATTACTGATGCTGGATAGCCGCCGCGTGATCCAAAGCATTCAGTTGATGAAATCGCTGGGCGGCGGGTATCAGGCGGCTCCCATCACCGAGAAAAAATAAAATGTCTGCCGCGTGATGGCTGTCACGCGGTATTTCGTTTCGTCACGTCAAAACTGACGACAGCCTGTTTTTCGTCAGAGTTTTGAATAAATAGTGCCCGTAATATCAAGGAATGTCCCCAAATAAAATGTGGCATAAAAGATGCATACTGTAGTCGAGAGCGCGTATGCGTGATTTGATTAACTGGAGCGAGACCGATGAAAAAAGTCGTCACGGTTTGCCCATATTGCGCATCAGGTTGCAAAATCAACCTGGTCGTCGATAACGGCAAAATCGTCCGGGCGGAGGCAGCGCAGGGGAAAACCAACCAGGGTACTCTGTGTCTGAAGGGTTATTATGGCTGGGATTTCATTAACGATACCCAGATCCTGACCCCGCGCCTGAAAACCCCCATGATCCGTCGCCAGCGTGGCGGCAAACTCGAACCTGTTTCCTGGGATGAGGCACTGAATTACGTTGCCGAGCGCCTGAGCGCCATCAAAGAGAAGTACGGTCCGGATGCCATCCAGACGACCGGCTCCTCGCGTGGTACGGGTAACGAAACCAACTATGTAATGCAAAAATTTGCGCGCGCCGTTATTGGTACTAATAACGTTGACTGCTGCGCTCGCGTCTGACACGGCCCATCGGTTGCAGGTCTGCACCAATCGGTCGGTAACGGCGCAATGAGCAATGCCATTAACGAAATTGATAATACCGATTTAGTGTTCGTTTTCGGGTACAACCCGGCAGATTCCCACCCGATCGTGGCGAATCATGTGATTAACGCTAAACGTAACGGGGCGAAAATTATCGTCTGCGATCCGCGTAAAATTGAAACCGCGCGCATTGCTGACATGCACATCGCACTGAAAAACGGCTCGAACATCGCGCTGTTGAATGCGATGGGACATGTCATTATTGAAGAAAATCTGTACGACAAAGCGTTCGTCGCTTCTCGCACAGAAGGCTTTGAAGAGTATCGTAAAATCGTTGAAGGCTACACGCCGGAGTCGGTTGAAGATATCACCGGCGTCAGCGCCAGTGAGATTCGTCAGGCAGCGCGGATGTATGCCCAGGCCGAAAGCGCATCCATTCTGTGGGGCATGGGTGTTACCCAGTTCTATCAGGGCGTGGAAACCGTACGTTCTCTGACCAGCCTCGCAATGCTGACCGGTAACCTCGGTAAGCCACATGCGGGCGTTAACCCGGTTCGTGGTCAGAACAACGTGCAGGGTGCCTGCGATATGGGCGCGCTGCCAGATACGTACCCTGGCTACCAGTACGTGAAAGATCCGGCTAACCGCGAGAAATTCGCCAAAGCCTGGGGCGTGGAAAGCCTGCCTGCTCATACCGGCTATCGCATCAGCGAGCTGCCGCACCGTGCGGCACATGGCGAAGTCCGTGCGGCGTACATTATGGGCGAAGACCCGCTGCAAACTGATGCGGAACTGTCGGCAGTACGTAAAGCCTTTGAAGATCTGGAACTGGTCATCGTCCAGGATATCTTTATGACCAAAACCGCGTCGGCGGCGGATGTTATTTTACCGTCAACCTCGTGGGGCGAACATGAAGGTGTCTACACTGCGGCTGACCGTGGCTTCCAGCGTTTCTTCAAAGCGGTTGAACCGAAGTGGGATCTGAAAACGGACTGGCAAATCATCAGTGAAATCGCCACCCGTATGGGTTATCCGATGCACTACAACAACACCCAGGAGATCTGGGATGAGTTGCGTCATCTGTGCCCGGATTTCTACGGTGCGACTTACGAGAAAATGGGCGAACTGGGCTTCATTCAGTGGCCTTGCCGCGATACATCAGATGCCGATCAGGGGACTTCTTATCTGTTTAAAGAGAAGTTTGATACCCCGAACGGTCTGGCGCAGTTCTTCACCTGCGACTGGGTAGCGCCAATCGACAAACTCACCGACGAGTACCCGATGGTACTGTCAACGGTGCGTGAAGTTGGTCACTACTCTTGCCGTTCGATGACCGGTAACTGTGCAGCACTGGCGGCGCTGGCTGATGAACCTGGCTACGCACAAATCAATACCGAAGACGCCAAACGTCTGGGTATTGAAGATGAGGCATTGGTTTGGGTGCACTCGCGTAAAGGCAAAATTATCACCCGCGCACAGGTCAGCGATCGTCCGAACAAAGGGGCGATTTACATGACCTACCAGTGGTGGATTGGTGCCTGTAACGAGCTGGTCACCGAGAACTTAAGCCCGATTACGAAAACGCCGGAGTACAAATACTGCGCCGTGCGCGTCGAGCCGATCGCCGATCAGCGCGCCGCCGAGCAGTACGTGATTGACGAGTACAACAAGTTGAAAACTCGCCTGCGCGAAGCGGCGCTGGCGTAAATCAGTCCCTCTTACAGCCTCCTTTCGGAGGCTGTTTTTTTATCGATTCGAACTCTCTATACTGACTATTCCCTACCCAATCGTATTATCAAAATGAAAAAAATTATCGCATTGATGTTGTTTTTGACATTCTTTGCCCACGCAAACGACTCCGAACCCGGCAGCCAGTATGTAAAGGCAGCAGAGGCCGGAGACCGACGCGCACAATATTTTCTTGCCGATAGCTGGTTTAGCTCCGGCGATTTGAGCAAAGCCGAATATTGGGCACAGAAAGCCGCTGACAGCGGTGATGCCGATGCCTGCGCGCTGTTAGCGCAGATCAAAATCACCAATCCGGTCAGTCTGGACTATCCACAAGCAAAAGTTCTTGCCGAGAAAGCAGCGCAGGCGGGCAGTAAAGAAGGTGAAGTGACGCTGGCGCATATTCTGGTTAATAGCCAGGCGGGTAAACCAGATTATCCGAAGGCGATTTCGCTGTTAGAAAACGCCTCGGAAGATTTAGAGAATGATACTGCCGTTGATGCCCAGATGCTGCTTGGCTTGATTTACGCCAACGGCGTGGGCATTACCGCTGACGATGACAAAGCAACCTGGTATTTCAAACGCAGCTCCGCGATTTCCCGTACCGGTTATTCCGAGTACTGGGCGGGGATGATGTTCTTAAACGGTGAAGAGGGTTTTATCGAGAAGAACAAACAAAAGGCGCTGCATTGGTTGAACCTGAGCTGTATGGAAGGGTTTGATACCGGATGTGAAGAGTTTGAGAAATTAACCAACGGCTAAGCCAGGCCTGATAAGACGCGTTAAGCGTCGCATCAGGCATCCACACATTGCCGGGTGGATATAACCTCCCGGCAATCTTCAATTACTGATCCGCAGTCTTATCAAATTTGCCCAGCATTTCACGTTCATAGGCCATCGCCTTTTTGCGGTCAAATTTGTGTTCCCACTTGGCAATCACCAGCACCGCCAGCGCATTACCCACCACGTTCAGCGCGGTACGCGCCATGTCGAGGATACGGTCAACACCGGCAATAAACGCCAGGCCTTCCAGCGGAATACCCACGCTCCCCAGCGTTGCCAGCAGCACCACAAACGACACGCCCGGCACGCCTGCAATCCCTTTCGAGGTCACCATCAGCGTCAGCACCAGAATGATTTCCTGCCAGATGGAAAGGTCAATGCCATACAACTGCGCGATAAAGATAGCGGCAATACTTTGATACAGCGTCGAACCATCGAGGTTAAAGGAGTAACCGGTCGGCACCACGAAACTGGTGATCGACGCCGGTGCACCGTAGGCTTCCATCTTCTCAATAATTCGCGGCAGCACGCTTTCAGAGCTGGCAGTGGAGTACGCCAGAATCAGCTCATCTTTCAGAATGCGAATCAGGATCCAGACGCTCAACCCGCACAGACGCGCCACAATTCCCAGCACCACCAGCGCGAAGAACAGAATGGCGAAATGCACCAGCAGCACCAGCTTCGCCAGCGGCCACAGGGAAGAGAAACCGAAGTTAGCCACCGTCACCGCAATCAACGCGAACACCCCAATCGGCGCGTAACGCATCACCATGTGAGTCACTTTAAACATGGTTTCAGAGATGGAGCGGAACACGGTCACCAGCGGTTCACGATGCGTCGCTGGCAGGGAGGAAAGCCCCAGACCAAACAGCACCGAGAAGAAAATGATCGGCAGCATTTCGCCTTTCGCCATCGACGCCACAATGTTCGTCGGCACCAGCGACAAAATAGTGCCCATAATGCCGTGGGAACTGCTTTGCACTGCTTCCGTGGTGCTCTGATATTTCGATATATCAACGGTCGCCAACTGCGACATATCAACACCGGAACCGGGCTGGAAGACGTTTGCCAGAGTGATCCCCAGAATGATGGCGACGGTGGTGATCACTTCAAAGTAGATAATGGTTTTCGCGCCAATACGCCCGAGCTGTTTAGCATCACCAACACCTGCAATCCCAACCACCAACGTGGAGATAACAATCGGCACAACAATCATTTTGATCAGGTGGATGAAGATATCACCCGCCGGAGAGAGCAAATTGACGACCAGCCATTCGCGACTGTCGCTATGGTAGTGCAGGTAGCTTCCCAGGAGAATGCCCAGCACCATAGCAAACAGAATCTGCCAGGCCAGGCTGAATTTTATATTTTTCATATGAATGACTTCCTCAATGGAGCGCCGTTCCCCGCTCAGAAACGCGAGAACGTGACATACTGCCAGGGCATGAATTGTGTTGCGTTGGTTTGTAGATTTTTTTAACGCTTATGATCAGTATCATTTGCGCGGTATGTTGCGCAACCCTTTAACAACAGAGCTTTTCGCTGCATTAATGCATAATAACGCGAGTTTATGACAGGTTATATGAATAACCATTTGTTATGGAAAGATTTTTATTTGTTTAATCTGCAATAATTGTTAATGGTGATTATTTTTTACATGTGTTCATTCGATTATTTTTTACGCAGCTCAATAACATAATCTGCAACACCGAATGATTAATCCGATCGCCGTTGAAGGAGTTTTGCCATATTAATCGACTCAACCAACTGTGTCCGGTTGACCCTGGGTGAGTTGAGATCCATCACTTTTTGCCATAGTTCGATGGCTCGCGCGTAATTCGCCTGCATAAACGCATCGGAAGCCAGCAGCATCAGGGCGGTGATTTCGTTTTCGTCCAGCGCGAGAGCTTTGTCGATCATCGCGCGAGTCTGGGCGGTCATATGCTGGCTGGCCTGGTAATAAAGCACCGTCGCCAGCGCCGCATACAGTTCAGCGTTCTCACCACGTAGTTGCAACGCCTGACGGTACGCCAGCAGCGAATTGCTGTAATCGTTTTGCCACAGATAGTACTCGCCCAGTAACGCCCACTGTTCGCTGTTTTGTGGATTAGCACGAATTTTATCCTGCAATGCCTGAAGCTGTGCTTCCGGGGTTTGCTGGCTGGCAAACTGATGTAGCGGATCGCGCTGACGCTGATACTCCGCACGTACCGCCTGCCATTTTGGGCTTAACAGATAACCGCCGACACAGACAAATACCATCAAAATCGCGAGTGTTACCAGCATTTTTACCGGTATTTGAGGATTTTTCATCGCTTCACCCTCACCCGCCAGAGGATCAGCACCATCAGCAGTAACAGCACCACTGGTAGCGCCCACAGGAGCAGCGTCTGACCGGTCAGCGGTGGGTTATAGCGAACAAAATCACCGTAGCGTTCGGTCATCCAGCCAATGATTTCAGCTTCGCTTTTCCCCTCCGCCACCATGCTGTAAACCTGATGACGCATACTGACTGCCACCGGCGCATTGGATTCCAGTAAGTTCTGATTCTGGCACTGCGGACAGCGTAACTGACTGGCAATACTTAACGCCTGTTCCTGTTGTTGCGGATTGGCGAATTGCCAGGTGTCTACGACCTGAGCGCGCGCAAAACAGGCGAACAGCAGCAGCAAAGTGAGAAGCCCTTTATTCATCGCGCTTCCTCCCCCGCAATCCGCTTAATAACGCGCCCGCAATCATCAACAATCCTCCCCCCCAAATCCAGCGCACACCGCTTTGTACATACAAACGAAATGCATAGCGATCCGGCCCGGTTTTTTCTCCCATGACCGCATACCAGTCATGGATGCCGTTCCAGCGAATTGACGGCTCCATCATTTGCTGGCGACGTGCTTCGTAAAAACGCCGCTCCGGCGTCAGTTCACCAATGCGTTGCTGATGGTCAAACAGCGCCACTACCGCTTTTTCGCTGGTGTAATTGCCTTTGGCTTGTAGATCGAGGCGTTCAAAACGGAAGGTGTATCCTGCCAGCGTCACCTGCTGACCCGGCTGTAAATTCAGGCTGATCTCCTGACAGCTGACGCTGGAGACCACGATCCCGGCGGCAAAAAACAGCACGCCCGCATGAGCTACCAGCGCCGGAAGCTGCGCGCGTTTGCCAGAGACAAGCTTCGCCAGCACAATCACCACCAGCATCAACAGGCCAAACGGTAACGTTGCGCGATTAAAATACGGCGCACCAACGGAGAGGCGTCCCCAGCCCAGCAGGCCGTAAATCATCGGATAAAGCGTTCCCACCAGCACGATCAGTAGCACCGCGCAAAACAGCAGCAGCGTTGCGAGGATTAACATTTCTCGCGATAAACCCGAAAAACGCCCCACCGGCTCACCGTCCCGCGCCCGCCAGCCATACAGCGCCAGAGACGCAAGGCTAATCAGCGCAAACAGGCTAAACAGCGGTACAGCGCGGACATTATCCAGCGCGAACGCATGAACCGAAACCAGAATGCCAGAACGGACAATCAACGTGCCCAGCAATGACAACATCAGGGTAACTATCGCCAGCAGCAGCGACCAGTGGCGGAAAATCCCCCGCTGGCGTGTCAGGGACAAACTGTGCAGCAGCGCAGTGGCAGAAAGCCAGGGTAATAAAGAGGCGTTTTCCACCGGATCCCAGAACCACCAGCCGCCCCAGCCCAGTTCGCAATAGGCCCACCAGGAACCGAGGATGATCCCCGCCGTTAATGCGCTCCAGCCAGGTAGTGCCCAGCGCCAGCAAATTCGGGCGCTGGCCGCATCAAACTCGCCGCGCAGTAAACTCGCCAGCGCCACGCTCGCCGCCACCATCAAACCGCCATAGCCGAGATAAAGCAGCGGTGGATGAAAGATAAGACCGGGATGTTGCAGCATCGGATTGAGATCGCGACCTTCAATTGCTGGCGGGAATATCCGCACAAAGGGATCGGACCACAGCACCACAAACAGCAACAGTGCGGCGAGCATGAGAGATAAAACGGCTAACGTCAGCGGAAATAGCGGATCGGTTTGCTGCCGATAATGCCAGGCAAACAGCGCGCTCCAGGCGGAAAGTAACAACACCCAAAGTAGCAACGAACCTTCATGACCGCCCCACACCGCCGCCAGTTTGAGTTCCCACGACAGCAGGCTGTAGCTATGTTGGGCGACATAAATGACCGAGAAATCGCTGATGAGAAAACAGTATGTCAGCACGCCAAAGGCGAGCAGCAGGAGCGCGAACTGCGCCAGAATGCCGATGCAAGTGAGTCGCATCATGGCAGGCCAGCGCAACCGCACTCCCGCGAAGGTCGTTAACGGGGTCAACACATTGACCCCAAGACTTAACAACAACGCCAGAAAACCGACTTCAGGAAGGAATACGTCCAGAAACCACCTCTTTTCTGGTTTACGCCACCGTCAACTGTCCGGCGTAGAGAATGAAAAAGCGCAGCATCAATACACCGACCAGGCTGGCTCCACACGCCGCCAGCACGGCAGGAATGCCGGAACTGCGATTCACCCACGATTTGAGCAGCATTGGCACAATCAGCCCCAGCCCGGCAACACCAAGCCAGAACCACCACGTCCAGAAACCGCCGCCCAACGCCGCCACCAGCGCACGCACTTTACCGTCATCGCCCAGTGCCAGACCGACGAAAAACGCCACCAGCAGGAAGATTTCGCCCCATACCACGGGGATTTCCATACGGTGAACAAAGTGCGCTTCCGTGGAATGCGGATTACTGCGCTGGCGTATCGCCATGGCGATCAGCGCCACTGCCGCACCGGACGAGATGCCGGAAAAGAGGAACAGCACCGGCAGGATCGGGTTATTGAGGAACGGATACGATTTCAGCGCCGACAGCAGAAAGCCAGTATAAGCCCCCAGCAGCACCGCCAGCACCAGCATCAGCGTTTCCAGTCCGCGATGAACGGGCGTCAGCAGGTTCAGAACCTTTTGCACGATCCCCAGCTTCGGCAACCAGCGTTGTTGCAGGGCAAGCAAATCATGTTCAAAGATTTTCGCCAGCCACAGCACCAGCACCACCATGTAGAGCTGAAACAGCATTACCCCCATCGACATCACCGAGGTAAAACTGTAGTGGAACATCAGCTTCCAGAAAGTCCACGGTCTCGTCAGGTGGAAGACGAGGATCAACAGACCGAGGATCACCGCGCCGGGCCCGACAATCAGCGTGGTACGCAGCAACGTACTGTCTGCGCCGCCCGCCTGCGGGTAGAAGCGACGCAGCAACACCGCCAGCGTCACCAGTCCGGCAGAAATCCCCACCAAAAACAGATAGATGGCAATCGGCCAGTCCCACACCAGCGATTCAAAATGAAATGCGGAAGCCTGCGTCATTGGCTCACCTCCCCGTATTTAAACGGTACGCGGTACAGCTTCGGTTTGGTTCCCAGCGCCAGCTTGTAGCGGTAAGTGGGCTTCTGGCGCAGCAATTGCGAAATCTCACTGTTGGGATCGTCCAGATTGCCAAACGTCAGCGCCTTCGTCGGACAAGCCTCGACGCACGCGGGCAGCTTACCGGCCTGCAAATTGGTCTTACGGCAGAAATCACATTTGTCCGCCGTCTTTGTGACCGGATGGATAAAGCGCACGCGGTACGGACAGGCGGCGATGCAGTACTGACAACCGACGCAGAGATCCGGATTAACATCGACAATCCCGCTGGCGGCATCGCGAAAAGACGCACCTGTCGGGCAGACGTCAACGCACGGCGCATGGTCGCAGTGCTGGCAAGATTTACGGAAGAAGCGATATTTCACATCAGGAAATTCGCCCTGTGGCTCGCTACGAATAATCGTCAGGCGCGAGACACCTTCCGGCACCTTGTTCACTTCCCGACAAGCATCCATACAGGCGGTACAGCCGATGCATAACGACTCATCATGCACCATACCGTAACGCACGCCATTGATATTCAACGTTTTCGCCACCACGCGCCCTGCGGTGCCGCTGACGGCTGCCAGCACGCCGACGCCGGTGAGAAACTGGCGACGTGACCAGGTCATGGCTGCTCCTTAAGCAACGGAACAGACGCCGGGTTAAAGTTCGGATTGGTGCGCTGATCGCTGTGGCAATCGACGCAAATCTTAATCCGTCCTTTGTCACTTAACGTCTGCATCGTATCTTGCTGTGGATGCAGGGAATGGCAGCTAGCGCACGCCACTTTGGTCACGTGGACATCGTGCGGCCAGAACGCTTTTTGCAACTGTTCCGGCAGATGGCAGGACATACAAACGCTGTTCTGCTCACCAACGTTGTACATCGGCTCGTTAAAGCGCATCACATCTTTCACCCCTTCACGGTGTTGCGGTGACGGCTGGCCGTGACAGTTGGTGCAGGTAACCGGCAGTTTATTATTTGGGTTGATAACGGAAGCATGTTTTCCATGCATACCTTCGGTGTCTGGCTTATGACAGTCCAGACAGGCGGCATCCGGGTTACGCTGCTGGGTAACTTCGTAGCGATCTTCAGATGCCTGCGCCGCAGGGGTAGCGGTAATTCCGTTCAGGCTCCACAACAGGCCCGACGCCAGCACCCCGGCAGTTAATAACGAACGTAATACGCTCATATTCACTCCATTGTGTTTTCCGCCCCTTGCGAGGCGGAACGGGGGTTATTGGCTTAACAGACCGTTTTTACGTGCCTGCTCTTCCCACTGCGGGATCACCGTTTTGATGAAGTCCTGCTTCTCGGCCTTGATTTGCTCCATGTTCAGGCCAATTGCCTGCTGGGCTTTCTCTTTGGTCGAGATATCCGGGATCTGGATTTCATGGGTGATGCCTTTGGTCGCCAGCAAACGCGCCAGTTTGGTACGCGCATCCGCCGCTTTATCCATCGCCGTGCCAAGCATCCGCAGACCTTCTTCCGGCGCGTGCATATGAATGCCGTGGGAAGCGATCGCCAGATCCCAACGCCACTGAGCATGACGGATATCGTCCTGAATCGGCTTCATTTCGGCTTCCGTCGCGCCTGCATCCAGCGCCGCTTTCGCTTCGAAGTGAGCGTGAACCAGTTGATCTTCAACCTTGATTTTCAGGTCGTTAATCGACTGCTTACGTTCCGCGACCACTTTTTGCAAGGCAGCTTTGTCCTGGGTATGGCAGTTCGCACAAGTCTGGGCGAAGTTATCAAACGGATTACCAATTTTATGGTCGGTGTAGAGTTTGCCTTCGGCGTTCTGCACTTTCGGCATGTGACAGTCGATACAGGTCACGTTATTTTTGCCGTGAATGCCCGCACTCCAGGTTTCATATTCCGGGTGCTGCGCTTTCAGCATTGGCGTTTTCGACAGGGAGTTAGTCCAGTCAGAAAAGGCAATTTTGTCGTAATACTGCTCCATGTTTTCGACTTTCATGCCGTTATCCCACGGGAATTTAACGGCCTTATCTTTACCGTCAAAGTAATACTCCACGTGGCATTGACCGCAGACCATTGACTGCTGGTCGAAGCGTCCGCCTTTCTCAAAAGGTTTACCAATCGCTTCCATCGCACGAGCCGCATACGGACGTGAAAGGGTTAACTCCGGTTTGCCTTTGGCGAACTCTGGCGAAGCGGTGTTATGGCAATCGGCACAACCTAAATTGTTGACGATTTCCGGGCCGCCGCGCGCCCATTTACCGTGGAAGTAGCCATCTTCGCCGTCTTTCTGGATCAGACGCGCCACATCCGGGCTTTTACAGCTCCAGCAGGCCATTGGCATCGTGCCATCTTCGGCATTTTTCGGCGCACCGGTACGCAAAGTTTCACGCACATCGGTCACAGCAAAGGCATGTCCGCGCGGCTTGTTGTAATCGCGTGAGAAGGGATATCCCGCCCACAGGATCACCAGACGTGGATCTTCCGCCAGTGCGTCAACACGCTCTGATTGTTCCGAGGTGGCTTTCCAGGAGAGATATTGATCGGGGTGCTGCGGGGCAAAGGTTTCATTCTTCGCTTCCACAGTTACAGATTTCGCGGGAGCGGCCGTTTGTTCAGCGTGAACAGAAGTGAAAAAGAAAAAAGGAATCAATAAGCTGAAGATACGGCGTGCGTTTATTTTTATCCTTGTCATAGGGGCTTCATCCGAATTGCGCCATTGTTGCAATGGCGGTTTTTATTGTTTTTCACGACAGTAACCGCACCTACACTGTCATGACATTGCTCGCCCCTATGTGTAACAAATAACCACACTCAGAATGTTGTCTTTAATCAATTGTAAGTGCATGTAAAATACCACTTTAGAGTTAGCCGGTATCTTCCTCGTTTTCAACAGCATGCATAACTGCATGTTCCTCAAAGAATTAATCAACTTTTGTTGGTGGCCTTCAAAAATTACCCTGCCGTTTATTTGCACAATTCTACTTTTGCGTGATCTGTCGCCCAAATACTAAACAAAACTGCCAATACCCCTACATTTAACGCTTATGACACATATTATTAACATCCTACAAGGAGAACAAAAGCATGAGTCAAATTCACAAACACACCATTCCTGCCAACATCGCAGACCATTGCCTGATAAACCCTCAGCAGTACGAGGCGATGTATCAACAATCTATTAACGCACCTGATACCTTCTGGGGCGAACAGGGAAAAATTCTCGACTGGATCAAACCCTACCAGAAGGTGAAAAACACCTCCTTTGCCCCCGGTAATGTGTCCATTAAATGGTACGAGGACGGCACGCTGAATCTGGCGGCAAACTGCCTTGACCGCCATCTGCAAGAAAACGGCGATCGTACCGCCATCATTTGGGAAGGCGACGACGCCAGCCAGAGCAAACATATCAGCTATAAAGAGCTGCACCGCGACGTCTGCCGCTTCGCCAATACCCTGCTCGGGCTGGGCATTAAAAAAGGTGATGTGGTGGCGATTTATATGCCGATGGTGCCAGAAGCCGCAGTCGCGATGCTGGCCTGCGCCCGCATTGGCGCGGTGCATTCGGTGATATTCGGCGGCTTCTCGCCGGAAGCCGTTGCCGGACGCATTATTGATTCTAACTCACGGTTGGTGATCACTTCCGACGAAGGTGTACGCGCCGGGCGCAGCATTCCGCTGAAGAAAAACGTCGATGACGCGCTGAAAAATCCGAACGTCACCAGCATTGAACATGTGGTTGTACTGAAGCGTACTGGCGGGAAAATTGACTGGCAGGAAGGGCGCGACCTGTGGTGGCACGACCTGGTTGAGCAAGCGAGCGATCAGCACCAGGCGGAAGAGATGAACGCCGAAGATCCGTTGTTTATTCTCTACACCTCCGGTTCTACCGGTAAGCCGAAAGGCGTGCTGCACACTACCGGCGGTTATCTGGTGTACGCGGCGCTGACCTTTAAATATGTCTTTGATTATCATCCGGGCGATATCTACTGGTGCACCGCCGATGTGGGCTGGGTTACCGGACACAGTTATTTGTTGTATGGCCCGCTGGCCTGTGGGGCGACCACACTGATGTTTGAAGGCGTACCGAACTGGCCGACGCCTGCCCGTATGGCGCAGGTGGTGGACAAGCATCAGGTCAATATTCTCTATACCGCGCCCACGGCGATTCGTGCGCTGATGGCGGAAGGTGATAAAGCGATTGAAGGCACCGACCGTTCGTCACTGCGCATTCTCGGTTCCGTGGGCGAGCCAATTAACCCGGAAGCGTGGGAGTGGTACTGGAAGAAGATCGGCAATGAGAAATGCCCGGTGGTTGATACCTGGTGGCAGACCGAAACCGGCGGTTTCATGATCACCCCGCTGCCTGGCGCTACCGAGCTGAAAGCTGGTTCTGCTACGCGTCCGTTCTTCGGCGTGCAACCGGCGCTGGTCGATAACGAAGGTAACCCGCAGGAAGGCGCTACCGAAGGCAGCCTGGTGATCACCGACTCCTGGCCGGGTCAGGCGCGCACGCTGTTTGGCGATCACGAGCGTTTTGAGCAGACCTACTTCTCCACCTTCAAAAATATGTATTTCAGCGGCGACGGCGCGCGTCGTGATGAAGATGGCTATTACTGGATCACCGGGCGCGTGGACGACGTGTTGAACGTCTCCGGTCACCGCCTGGGGACAGCGGAGATTGAGTCGGCGCTGGTGGCGCATCCAAAGATAGCCGAAGCCGCCGTGGTGGGTATTCCGCACAATATTAAAGGTCAGGCGATTTACGCCTACGTCACGCTTAATCACGGGGAGGAACCGTCACCAGAACTGTACGCAGAAGTCCGCAACTGGGTGCGTAAAGAGATTGGCCCGCTGGCAACGCCAGACGTGCTGCACTGGACCGACTCCCTGCCTAAAACCCGCTCCGGCAAAATTATGCGCCGTATTCTGCGCAAAATTGCGGCGGGCGATACCAGCAACCTGGGCGATACCTCGACGCTTGCCGATCCAGGCGTGGTCGAGAAGCTGCTTGAAGAGAAGCAGGCTATCGCAATGCCATCGTAACCCTCAATTGCCGGATGCGGCGTAAACGCCTTATCCAGCCTACGTTCGGTAACGGCTGTAGGTCGGATAAGACGCAACAGCGGCGCATCCGACAACAAGCGCCGGATGCGGCGTAAACGCCTTATCCTGCCTACATTCGGCAACGGCTGTAGGTCGGATAAGACGCAACAGCGGCGCATCAGGCGATGGGTTACCTGAGCGTTAACCTTCTCCCATAAGGGAGCAGGAATTAAAACAATCCCTACATTACCTCTGGAGAATCTGTGATGAATGGCACTATTTATCAGCGGATAGAAGACAATGCGCATTTCAGGGAGTTAGTCGAAAAACGGCAACGGTTTGCCACCATCCTGTCGATTATTATGCTGGCAGTTTATATCGGCTTTATTTTACTGATCGCCTTCGCGCCCGGCTGGCTGGGCACGCCGCTGAACCCGAACACCAGCGTCACACGCGGGATTCCAGTCGGTGTTGGAGTGATTGTGATCTCCTTTGTTCTCACTGGTATCTACATCTGGCGGGCGAACGGCGAATTTGACCGTCTTAATAATGAAGTCCTGCATGAGGTACAAGCATCATGAAAAGAGTTCTGACGGCGCTTGCCGCCACACTCCCTTTCGCAGCTAACGCGGCGGATGCTATTAGCGGGGCCGTAGAGCGCCAGCCAACGAACTGGCAAGCGATCATTATGTTCCTGATTTTCGTCGTGTTTACGCTCGGCATTACCTACTGGGCGTCAAAACGTGTACGTTCTCGTAATGACTACTACACCGCAGGCGGCAATATCACCGGTTTCCAGAACGGGCTGGCGATTGCGGGTGACTATATGTCTGCCGCCTCATTTTTGGGCATCTCCGCGCTGGTGTTTACCTCCGGCTATGACGGCTTAATTTACTCGCTGGGCTTCCTGGTGGGCTGGCCGATCATTCTGTTCCTGATTGCCGAACGTCTGCGTAACCTCGGTCGCTATACCTTTGCAGATGTAGCTTCTTACCGTCTGAAGCAGGGGCCAATCCGTATTCTTTCGGCCTGTGGTTCTCTGGTAGTCGTGGCGCTTTACCTCATCGCCCAGATGGTAGGCGCAGGTAAACTGATCGAACTGCTGTTTGGCCTTAACTATCACATTGCGGTGGTTCTGGTCGGCGTACTGATGATGATGTACGTCCTGTTCGGCGGAATGCTGGCGACCACCTGGGTACAGATTATCAAAGCCGTACTGTTGCTGTTCGGTGCCAGCTTTATGGCCTTTATGGTGATGAAACATGTCGGCTTTAGCTTCAACAATCTGTTCAGCGAAGCGATGGCGGTGCACCCGAAAGGTGTCGACATCATGAAGCCGGGCGGGCTGGTGAAAGATCCGATCTCCGCGCTGTCGCTGGGGCTGGGACTGATGTTTGGTACGGCTGGCTTGCCGCATATTCTGATGCGTTTCTTTACGGTCAGCGATGCCCGTGAAGCGCGTAAGAGCGTGTTCTACGCCACCGGATTTATGGGTTACTTCTATATCCTGACCTTTATTATCGGTTTTGGCGCGATCATGCTGGTCGGTGCGAATCCGGCCTATAAAGACGCGGCAGGGGCGCTGATTGGCGGTAACAACATGGCGGCGGTTCACCTGGCCAATGCGGTAGGCGGTAACCTGTTCCTCGGCTTTATTTCAGCGGTTGCTTTCGCCACCATCCTCGCTGTGGTTGCGGGTCTGACGCTGGCAGGTGCATCGGCGGTTTCGCATGACCTGTACGCCAACGTCTTCAAAAAAGGCGCGACCGAACGTGAAGAGCTGCGGGTATCGAAAATCACCGTGCTAATTTTGGGCGTGATTGCCATTATCCTCGGCGTCCTGTTTGAGAATCAGAACATCGCCTTCATGGTGGGTCTGGCGTTTGCCATCGCGGCGAGCTGTAACTTCCCAATCATTCTGCTTTCTATGTACTGGTCGAAACTGACCACGCGTGGTGCGATGCTGGGCGGCTGGTTAGGATTGATTACTGCGGTGGTACTGATGATCCTCGGCCCTACTATTTGGGTACAGATCCTCGGTCACGAAAAAGCCATCTTCCCGTATGAATACCCGGCGCTGTTCTCGATCACCGTGGCATTCCTCGGCATCTGGTTCTTCTCGGCAACCGATAATTCAGCGGAAGGGGCGCGTGAGCGTGAACTGTTCCGTGCGCAGTTTATCCGTTCCCAGACAGGCTTTGGCGTTGAGCAAGGCCGCGCGCATTAACCTCTACCCTTCCCCGGTCGCCTGATCGGGGAATTTCTTCAGAACATCATCCAGGCCACCAGCGGCGACACCAGTACCATCAATACGCCAGAAAGCATCATGACCAGACTGGCAACCACGCCCTCTTGTTGACCCAGTTCATACGACCGCGCAGTCCCGGCACCATGAGACGCCGCGCCAAATCCGGCGCCTTTCGCCATCCCTTCGCGAATAGAGAGACGTAAAAACAGCACGTCGCCAATCGCCATACCAAATACGCCGGTGACCACAACAAACAACGCCACCAGATCGGGCTGTCCGCCGAGCGACTGGCTCGCTGCCAGAGCGAATGGCGTAGTGACCGAACGCACCGCCAGGCTACGCTGGATCTCATCCGGCAGGGTAAATAATCGTGCCAGCCACACCGAGCTGGTCACTGCCACCACCGTTGCCGTCAGTACGCCCGCCGTCAGCGACATCCAGTGACGTTTAATGATCGCCCGATTGTCATACACCGGCACAGCAAAGGCGATGGTTGCCGGGCCTAATAACCATAGTAGCCAGTGCGCTTCGCCAATATAGTTTTGCCAGGAAATATTGCCGAAAACCAGCAGCATAACCAGTAGTGCAGGCGTCAGCACCAGAGGCATCAACGGCAGTTTACGAAAGCGGCGATAAAGGCGTTTGTTAAGAAAATAGATAACCAGCGTAATCGCCAGGCAGAGCATACTTAGCTGAAAATTAGTCACGGTTTAACCTGCGCATTTCATAGCGATAGACTTTTTCCACTACCCAGGCGGTCGTGCCCAGTACCATCACTGTGCTCAACGCGATCACCGCAAAAATACGCCAGCCATCCACCAGCAATAGTTGTGCATAGTTCACCACCGCCACCACGGCAGGGACAAAAAACAGCAGCATTTCAGCCAGTAACCAGCGCGCCCCGGCACGTACCCATTGCAGAGGAATAATGCGGCAAACAATCAGCGCCAGCATCAGGATCATCCCCACCAGATTGGCGGGTAGCGGCAAATGCAGCCAGGAGACGAGATATTGCGCAAAAATAAATAAACCTGCATACAGCACAACCTGCACAAATACCTGCATAGATTGCACAACGGCAGGGGTAATGCGGCGAAGCGCCACGGACATGAGGGGATATCCTGAAAATAAAACAGAACGTTAAGTATAGAGAGCCTCATGCCGCTACTGAAATGAATTAAAATCATTGCAGGTATAGTCAAAGGGAATAGTTATGGATATCAGAACGCTGCGTTATTTTGTCGAAGTGGTGCGCCAGCAGAGCTTCACCCGCGCAGCGGAGAAGCTGTTTGTGACCCAGCCCACCATCAGCAAAATGCTGAAGAATCTCGAAGATGAGCTGAACTGTATATTGTTGATCCGCGATGGTCGTCGGCTGCTTCTCACTGATACTGGTCGCGTCGTTTTTGAGCGTGCACTGGCAATTCTTGCTGAGTTTCGGCAACTGGAGGCCGAGCTGGATGATATAAACCAACTCAATAAAGGCATATTGCGGCTGGGAATTCCGCCAATGGTTGGCATGTTAATGGCTGGACCTGTGGGGCTGTTCCGCCAGCGTTACCCCGGCGTGGAACTGAAGATTTCAGAGTTTGGTGGTCTGACGGTACAACAAGCGGTAATGAACGGCGAACTGGATATGGCTCTGACCGCCCTGCCAGTAGAAGAAAGTGGCCTGACAACGTTATCGCTGTTTAGTCATCCGCTTTGTGTGCTGGCGCCGCGTTCAGGTAAATGGCTTGAGCGTGATGCCGTCTCACCAGAGACACTGGCGGAACATCCTCTACTTATCTATAACGAAGACTTTGCCTTAAGTAAGCAATTGATGGCGTTATTCGATGAACATGGCGTTAAGCCGAGGATTGCGGTTCGCAGCGGGCAATGGGATTTTCTCGCCGCGATGGTTCAGGCCGGTGTCGGAATAGCCATTTTGCCGGAACCCATTTGCCAGCGATTAGATAAAAACACCTTAAAATGGCTGCCGCTGGAAAGCGAACTACGCTGGAAATTAGGAATGATTTGGCGTGAGGGCGTTTACCTTTCCCACTGTGCCCAGGCGTGGCTGACCTGTTGTGAAGGATACTGGTTAACGCCAGAGTAAGACAGGTTGGCGGGCTCACCCGCCAACCATGCAGATTATTGATTTTCCTCAATCAACAACGCTTCCAGCAAATCGAGATCGTGCAGTAATTTTTGCAGCGTTTCGTTGCTGATCTCCCGCGTGGCGCGCAGGTGGTAGAGTTCAGCGCGTTCAGAACGCAGCGCCGCCAGACGGAAGCGACGCTCCAGGTTCTCTTCCTGAACCGAACTTTCGACGTCGTTGCGACCATCGGCGCGACGGCGCAGATTACCAATGACGCGAGAGCTGACTTCAGTGAGCAACTGGTTGTCGATATTCTCTTCGGTGTCCGCCGCCAGACGCTCCTCCATTTTCTGGATCGCCACAATCGCCACTTCAGCGGTTGCCGCGCGCGCGATTCGCTCCTCTTTCAACTGTTGCGAATGGTCCGCGACTTCAATGTGTTGCAGCAGAACAGGCAGCATCACTACGCCGACAAACAGCGAAAAGAGAATGACACCAGCCGCCAGGAACACCAGTTCATAGCGCGCTGGGAAGACATTTCCATCCGGCAACAGCAGAGGAATAGAGAGCACACCAGCAAGAGTGATTGCCCCGCGCACCCCAGCGAAAGACGCGATCAGAATTTCTCGTGTCGTCCACGAACCAAACTCCATCGGCTTCTTCTTCAGGAAACGGTTGCTGAACTTTTTCATCGTCCACAGCCAGCCAAAACGCACCAACATTAGCGCCGCATAAATCAAGATGATGTCGGTAAACAGCATCCAGATTTCGACGTTAGGGTCAATTTCCGCCGCAACCAGCGACGTTTCCAGAATCCCTGGCAGTTGCAGGCCCAGCAGCAAGAACACCATGCCGTTAAAGACAAATTCCAGCATCGCCCAGGTACTGTTCGCGCGCAGTCGCATCGCCAGCGGCGCACGGCGCATCACGCCGGAACGGGTGATGGTCATCCCGGCGGCAACTGCTGCGAGGATGCCGGAAACGCCAATATGTTCAGCAATCAGATAAGAGGCAAACGGCAGCAGGAACAGCAATACGATCTGCGTCGCGGGTTCATCACCGCCCCAGCGGCTGAGGAAACGCAACGAGCGACCATACAGCCAGCTCACCGCAAAACCGGCGAGAATACCGCCAATGGCCACTTTCATAAATTCAACCGTCGCGCCGCCAACGGTGAAGATCATCGTCCCCATCGCAACTGCCACGGCAAACTTCAGCGACACCAGGCCGGAGGCGTCATTCATCAACGCTTCGCCCTGCAAAATGCCCATGATTTTTTTCGGAATGCGCCCTTCGCCAACAATCCCGGAGAGCGCCACGGCATCGGTCGGAGAGAGCACCGCCGCCAGCGCAAAGGCGGGTATCAGCGGGATACCCGGCACCACCCAGTAAATAAGGAAGCCAATGCCGACCACGGTGACCACCACCAGCGCCAGCGCGAGGCCGAATATTTCCCGACCATGTTCGAGAAATTCGCGGGTTGGTGTTTTCCAGCCATCAGCAAACAGCAACGGCGGGATAAACAAGACTAAAAAGAGTTCAGGATCAAACTCCACATGCAAACCAAACGTCGGCCACGCCAGTAGCGCACCGATGGCGATTTGCATAAGCGGAAGCGGGATCTGAAAGGGCATGACACGAGTGACCACCCCGGACAGCGAGACCACAAGGGTCATTATCAGTATGGTGAAGAAGATTTCCATGCGTTCCCTGTTTGCAATGTTTTTTATGATTTGAGAAAGGCGTTATGCCCGGACTCTCAGTTTTTCAGAATATCGCAAAAGCTCACACAATGTACGGAGAAAATAAAAACGGGCAGCCATTGCCACCCGTTTTCAGAATCTTATTAAGCTTAGATTGCCCAGCCTCCAGCATAGAAGGTGACCAGCGCCACGGCGATAACGACCGTACCGATGTTCAGCTTACGCCATTCGCCAGAAACCAGACGACCAATCACCAGGGTCGCGAAGCCGATCATGATGCCAGTTACGATATTACAGGTCAGCACGATGAATACTGCCGTTACCAGACCCGCCATTGCATCGACGAAATCAGCAAAGTCGATTTTCGCCACGTTGCTCAACATCAACAGGCCAACGTACATCAGCGCCGGAGCTGTTGCGTAACCCGGAACGAGGTAAGAGAGCGGAGAGAGGAACAGAATCAGCAGGAACAGCACGCCAACTGTGATTGCCGTCAGACCGGTTTTACCGCCCGCCGCTGTACCCGCCGCAGACTCAATGTACACCGCAGCCGGAGCCGCACCGACCAGGCCAGAGAAAACGCTGCTCAGGGAGTCGGTGGTCAGAGCTTTGCCGCCGTCGATAATCTGCCCGTCTTTATCCAGCAGGTTCGCCTGACCGGCTACCGCACGGATGGTTCCGGTGGCATCGAAAACAGCAGTCATCACCAGCGCCAGTACGCTCGGCAGGACTACAGGGTTCAGCGCCCCCATAATATCCAGGCTACCAATTAGCGAATTACCGTTCTCATCGCTCAATGAAGGCATGGCGAAAACGCCAGAGAAGTGGACGTTAGGATCAAAGAGCAGACCCACAATCGAGATGCCGATAATGGTTAACAGGATACCGCCTGGTACTTTCAGTTTTTCCAGGCCGATAATCACCGCCAGACCTACCAGCGACATAATCACCGGGAAGGTGGCGAAATCACCCAGCGCAACGGGCAAACCATCGAGCGGGTTTTTAATCACCAGACCGACACCATTAGCGGCAATCAGCAGCAGGAACAGACCGATACCAATCCCCGTGCCGTGCGCCACGCCGTGCGGTAAGTTGCGCAAAATCCAGCTACGGATACCTGTTGCGGAAATTACCGTAAACAGCACACCCATCAGGAACACGGCACCCAGCGCAACAGGTACGCTAATATGTTGCCCGAGCACCAGGCTGAATGCGGTAAACGCCGTCAGAGAGATGGCGCAGCCGATAGCCAACGGCAGATTGGCCCATAACCCCATCGCGATAGAGCCAATCCCGGCAACCAGACAAGTCGCAACAAAAACTGCCGCTGGCGGGAAGCCCGCTTTACCCAACATGCCTGGAACGACGATAACCGAGTAGACCATCGCCAGAAACGTTGTTAACCCGGCAACCACTTCCTGACGGACAGTGCTTCCACGTTGTGAAATTTTAAACCAGGCGTCGAGTGAACCGCCGGTACGCGCTGATGGCGTAGACATAAGAAAACATCCCCTGAGAGTTTATTTTTCGTCAAGATGCGTGGCGGACAATCCCCTGCCAGCGAAACGTTATCTTCCTGCTTCAGGTTTGCGACAATCTGGGGCGTCGCAAAAAAGCAAACGTTTAGCTCCGCGCATACAAAACGGGTGGTAAAAAAAAGCAAACGATTATCCGGCGATCATAGCGGCTTTTTCAACCGAAGTTTGCTGCTTTTTTCCCTTTTCTTGTGTTGACGATGAAAAACCAGGCAATTGATGCGCAAACGTTATCGTTGATGCGCAAAATTACGGCATTTGTAGGCAACTTGTGGCGAAGGTTCGCGGTAAAAAATCACGCAAGATGACAAAAATATTGCGGCTAAAAAGGAGCACTTTGCACTGGCGAAGAAACAGCGGTGACATACAATTAAAGTATCAACACTAACCGGAACCTCCACCACGTGCTCGAATGAGGTGTGTTGACGTCGGGGGAAACCCTCCCGTGTACCAGCGGGATAGAGTGAAAGACAAAGACCGGAAAACAAACTAAAGCGCCCTTGTGGCGCTTTAGTTTTGTTCATCTTCCAGCAAGCGTGCGCCGGTGCCTTCTTCCCCTAAGCGGTCGCCCGGGTTACGCAACGGGCAGTCGCTACGCGAAAGGCAGCCGCAGCCAATGCAACCGTCCAGTTCATCACGCAGCGCGACTAATGTATGAATGCGCCGATCCAGTTCTTCTCGCCATTGCGAAGATAGCTGTTTCCACTCTTTCGCACTTAACGTATGCCCTTCGGGCAACACACCAAACGCTTCACCAATGGTCGCCAGCGGAATACCAATGCGTTGAGCAATTTTGATAATTGCGACATATCGCAACACATCACGCTTATATCGCCGCTGATTACCGCTATTGCGGATACTGGTAATCAATCCTTTGCTTTCATAGAAGTGCAGCGCCGATACCGCCACGCCGCTGCGTTTCGCCACTTCGCCTGGAGTAAGCAAGGCTTTAATGCGGGGTAATTTCTTTTCCATAAATCGCTTTACCTCAAGTTAACTTGAGGAATTATACTCCCCAACAGATGAATTAACGAACTGAACACTGAAAAGAGGCAGATTTATGTCCCATCAGAAAATTATTCAGGATCTTATCGCATGGATTGACGAGCATATCGACCAGCCGCTGAACATTGATGTGGTGGCGAAAAAATCAGGTTATTCAAAGTGGTATTTACAGCGGATGTTCCGCACAGTGACGCATCAGACGCTTGGCGATTACATTCGTCAACGCCGCCTGCTATTGGCTGCCGTTGAACTGCGCACCACCGAGCGCCCTATTTTTGATATCGCGATGGATCTGGGTTACGTTTCACAGCAGACCTTTTCCCGCGTTTTCCGTCGGCAATTTGATCGCACTCCCAGCGATTACCGCCACCGGATCTAGGGTTACTGCCCGCGCATGGCGTCATGCGCGGGTAATTGCTCTGCCCATGCCATAAAAACCTGCGGCGGCATCGCCTTTGCAAAGTACCAGCCCTGACAATAGCGCACGCCGCGTTTGCGCAGCCAGTTGACCTGATCCTCAGTTTCCACCCCTTCTGCAATCGTTTTTAGACCCAGACTGTGTGCCAGTTCGATGATGTGTTCCGCAATCAAATGGCTGGTTTTATGCGTGGTCAACGTCTCAACAAACGATTTATCGATTTTCAGGATATCAATATTCAATGAGTTAAGGTTATGCAGGTTGGAGTAGCCAATACCAAAGTCATCGATCGCCACTTCGTAACCAGCCTGACGGAAAGCCAGAATAATCGGCGTCATTTTGGCAACATCAAGAAATGCATGTTCAGTGACTTCAAATTTAATTTGCTGCGGACGCACCGTGAATTGCTCTATTTTTTGATTAGTTAAGGCAATCACCCTTGAAGTATGAAAATCGGAGGCAGACAAATTAATTGAAGTAGATAATTCAGGGTGTTTTTCCAGCCAGGAACCGAGATCGTCAAACACCATATTAATAACATAATCTGTCACCTGCGCAATTAGCCCCTCTTGTTCCGCCAGCGGAATAAACTCTGCTGGCGTCATTACCTGTCCCTGATTCCCCGGCCAGCGTAGCAATGCCTCAGCGCCAATACATTTATTCGTTTTAATATCAATAATCGGTTGGTAATAGAGACAAAGCTGCCGTTTTTCGAGGGCACGTTGCAATTTACGCTTAGGTGACTGGTACTTCTGGTTTATACGCAGCCAGAGTAAAAGCAGCACCAGGCTGCCCATAATGCCTGCCGGTAAGGCAAATACAAGGTGATTATAAAAATGTGACAAAATGCGCTGAGTTGAGGTTGCAACGATAGCTGCAATGGGACGTTTTGTTGAATGGACTATCGCATATAAATAACCGTTATGCTGTACGGTTATTTCCCTTTGATGAATCAATGGTGAAAATTTTTCTGCTGAGGCTTGTTTGCTTAAAGAGAAAAAGGTTTTCGTCACCGTATCATATACCCCCCATTGCAGCGTTGGATCGTCAGACATCACCTCGCTCCAGAATAAAGGGTTAATTACCGCGACATAGTTTCCTCGCTGCATATAAGTCATTTTATAACCGGCAAAAAAAGGAGTGTCGCGATAATAATAGATTGAGACATTAGGCTCACGCTTATAGTTCGCTGGCGGCATCGTATAGCCGTTAACGGGAGCCATTAATGTTGAGCATAAAAAAAGGTTATCGTGGGCATAGATCAATTCGTTGATATAAAGGTAACCACGGATAATATTCAGCATTTGTTGTTGATGAGTGGGAGTACAAATTTGTCCCTGATAGCGTTCCGCATCGTCGCTTGCTAAATCTGCCTGGCGAATGACCAGCTCGGATTTCTCCAGTGCCAACAGGGCAAAAGCACGAAGTTGATTATTCGCTTCCGCTTTAGCCCAAAGAAAGGCAATCCATAGCGACAGAATGATGGGAAGGAGGACTACAAAGATAATACCCGGCAACGCCAGCAATTTGTGTCGCACACTATGACTCATTTCTATCAATTCCCTGCCTGGTTATACCTGGTCATTGCAAGGTGAAAACCCTGACTACCGACGACGTTAGATAAATCTTACGGTATAAATAGCACTTTTGCCTGATTTGAAATTGATACCTTTATAATCTTTGTTTAAATGAAAATAACTCGCTGATATCAAAAGGGCTTTGTTGAAAAAATGCAGGTCAGGCAGGAAGTTACAATATTTCTTTATTGTGCATTGTCTCGATTTCACTGAAAAACCACATAATTAGTGCAGCAATAAAAGTAGCTGCATAATCTGGCTAACAAACGAGCAATTGTGATATAGTTCACAAAAATTTATGAAACAAACTAAGTGTTTCATTTTATGTTCTGAAAGTCCCGCGATAGCCAGAGTGTACCATGCTTCCCGTGAGTAATGCCGCGCTATCCAGGGCTTGGTAATTTTCAGAGGAAATGTTTGATGGCTACCCTCACCACTGGCGTGGTTCTTCTTCGCTGGCAGCTTCTTAGCGCCGTATTGATGTTTCTGGCCAGCACGCTCAACATCCGTTTTCGGCGCTCTGATTATGTCGGGCTGGCAGTGATCAGTAGCGGTCTGGGCGTGGTTTCCGCCTGTTGGTTTGCAATGGGGTTGCTTGGCATCACAATGACCGATATTACCGCCATCTGGCACAACATTGAGTCGGTGATGGTGGAAGGGATGAATCAAACTCCACCACAGTGGCCGATGATTTTGACCTGATATGCAGAAGCCTCCATAACGGAGGCTTCTTTTTTATGGCTGGCGGATGCTTTAATCATCCACCTTAAAACAATATAACCTATTGTTTTAATGACAAATCAGAACGGAATGTCGTCATCGAAATCCATCGGCGGCTCGTTAGACGGCGCTGCCGGAGCGGACTGCTGCGGGCGAGACTGCGCACCGCCGCTGAACTGATTGCCACCCTGCGGCTGCTGAGGCTGACCCCAACCGCCCTGCGGCTGACCGCCACCGACGTTACCGCCTGCCGGTGCGCCGCCGCCCTGGCGACCACCCAGCATCTGCATGGTGCCGCCAACGTTCACCACCACTTCTGTGGTGTAGCGATCCTGACCGGATTGGTCAGTCCATTTGCGGGTACGCAGCTGACCTTCGATATAAACCTGAGAACCTTTACGCAGATATTCGCTGGCAACTTCCGCCAGTTTGCCGAACAGCACAACACGGTGCCATTCAGTCTGCTCTTTCATCTCGCCGGTCGCTTTATCACGCCAGGATTCGGAAGTAGCCAGCGTAATGTTGGCAACTGCGCCACCATTTGGCATATAGCGTACTTCCGGGTCCTGGCCCAGATTACCAACGAGAATAACCTTATTTACGCCTCTGCTGGCCATGTCGTGTCTCCTGAAAAAAACGTTCTAATAAGTGTAAACGCGCGATTGTAGCATTACCAATAGCGGTTTTACCACGATGTGACCTCGGTTCCGGTAAACAAACATGGCCCGACATTGTTACACAGCACTCCGGGTTTTGCATTCCAATACTGTATATTCATTCAGGTCGATTTGTGTCATAATTAACCGTTTGTGATCGCCGGTAGCGCCATGCCGCCGGGCAAAAAAGTGTTTAATCCGGGAAAGGTGAATGGATAAGATCGAAGTTCGGGGCGCCCGCACCCATAATCTCAAGAATATCAACCTCGTTATCCCCCGCGACAAACTGATTGTCGTCACCGGGCTTTCGGGTTCTGGCAAATCCTCGCTCGCTTTCGACACCTTATATGCCGAAGGGCAGCGTCGTTACGTTGAATCCCTTTCCGCCTACGCGCGGCAGTTTCTGTCACTGATGGAAAAACCGGATGTCGATCATATTGAGGGGCTTTCTCCCGCCATCTCAATTGAACAGAAATCGACGTCTCATAACCCGCGTTCCACAGTGGGGACCATCACTGAAATCCACGACTATTTGCGTCTGCTGTACGCTCGCGTCGGCGAGCCGCGCTGCCCGGATCACGACGTTCCGCTGGCGGCGCAAACCGTCAGCCAGATGGTGGATAACGTGCTTTCGCAGCCTGAAGGTAAACGTCTGATGCTACTCGCGCCCATCATCAAAGAGCGCAAAGGCGAACACACTAAAACGCTGGAGAATCTGGCGAGTCAGGGTTACATCCGCGCGCGCATTGATGGCGAAGTCTGCGATCTTTCCGATCCGCCCAAACTGGAACTGCAAAAGAAACACACCATTGAAGTGGTTATCGATCGCTTCAAGGTGCGTGACGATCTGACCCAGCGTCTGGCTGAATCGTTTGAAACCGCACTGGAGCTTTCCGGCGGTACAGCGGTTGTTGCGGATATGGACAATCCCAAAGCGGAAGAACTGCTGTTCTCCGCGAACTTCGCCTGCCCGATTTGCGGCTACAGTATGCGCGAACTGGAACCACGCCTGTTCTCGTTTAATAACCCGGCGGGTGCCTGCCCGACCTGTGACGGCCTCGGCGTACAGCAATATTTCGATCCCGATCGCGTGATCCAGAATCCGGAACTGTCGCTGGCTGGCGGTGCGATCCGTGGCTGGGATCGCCGCAACTTCTATTATTTCCAGATGCTGAAATCACTGGCAGATCACTATAAGTTCGACGTCGAAGCGCCGTGGGGCAGCCTGAGCGCAAACGTGCATAAAGTGGTGCTGTACGGTTCTGGCAAAGAAAATATCGAATTTAAATACATGAACGATCGCGGCGATACCTCTATTCGTCGTCATCCGTTCGAAGGCGTGCTGCACAATATGGAGCGCCGTTATAAAGAGACGGAATCCAGCGCGGTACGTGAAGAGTTAGCCAAATTTATCAGCAATCGCCCGTGCGCCAGTTGTGAAGGGACGCGTCTGCGCCGTGAAGCGCGCCATGTTTATGTCGAGAATACGCCGCTGCCTGCAATCTCCGACATGAGCATCGGTCATGCGATGGAGTTCTTCAACAATCTTAAACTCGCCGGACAACGGGCGAAGATTGCAGAAAAAATCCTCAAAGAGATTGGCGACCGCCTGAAATTCCTCGTTAACGTTGGGCTGAATTATCTGACACTTTCCCGCTCGGCAGAGACACTTTCCGGCGGCGAAGCCCAGCGTATCCGTCTGGCGAGCCAGATTGGCGCAGGGCTGGTTGGCGTTATGTATGTGCTGGATGAGCCGTCTATCGGCCTGCACCAGCGCGATAACGAGCGCCTGCTGGGTACGCTTATCCACCTGCGCGATCTCGGTAATACCGTGATTGTAGTGGAGCACGACGAAGATGCGATTCGCGCCGCTGACCACGTTATCGACATCGGTCCGGGCGCAGGTGTTCACGGTGGTGAAGTGGTCGCGGAAGGGCCGCTGGAAGCGATTATGGCAGTGCCAGAATCGTTGACCGGGCAGTACATGAGCGGTAAACGCAAGATTGAAGTACCGAAGAAACGCGTTCCGGCAAATCCGGAAAAAGTGCTGAAACTGACGGGCGCACGCGGCAACAACCTGAAAGATGTGACGCTAACGCTGCCGGTGGGTCTGTTTACTTGCATTACAGGGGTTTCAGGTTCCGGTAAATCGACGCTGATTAACGACACACTGTTCCCGATTGCCCAACGCCAGTTGAACGGCGCGACTATCGCCGAACCGGCACCCTATCGCGATATTCAGGGGCTGGAGCATTTCGATAAAGTTATTGATATCGACCAAAGCCCAATTGGTCGTACTCCGCGTTCCAACCCGGCGACCTATACCGGCGTGTTTACGCCTGTGCGCGAACTGTTTGCGGGCGTACCGGAATCCCGCGCGCGCGGTTATACGCCAGGACGGTTCAGCTTTAACGTCCGTGGCGGGCGCTGCGAGGCCTGTCAGGGCGATGGCGTGATCAAAGTTGAAATGCACTTCCTGCCGGATATTTACGTACCGTGCGACCAGTGCAAAGGTAAACGCTATAACCGCGAAACGCTGGAGATAAAGTACAAAGGCAAAACCATCCACGAAGTGCTGGATATGACCATCGAAGAGGCGCGTGAATTCTTTGATGCCGTACCGGCGCTGGCGCGTAAACTGCAAACGCTGATGGATGTTGGCCTGACGTACATCCGCCTCGGGCAGTCCGCCACCACGCTTTCCGGTGGTGAAGCCCAGCGCGTGAAGCTGGCGCGTGAGCTGTCAAAACGCGGCACCGGGCAGACGCTGTATATTCTCGATGAGCCGACCACCGGTCTGCACTTTGCCGATATTCAGCAACTGCTCGACGTGCTGCATAAACTGCGCGATCAGGGCAATACCATTGTGGTGATTGAGCACAATCTCGACGTGATTAAAACCGCCGACTGGATTGTCGATCTTGGCCCGGAAGGCGGTAGCGGTGGCGGCGAAATCCTCGTCTCCGGCACGCCAGAAACCGTCGCAGAGTGCGAAGCTTCGCATACAGCGCGCTTCCTCAAGCCAATGCTGTAATCACAAAGGCCGCTTTCTGAGCGGCCTCAGACTGATGACAAAGCTCGGACAGTCCCCTCGCCCCTCCGGGGAGAGGGTTAGGGTGAGGGGAACAGACCAGCACTGGCGTGATTATTTACCCTCACCCCGGCCCTCTCCCTAAAAGGGCGAGGGGGAAAACCGTGCCGCTTTTGACTTTTAAGCCAGTTTTTCAGCAATATCAGGCCGCTTTCTGAACGGTCTTTTCCTTTCAGAGTTGCACCAGCAATTTACGTTTTTCTTCCGGCAGCAAATTCACCGCCTGCTGATACGACGCATCGACCAGATAATAGATTTGCGAATCCGGCAACGATCCGTCGAGATATACGGTACTCCAGTGCGCTTTATTCAGATGTCGGCTGGGACGTACATCGCTGTGCTGCTGACGCAGAAGATCTGCCAGTTCCGGGCTGGTTTTCAGCGAAACTGCCGGGCGATTTTCCACTTCTTTCACCATCGCAAACAGCACATCTTCCACTTTGATTTGCGTCGCTTTCCAGTCGCTGTGAACGCTCTGTTCAGCACCAGGTTTTGCCATGCAATATTGTAGCAACTCCGATATGGTCATTTTTTACTCCCCTTGTAGTGTCGCGATGATGCGACGCGATCCGCCGTGGACACGATGTTCCCCCAGCCAGATACCCTGCCAGGTGCCGGTCTGAATACGTCCTTTATGCACTGGCAAAACAAGCGATACTCCCAGCATGGAAGATTTGATATGTGAAGGCATATCGTCTGCCCCTTCATAATCATGCTCATAGTTTCCGTTATCGGGAACAGTGCGGAGGAAAAAACGTTCCATGTCCTGGCGTACCGTGGGGTCGCAATTCTCATTAAGTGTCAGAGAGGCGGAAGTGTGTTGCAGCAACAGGTGCAGTAAACCGACATTAACACGCGGCATATCAGCCAGTTGATTCAGAATTTCATCCGTTACCAGATGAAACCCACGAGATTTGGCGCTAAGCGTGAGCGTCTTTTGATACCACATGTGCTGCTCCTTGATAAAACTCTCTTATTCAGTTTGCAGCAAGACAGCGAAAGGATAAAGGTGTGATTAAAAAAACAGCATTTGGGAGAGTGAAACACTCCCCCGCACTATCAGTATTCTGAATTAACGATCACCTCTTCACCAAAAGCACCCGCTTGTGGCAAGGGTTTGTAGGTAGAGTTGGAGGCACGCAGAATACGGATACCACGAATGCCGACATCACGCGCGGCAGTCATATCATTATCGGAATCGCCATAAAACATTCGGATATTTTTATCCTGCAACCACTGCGTTTTCGTGTTTTGTCCCGGTTTATCACCCGCAAAAATTACCGGATTCATACTGCTTGCCGGAATGTGGAAATCATCGGCTAATGTTTTCGAAACCGTTTCTGTTTTCGTTGGGCTACGGCCAGTCACAAAAAAGATGGTATCGCCACGGCGGACATGTATATCAATTAGCTGACGTGCGACCTCTTTTGGAATGCTGAATTCATCCCAACCGTTGTTCATCTTTTCCCAGAATGCTGGGTTTTTCAGATAATCTTCGCTTTCTGGTGAGAATATTTTCTTGCCGCGCCAGAATCCGGGGCTGGAAAACAAAACGGTATCATCGATATCAAATCCAACCGCCATCGGTGGGCGACCGGCAAGGCTATTTTCAATTTGTGCGACTGATACCCAATGGACAGGTGCCTGTTCAGCGAGTCTGGCAACATTAGTGCCGGGATTAAGCGGTGAAGGTGAAGAGGCCAACGCAACAGCAGAACTGTTTAGAGCGAACAATAAGCAAACGGCACTCAATGCCTGTGTGATCTTGCGCATATTTTTCCCTAAATAGTCAGTAAGTTGAAACTTTTTATTATGAAGTTTGTTGAAAAAGCCATCTGACCATAACGCCAGCAGCAAGGGAAAGGAAGGATTATCTGCGGCTTTTGTGAAGAAAGGGAGAAGGATCACATGAGACCAGCCCGTGTGTTGTGACTATTTAATAACTTAATATATTTCCATAGTATAAAAATGTTCGGAAATAAAACGCCTATTTGATTCACTTTTATAAGAAATAAGTCTTCATCTCCTTCGTACTATTTGCCTGGATAATACATAGCCCCCCTTATTTATAATAGAGCAGGCGGCTTTTCAACCGCCTGCTGGTTAACCTTACATCACGGCAGCAAACGCCTTTGCAACGCGCTGCACGTTCGCAGAGTTAAGCCCGGCAACACACATACGACCGCTGGCGATCAGGTAAACGCCAAACTCCTCGCGCAGGCGATCGACCTGGGCGGCGCTTAAGCCGGTATAGCTGAACATGCCGCGTTGCTTAAGCAGGTAATCAAAATTGCGCTCCGGCATCTCAGTGCTCAACACCTGTACCAGTTGCTGCCGCATTGCCAGAATACGGGTCCGCATTTCTTCTACTTCCGCCAGCCAACTGGCTTTCAACGCCTCATCGTTCAGCACCGTTGCCACTACCTGTGCACCAAAATTCGGCGGGCTGGAGTAAATACGGCGCACAGTAGCTTTCAGTTGCCCCAGCACGCGACCTGCGGCTTCAGCATCTTCACACACCACCGAAAGACCGCCGACACGCTCGCCGTACAGGGAGAAAATTTTCGAGAATGAATTGCTTACCAGTGCAGGTAATCCGGCACTGGCAATGGCGCGAATGGCGTAGGCATCTTCATCCATACCGGCACCAAATCCCTGATAGGCGATATCAAGGAACGGGATTAAGTCGCGTGTTTTGAGGATTTCAATCACCGCATCCCACTGGTCATTAGTGAGATCGGCGCCCGTTGGGTTATGACAGCACGGATGCAGCAGCACAATACTGCGGGCGGGCAATGTTTTCAGCGTCGCCAACAGATCGTCAAAGCGCACACCGTTGGTCGTTTCATCATACCAGGGGTAAGTGCTCACTTCGAATCCAGCCCCGGCGAATATTGCTACGTGGTTTTCCCAGGTGGGATCGCTGACCCACACACCTGAATCCGGGAAGTAGCGTTTCAGGAAGTCAGCCCCCACTTTCAATGCCCCTGAACCGCCAAGCGTTTGAATAGTCGCCACGCGCTGTTGTTGTAACACCGGATGATTAGTGCCAAACAGCAGTGGTGCAATAGCATGACGATAGCTGTTAAGCCCTTCCATCGGCAGATAAAGTGAAGCGCCTTGCGGCTGCGCATTCAGGCGCGCTTGCGCTTCTGCGACGGCTTTTAATTGCGGAATAATCCCGTCTTCGTTGTAGTACAGACCGATACTCAAATTCACTTTGTCGCTGCGAGGGTCTTCTTTAAAACGCTCCATAAGCGAAAGAATCGGGTCGCCAGCGTAGGCGTCAACTTTTTGAAACACGCGATGGTTCTCCAGGTTTACGGGCAGGTGGTTAAAACACAATAAACCGGAAGATGGGGAAGATCGAGAGGATGTTTAGCAATGAGCGGCAATTAATAACGCAGCGAGGCTGATAAAAAACGCAAAACCTTCAGAGGTACGAACGACAAGAGTGTATCAATTTATTGAATTTACATAGCTTTGCAGGCCGGATAAGGTTTTCACACCGCATCCGGCACAGACAATCAAATATTGCAGAACGATTAATCCACGTACTTCATCGCCACCCTTGACGTCAGGCGCGTGATAAGTTCGTAAGCACTCACTTTCGTCATTTCTGCGATACGTTCTACGGGCAGACCTTCGCCCCATAAAATGACCTGATCCCCGGCTTTATCCTGCGCCTGTGGACCTAAATCTACGCAGATCATATCCATCGCGACTCGCCCAACAATCGGCACTTCGCGGCCGTTCACCAGCACTGGCGTACCGGACGGCGCGGCGCGCGGGTAGCCATCGCCATAGCCCATCGCCACCACGCCAAGGCGGGTATCGCGCTCGCTAATCCAGGTGCCGCCATAGCCCACCGGTTCACCTGCTTTATGCTCACGCACGGCAATCAGGCTGGAGGTCAGTGACATCACTGGCTGGCAACCGAAATCAGCACCGGTGGAGCCATCTTCCAGCGGTGATACACCATAAAGAATGATGCCTGGGCGCACCCAATCAAAATGCGACTGCGGCCATAACAAAATTCCGCCCGATGCGGCGATTGAACGCTTGCCAGGTCTGCCTTCGCAAAAGGTATTGAAGATATCGAGTTGTTTCTCAGTCGCGCCGCATTTTGGCTCATCGGCACGAGCAAAGTGGCTGACAATATTCACCGGCTGACGGACGTTTTTACATTGCGTAAGACGTTGATAAAACGCCTCAGCTTGTTCCGGTAACACGCCCAGCCGGTGCATACCGGTGTCGAGTTTCATCCAGACGGTAACTGGCTCCTCCAGATTGGCCTCTTCCAGAGCAGCAAGCTGTTCTTCGTTATGCACGGCGGTATGCAGATGTTCAGCGGAGATCGTCGGCAGATCGTCAGCTTCAAAAAAGCCTTCCAGTAACAAAATAGGTTGCGTGATGCCCCCCGCCCTAAGCCGCAGGGCTTCTTCGAGACGGGCAACGCCAAAGGCGTCGGCATCGGGGAGCGTTCGCGCGGTCTCAATCAGACCGTGACCGTAGGCGTTCGCTTTCACCACCGCAACCAGTTTACTGGCAGGTGCCAGTTCACGCAGACGTTGCAGGTTGTGTCGCAGAGCGCGGCGGTTAATCACAACAGTTGCCGCTTGCATTTGTGTTCCTTGATAAGTGTTTGCTTTAATTACCTAATTCATAAAATAATTATTATTCGTCGTCGTACTGTGGTCCCGCGTAGTTGTCGAAACGCGACCATTGACCGTTAAAGGTCAGGCGTACCGTCCCGATTGGGCCGTTACGTTGTTTACCGATAATAATTTCCGCGATGCCTTTTAAGTCACTGTTTTCGTGATAAACCTCATCACGATAGATAAACATGATCAAGTCCGCATCCTGCTCGATGGAACCGGATTCACGCAGGTCGGAGTTGACCGGGCGTTTGTCGGCACGTTGTTCCAGAGAACGGTTCAACTGAGACAGCGCCACCACCGGCACATTCAGTTCTTTCGCCAGGGCTTTTAGCGAGCGAGAGATTTCTGCAATTTCCAGCGTACGGTTGTCTGAAAGCGCCGGTACGCGCATCAATTGCAGGTAGTCGATCATGATGAGTCCGATGCCACCGTGTTCTCGGGCAATACGGCGTGCGCGGGAGCGCACTTCCGTTGGCGTCAGGCCGGAGGAGTCATCAATGTAGATATTTCGTTTTTCGAGCAAAATGCCCATCGTGCCGGAAATGCGCGCCCAGTCTTCATCATCCAGTTGCCCGGTACGAATTTTGGTCTGGTCAACTCGCGACAACGATGCCAGAGAACGCATCATAATCTGTTCCGATGGCATCTCCAGCGAGAAGATCAATACTGGTTTATCCTGCAACATCGCCGCATTTTCGACGAGGTTCATAGCAAATGTCGTTTTACCCATCGACGGACGCGCGGCGACGATGATCAAATCCGACGGCTGCAAGCCAGCGGTTTTTTTGTTGAGATCGTCATAGCCGGTATTTACCCCGGTAACGCCATCGTGTGGCTGCTGAAACAACTGCTCAATACGCGCCACCGTGGCGTCGAGCACATCGGCGATGTTCTTCGGCCCTTCGTCTTTATTGGCACGGCTTTCGGCAATTTTAAAGACGCGGGATTCAGCAAGGTCGAGCAAGTCTTCGCTGGTGCGCCCTTGCGGATCAAAACCGGCTTCGGCAATCTCATTCGCAACAGAGATCATCTCGCGGACAACGGCACGTTCGCGCACGATGTCGGCATAGGCACTGATGTTCGCTGCACTTGGCGTATTTTTTGACAGCTCCGCCAGATAAGCAAAACCACCAACACTATCAAGTTGCCCCTGACGTTCCAGCGATTCCGCCAGGGTGATCAGGTCAATTGGGCTACCGCTTTCCTGCAAACGCGCCATTTCGGTAAAGATATGGCGGTGCGGACGGGTGTAGAAATCATCTGCCACCACTCGCTCGGCCACATCGTCCCAGCGTTCGTTATCCAGCATTAAACCGCCCAACACCGACTGCTCCGCTTCGATCGAGTGCGGAGGCACTTTCAGCCCGGCAACTTGTGGATCGCGATCGCGGGGTTCAGCCTGCTGTTTGTTGAAGGGTTTATTTCCTGCCATAGTGAATGGAGTTACCGAGATAAAGAATGGGTCGAAACTTTACCATATGAAGCAGACCCTGACGATACGTTCTGGAGGACACATGGCAACACGAATTGAATTTCACAAGCACGGTGGCCCGGAAGTACTTCAGACCGTGGAATTTACTCCTGCCGATCCGGCAGAGAATGAAGTCCAGGTCGAAAATAAAGCCATTGGCATCAATTTTATCGACACGTATATCCGCAGCGGCCTTTATCCGCCGCCATCGCTGCCCAGCGGATTAGGCACCGAAGCGGCTGGTATTGTGAGCAAAGTCGGCAGCGGCGTGAAACATATTAAAGCAGGCGATCGTGTGGTTTATGCGCAGTCAACGTTAGGGGCTTACAGTTCTGTGCATAACGTCAATGCCGATAAAGCGGCAATTCTGCCAGCGGCGATCTCTTTTGAGCAAGCTGCCGCGTCGTTCCTGAAAGGCTTAACGGTTTATTATCTGCTGCGCAAAACGTATGAAATCAAACCTGACGAACAGTTCCTGTTCCATGCGGCTGCTGGCGGCGTGGGCTTAATTGCCTGCCAGTGGGCAAAAGCCTTAGGGGCAAAACTTATTGGCACTGTGGGCAGCGCGCAAAAAGCGCAAAGTGCATTAAAAGCGGGAGCGTGGCAGGTAATTAACTATCGCGACGAAAATCTGGTCGAGCGATTAAAAGAGATCACCGACGGCAAGAAAGTGCGCGTGGTGTACGATTCCGTAGGCAAAGATACCTGGGAACGGTCGCTGGATTGCCTGCAACGTCGCGGGTTAATGGTCAGTTTTGGTAATTCATCAGGCGCGGTGACGGGTGTGAACTTAGGCATTCTCAATCAGAAAGGCTCGCTGTATGTGACACGCCCTTCCCTGCAAGGCTATATCACTACGCGGGATGAGTTAACCGAAGCCAGTAACGAACTGTTTTCATTGATTGCCAGCGGCGTGATTAAGGTTGATGTCGCAGAGCAGCAGAAATATCCGTTGAAGGATGCGCGGCGTGCGCATGAGATTCTGGAAAGCCGGGCGACGCAGGGTTCCAGCTTACTGATCCCATAAAGAAATTGGGCTTCCACCTGGGAAGCCCTTTCTTTTATAGTTCGGCTGTATGTAGGGTACAGCACGATGAATCTGTTAGAAGCGCAATAGTGACAGATTTGATAATCAATTCCTATTTTGTTCTAAGGATAAAACCTTAGGTTGTGATCATCCGCACAATCCCTTAGTAACGCCAGCGGTCATAACGCTGATATTTCGGCACTTTTGGTGCTTTAATCGCCTTTATTACCCACACTACTGCAATCGCCAATAGCAGCCACGGCAGCAACTTGATCATCAACGCCAGCATACCACCGAGGAACATAATGGCCGTCGCCACAACCAGCGCGGCGATAATGCCCAGCAACGAAACGCCGGTGACCATCAACATGACAAAAAAGCCAATCACAAAAAGTAGTTCCAGCATGATGTTCTCCCAAAAATGAAATCTCTTGCAGCCATTACAAGAATCATGCCAAAACCTAACGTTATGATTTATCAAAAAATATGCCCCGCGACGGTGCGCAGGGCATAGTGAATTTGACTACTTTGTGGTGAAAAATTAACGCTTATCCGCCACCAGTTTGAGCGCATGTTCCAGCACGTTAATGTCAGCACCCGCTTTATGGGCATTTTCACTTAAATAACGACGCCACTGCCGCGCACCAGGAATACCCTGGAACAGACCCAGCATATGCCGGGTAATATGACCGAGATATGTCCCCTGGCTAAGCTCACGCTCAATGTATGGGTACATAGCACGCACCACCGCCACCGGATCGGCATCGGTATCCGAGGAACCAAAGATCTCTCGATCTACCGCCGCCAGAATCCCCGGATTCTGGTACGCCTCGCGCCCGACCATCACACCGTCCATATGTTGCAAATGCGCTTTAGCCTCTTCCAGCGACTTGATGCCACCGTTAATCGACATCGTCAGATGCGGAAAGTCACGCTTCAGTTGATAAACGCGCGGGTAATCGAGCGGCGGGATTTCGCGGTTTTCTTTCGGGCTTAAACCAGAAAGCCAGGCTTTACGCGCGTGGATGATAAACATCTCACATTCGCCTTTACCGGAAACGGTGTTGATGAAATCACAAAGAAATTCATAGCTGTCCTGGTCGTCAATACCAATACGCGTTTTCACCGTGACTGGAATCGACACTACATCGCGCATCGCTTTCACGCAGTCGGCTACCAGTTGTGCATTACCCATCAGGCACGCGCCAAACATCCCGTTCTGTACCCGGTCAGACGGGCAGCCGACATTCAGGTTGATTTCATCGTACCCGCGCGCTTCCGCCAGCTTCGCACACTGCGCCAGCGCCGCTGGATCGCTTCCACCCAGTTGCAACGCCACCGGATGCTCTTCTTCACTGTACGCCAGGTAATCACCTTTACCGTGAATAATTGCCCCCGTGGTCACCATTTCGGTATAGAGAAGCGTATTACGGGAAAGCAGACGCAGGAAATAACGGCAGTGTCTGTCCGTCCAGTCGAGCATAGGAGCAATGCTAAACCGAGAACTCCCGTAAGCGCCAGTTTTCTCAGGCATCGCGCTGGTTTGATTAGTTTTCTGTGTTTCAGGATTATCGTGCATTTTTGAACATTTCAGGCTATTTTTCTCGCGTTAGGTTCCCGCACAGGTTCCCACGATTTATGGGAACCCGAAATAACGAGGTCGTGTAATGGCGTACTATAACATAGAGAAACGACTAAAATCCGATGGCACACCACGCTATCGCTGTAATGTGATTATCAAAGAAAAAGGTGTTATCACTTACAGGGAAAGCAAAACATTCCCTAAACATGCCCATGCCAAAACATGGGGTACACAGAAAGTGATGGAATTAGATCTATATGGCATTCCATCATCAAATGCAGTTGACGGACTTACAGTCCGTGACTTACTACACAAATATTTAAATGACCCAAATGCCGGAGGTAAAGCAGGTCGTACTAAAAGATATGTGCTGGAACTGCTTATGGATAGTGACATCTCCGCGATCAAACTATCCGAACTGACAGAAAATGACGTAATTGAACATTGTAGGCTAAGAAACAACGCTGGTGCAGGTCCAGCAACAGTCAGCCACGATGTTAGTTATCTTGGCAGTGTTCTGGATGCGGCCAAACCTGTATACGGAATTAATTACACATCAAACCCGGCGAAAAGTGCTCGTCCATATCTACTTAAACTTGGTTTGATTGGTAAATCAAACCGTCGTAATCGTAGACCGGCATCTGATGAACTGGACATGCTCATTGAAGGTCTTCAACAACGATCTACACATAAATGCTCAAAAATTCCGTTCGTTGATATCCTCAAATTTTCTGTGTGGTCCTGTATGCGAATCGGAGAAGTATGCCGGTTACGATGGGAAGATCTCGACCAGGAACAAAAATCTATACTCGTAAGAGACAGGAAAGATCCACGCAAAAAGGAAGGCAACCACATGAAAGTAGCCTTGCTTGGGGAAGCCTGGGATATCGTCCAACGACAGCCCCAAAAATCGGAATTCATTTTTCCATATAACAGCACTTCTGTTACTGCGGGATTTCAGAGGGTAAGAAGCAAATTAGGTATTAAAGATCTGCGATACCATGATTTGCGTAGAGAAGGGGCAAGTCGCTTATTTGAGGCTGGTTTTAGTATTGAGGAAGTCGCCCAAGTTACAGGGCATCGTTCATTAAACGTGCTATGGCAGGTATATACCGAACTGTATCCGAAATCTTTACATAATCGTTTTGAAGAGCTCCAAAAGAGCAGAAATAAGACCTCTTGACACTGTTTATCCATACAGTTAAAAATAACACTGTATACAAACACAGTATAGAGGGACTTTTATGCGTATTGAAATCTGCATAGCCAAAGAAAAAATGACTAAAATGCCAACCGGTGCTGTGGATGCGTTAAAGGAAGAATTAACCCGACGCATCAGTAAACGTTATGACGATGTAGAGGTGATCGTAAAAGCCACCAGCAACGATGGCCTTTCTGTTACGCGCACCGCCGATAAAGATTCAGCTAAAACTTTTGTTCAGGAAACTCTGAAAGATACCTGGGAGTCTGCTGACGAGTGGTTTGTTCACTAATTAACACGTAAAATCGGTAACGGCTGGAAATCATTCAATACTCGCACTATCGAAAGTTAACCAGCCAGCCGCAGTATCCTATCATGACAAGTTACTGCGGCTTTTTACTTTTTATATTTAACGGATCAACATCCAGATCAGCAGACACGCCACCACCGGCACAGCAAAATCCATCAGGCTTGCCACATCCCATGCACGTGGATCAAAACCGCCCCACCACGGCATATTCATACGCTTGCCATGCCCGAACATTTCAATCCAGCGATATTCTGCCTGGGTGTGTTCACGCGCAATGAAGAACGTACAACCGGCTATCGCTCCGTAAGCCCAGTTCCCGGTAAAAAGACCAATCAGTAGCTGCGCAGCCACAGCACAAAGAGCATGAAGGAAAGGTGTTATATCCATTTTCATCCTACCCAATAAAACGGGGCGCTCGGCCCATTAATATTATTTAGACGCAAGCGCCGCCTCAATTGCAGATAATCTTTGTCTTAATTCTGCGTTTTCTTCTTCCAGTGCTGTTATTCTGTCGTCTGACTCTCTGGCTACCTGAACAAGCAAGCCAGTAACACCAGAATAATCTACAGTGTAATACCGTTCACCTTCTTCTCCATCTAATCCACTCCCGCCGTCTGGATATTTCATCATAGACCCTACGGCTTCGGGGATGGCTTCCAGGGTTTCTTGTGCAATAACACCAGCGTAAGGCATACCGTTTTCTTTAAGCGTGTATGTATAGCCGTTCATTTTACGAATGCGGTCGGTTGCATTATCTATCACCTGAATATTGTCTTTCAGATCCCGGTCAGAGCCTTGATTAAATGCACTTGCATTGCACGCGCCGTTAACCGTTAATTCGTAGGTATTGCTGGTAGTTTTCTGTGCGTAGAACATATACAGAGCCTCATCTACGCCAACTTCATAAACAACCGGACGGCTAGAATTGCCCCATAGTCGAGTTGTTACGCCAGCGTGAGCGGTTCCCTGTGTGTTTAATGTCATGGTTGACCCATGATTAGCATATTTGATCTGTAATGTGTCGGTGTAATCAAATTTAATAAGCGCGTTACTTCCACGCTTGCTGTATGACATAAGGCAGTTACCCATTTTGAGGTATCCGCTGTCACCGGGAAAAATCATCGTACCGCCATAAAGGTTGGTAAAGTCCCAGCAAATGTTTGTCCCGTTATCGTTCAGGTTAAGGCGCGCCATTGCGTTACCTGGACTGTCTATCCATTTTTTGAGGTATAGTTCGCAATACGCATCCTCAACACCTGCCGTCCGGTGAGTTGAGCGGAGTTTTCTCCCAAATATAGCTCCGCTAGTTGGCAATACCTGCTGATACCATGAAGCAGACCAGTCACCAACGGTTTCATCTTTGCTGTCTACATATGATTTTGTTGCGTAGCTTCCTTGATCGTTTTTTAGTTTACTAACATCGGATTTTAGCGTTTTGATGTCATCAGGAATTACTGTCGATGTAGCCATTATTCTTCCTCACATCCAGCCACGAAGTTGATGCTCAACAGCAACCACGTATTCATCGAATATTGACGGTGTTTTCACATCATTAATGATGCGCACGTTTACAAAATATCCGTCTTCCTTAACACATACCGGTTCGCCATCTTCATTCAGTTCTCCGGTTTCTTTGTACACGTTACCTATCACGTCAATAAGAATATCATCCTGCATCGACTCGTCATCATAATAGCCAATACTCTCCATAAAGGCCGAAAAGTCGGCTCTGTCGGCAAATTTGAGTGTTAAATCTTTCATTAGATTGACTCCCCCACCTGAGCATCAGTCAATGCCTTGTGCCATATTCTGAAATTCCTGACATGACCAAATAAATGACGTAACCCGGCTGTAGTTTGGCCTCCAATACGGATAATTGCGGTGTTCTGAATATAGGACCATGTGGTTTTTGTTTCGCTGGATATACGCCCGTTACTTACTGAGCACGTAGACTGATCTGACTTTACACGCATCCCCATAACCATTTTTTCAAGCAATGCGTTTTCGTTTACCCGTCTGTTAGCTCCTCCAATATCGCAATAAGGAAATCCGTCGTAATCTGCTGAAGAACCGAATCCAATAATAATTGCCGCTCCGGTTTGATGACCGCCGGTGTCAAAAACACGCGGCGCTACATTTGGCGTTTTATACCAGTTCTTATGTACCTCACAAAGAACCGTAAAAGGAAGATTATAAAGGTTATTCTTGATTGGGACTGTCACCATATCGCTTGCCCGCGTTGCCGGTGCCGTCCCCGTAACAATAAAAGATGATGCGCCTGTACCAGCCTCAATCTGTGGAGTGGTTACATCGAGATAATCCCCTGATGTAACCATCTGCCCTGTATCCGGAGAATACTGGACAAAACCACCAACCGTATTTTCTGTTGTATCTGCTTTTAATGTAGCCTCAAAAAATATCCAGCCAGTTGCATCATCCTTAACAGACCTTGCTGTAACACGGCTTGTCTGACCCGTCTTGCTAATTATGCGGGTGGTAAGGTTCAGGCTTGCTGTTCCTATTGATGTCCTTACTTCCCCATCATAATGTTCAAATAAAATACGAACGGCGATATTATCAACTTCACTTTTTACCCGACAGGATATAGTTACATACTTTTCGTCACCTGAAGTATCAACCCCTCCGGTACTTGAATACAGCCCTATAATGGTATGCGCTTTACTTGTGCCAACAATCGAATCCTGTACGACAAACCGGCCATAATTAAAACCGAAACTATCTGTGCCTGTTTCTGTAACGTCCAGTGAAGTTGACTTATTCCACTTCAAAGGGTCTGTACTGTTCGGGAAGAAGTTCGTTCTTTGCCCCTCAATAAGCAGGCCATCACGTTCAAATCGTGGCTCGTCAATGGCAGCCTCTGTCAGCACACCAGATTTATTAATATAGGTTGCTTTCGATGCGCGTTTAAACTTTACAACCTTATCGCCAGGCATCGTTATTTCATCATCACCAATAACAATCTTTTTATATGATGGCGAAAAGCCCGTAATCATATCCAGCGAATCGTTAAATGGTATCCACACATCAGGCAGCGGCTGTAAGACATATTTATACGGCTCCGCAGCCTGGCTTGCGTACTCTCTGGCTGCATCTTCGCTTGCTTTAGCTGCCGTCTGGCTTGCTGCCGATGCTTTCGCTGAGTTCGCAGCCGCAGTCTCGCTCGCCTTTGCGTTGGTTTCACTGGTTTTTGCAGCTTTTTGACTGTTGGCTGATGCAGTGGCAGAAGAAGCCGCCGCACTTGCAGAACCAGCTGCGGCACTCTCGCTTTGGGCCGCTGCATCCTGACTGTTTTTCGCCGCAGTTTCGCTGGCTTTGGCATTCGTTTCGCTGGTCTTCGCTGCCGTCTGGCTGGACTTTGCGTTAGTTTCACTCGTCTTCGCAGCTTTCTGGCTGTTAGCCGCAGCAGTTGCTGATCCAGCAGCTGAAGTCGCAGAACCGGCAGCGGCACTCTCGCTTTCAGCTGCTGCAACCTGGCTGTTTTTTGCCGCAGTTTCACTGGCTTTGGCATTCGTTTCGCTGGTTTTCGCTGCCGTCTGGCTGGACTTCGCGTTGGTTTCGCTCGTCTTTGCGGCTGTTTCGCTATTTTTCGCGTTGGTTTCTGATTTTTGGGCTGCTGTCGCGGAGTTTGCCGATGCAGTCTGTGAGGCCGCTGCTGCCTGTGCGCTGTTAGCTGCATTCGTTTCTGAGGTTTTCGCCGCGTTCTTCGATGATGCCGCTGCAGTTTCGGATTTCTTTGCCGCCGCTGCGCTCTGAGAGGCGGCTTCGGCGTTGTGTGCCGCTTCTTCCACCATTGCCTCAAAACGACGCAATGCCTCCGGCATGACGTCATCTTCCGTCATGGCACCGAGAAAATCATTCAGCGTACCTGGTCTGGAACCTTCATAGACGGTAATGATCCCGGCATGTGAAGGCGGAAAACCTTCAACCAGCAGGGTGACGCTGTACTGGCCATGCTCAACATCCATGCTGTAACGCCCGGCTTCATCCGGATTTTCAGAGGCCACCGTGTTCACCAGTACCGTGGTGCTGTTACGCTTTGCTTTGAGCTGAATAGTGCAGTTCTGTATTGGTTTTCCTGCACCGTCTTTCAGCACGCCTGAGATTTTTACTGCTGCCATATCCACTCCACAAAAAAGCCCGCCTGAACCGGCGGGCTGTCATAACACTGTGTTACCTGGCTAATCAGAATTTATAACCGACACCCACGATGAAACCGTCAGTACGCCAGTCGCCACTGCCGGAACCTTCATAAGCAATATCAATGGCCACGGATTCGGTCGGGTTAAACTGCACGCCAGCTCCCCACGCCAGAGACGTGTTGCTGTGGCGATCGTCATCACTTCCGGTCAGCACATCGTGCGTTTTCCCCTTGTTGTCAGTTACGCGGAGATAATCCCCGGAGAACGTCGAAACACGGCTGTAAGCCACACCTGCCATCGCATAAGCACTGAACCATTCATTCACGCGTACAGACGGCCCCGCCATAATGCTGAACCAGCGGTTACGCACTGAATCTTCATGCCAGCGGGTATCGCTGTAACGGGTAATCTGGCGATTATTGTCTCCGGCATAGCTGAATGACGTCACCAGCCCCAGCGTGTCCGTAAATTCATAACGGTATTTCACGTTAATGCCCTTCAGGTCATCGTTGCCGGGCATATCAGTATGGGACTGAAGATACCCGGCGCTTAGTGTGGACTGATGCTCTGCTGCGCTCGCTGGCGTACCAGCGGCAACCAGCCAGACTACTGCGGACAGAATAACAGCACATAATTTACGCATAATTACCTCTCGCTTTTCTGCAATAAAAAAGGCGCCATTTCTGGCGCCCGTATCTGGGTTATAAAATTCAGCTAATCGTGATGCCTGCAGTGGCTTTCTTCATCACAACAACCAGCAAATCGCTGATACTTGCTGTGGGATACCAGTCATTTACCCACCATGCTGATACAGAAAATTCCAGTGTCATTACGCCACTGCCTGCAGGCATATCAATAACACCCGTGTATATCAGCGTATTATCCAGAGCCGTTCGGTTATAAATTTCAGCCCCGTTTTTCTTCACTATCAGGCGGCATGACGAATAAGTATCGCTATTCTCCCGCTCATGTCTGGCACCGCTGAAAGCCACCGCTGGAATAACAATTTGCCGGTCAAACGGCTGATCGTCATAAACCCTGACGGTAATGGTCCCTGATGGCCACCGCTCCGGTGCACGGGAGTCCCGGGGGAAAGCTTTGCCCACTGTTTTAACGAGATCGCCTTCAATCTGGTTGGCGGACAGTTTTCCCAGAACCCGACAGTTCTCGTTAATCGTGACGTTGTTGAGCGTCCCGGAGTTCGCATTCACGTTACCGCTGATATCGGCATTTTTCGCCGTCAGCCGCCCGTCCGGTGTCAGGGAAAATGCCGGAGGATTACCGCCGCTGGTAATGGTGGGAGCCGTCAGATATTTCAGGAACACTTCATTCATGTATATCTGATCGCCCTGCCCAACAAACATCGGCTTTGTGTTGCCATTCGCAGGATTAATCATCGCAATCCTGTCTGCCGCCAGCAGCACCTGACTCTGCATGCCGTCAGGGGTGTTTTCAATACCGGCACCAATACCCGCGATATAAAGGCGTCCGTCCTGCATCTGCTGCAGCTTCACAGCCCACATGCTGTTCAGGTTATTATTTGTATCAACCTGAACCTTCTGTATCTGCTGGATCGCTGCACTCTGGTCTTCCAGTTTCTTATTGACGGTCTGCGTGATTTCATTACTGACATCCGTGATAGACGTTCTGATTTCCGCCAGGTCAGGCGCAAGCTGACCGTTATCAATCTGCGTCCACAACTCCTGAGCCAGATGGGTTTTCCCTATCTCTCCTTTGAAAAAATCCAGATAGCCGGATGCATCATCACTCGGCTGGCCAACAGCCTCCACGAATGCCGATTTGCCAACGGTGTTCACACTGCGGATGTAAAAATAATAATCATGGCTCGGCTTGATATTGATACTGGCAGCTATCCAGTACAGCGCCGTGCCAAGATAGCGAGCTGTGGTTTCAACCTGCCTGATATCCGCAATCCGCTTTTCCGAGAACCAGAACTCAAACTGTACCGTCGGATCATAAACGGCAAGATACGGCGTGGCGGTTATCTGAAAATAGCCCGGCGTCAGCTCAATCCGCGACGGCGCTGCCGGTGCGGCAATCCGGAACGATACCGATGCCGGATCGCCCTGCTGCCCCCAGGCATTTGCCGCCCGGACTGTCAGCCTGTAGTTTCCCAGCGCCAGTTGCGTGAAGCGGTATGTGGTTTCCGTCGTCCGGGCCGTGCTGACCAGCCGCTCACTGCCGTCATCCGCTGCCACGGTCAGACGAAGCATAAAGCTCACGCCCTTCACCACCTTCGGCGTGTCCCATCGCGCCAGCACCTGATATTCCCCGCTGTCTGCAGTGACTTCTGCGGTCAGGTGCTGCACCGCTGGCGGCGTGACACCATTCACCGTGCCACTCTGGTCGCCGTCAAAGTGCGCCCCGTTATCCACGATGGCTTCTTTTTCCGGTACATGCTGCACGGCGGTGATGGCATACGTGCCGTCGTCGTTCTCACGGATACTCACGCAGCGGAACAGTCGCTGGCGCAGCGTCGGCAGCTTCAGCCCCCATACGCTGTATTCAGCAACACCGTCAGGAACACGGCTCACTTTTACCTTCACGCCGTCGGTGACGGACTGAACCTCCACGCTGACCGGATTGCCACTTCCGTCAACCAGGCTTATCAGCGTGGTACCGGAGGATGGCAGCGTGATTTCACGGTCGAGCGTCAGCGTCCGGGTCTGGCTGTTCACCGCCAGCACGCGACCACCGATGCTGATACCCGCATAGTCATCATCACAGATTTCAATGACATCGCCCGGTACATGGCGAAGCCCTTCTGCGCCCACGCTGAAGTCCACTGTCTGCGTTTCCAGCAGCTCCGTTTTAATCAGCCACAGCCCGGCGCGGTGTGCCTGCCCCCGGCTGGTACAGCCAAAGGCATCCATCTTCGTGACATTACGACCGTAACGGAGAATGGCCTGCGTATCCTCCACAAGCTCTGTTGCCGTCTCCCAGCCGTTATCCGGGTCAATCCAGTTCACCTCAACGGCATTATGGCGGTCCTTCAGGGCGCTGAAGCTGTAGCGGAACGGCGCGCCATCATCAGGCATCACCACATTACTGCGGTTATAGGTCCACACCTTATCCGACGGTCGGTCCTGCACGAACGTCAGCGTCTGCCCGTTCCATACCGGCATACAGCGCATCGCCGAGCAGAAATCACTGAGCACATCCCACGCCTTACGCTGCGTGGTCAGGTAAGCGTTACAGGTGATGCGCGGCTCCGTGCCGCCAAAACCGTCCGGCACCGACTGGTCGCAGTACTGGCCGATGACATACAGCGCCCATTTATCCACATCCGCCGCACCAAGACGTTTCCCCATGCCGTAGCGCGGGTGGGTCAGCATATCCCACAGACACCAGGCCATGTTGTTGCTGTATGCCGGTTTAAACGTTCCGTCCCAGATACCGCTGTATTGCCGCGTCTGCGGGTTATAATTCGACGGCACCTGCAGAATACGCCCGCGCAGATGATAATTACGGCTCACCTGCTGGCTGCCGAACTGCTCCGAGTCCACCTGCACGCCGACCAGTGCCGTGTTCGGGTAGCACTGTTTCACATCGATAATTTCGGTGTATGACGACCAGAGCGTTTTGTTCTGCAGCTGGTCTGTGGTGCTGTCCGGTGTCATCCTGCGCATCCGGATATTGAACGGGCGCGGCGGCAGGTTATCCACCACCACCGAGGCCAGATACTGCGACGTGGTTTTGCCCTTAATGGTGATGTCTTTTTCTGTCACCCAGCCACCGTTACGCTGTATCTGAACCAGCAGTCGGACCTCCGACGGATTCCTGTCACCCTTTGAGGTGGTTTCCACCAGTGCCTGCACACCGAAGGTAAAGCGCAGACGGTCGATGTTTGCAGACGTGATGGTCCGGGTGATCGGCGTGTCGTATTTCACTTCCGTACCCAGTACCGTCTCAGAACCTGATGATTCAAATCCCTCTGGCGGTGTCTGTTCTTGCTCACCTGCCCGGAACACCACCGTGACACCGGAGATGTTGGTATTCCCCTCACTGTCCAGCACCGGTGTACTGTTCAGCAGCACGCTTTTTAATCCATCCACTGGACCTTCAATCGGCCCTTCGCTGATGGCATCGATCACACTCAGCAACTGCGTGGATTTCAGGTTGTCCTTCGCTTCGCGCGGGGTATGCCCCTTACTGCTGCCTTTACCCATTCGTCATGCTCCATAAACGACAAAACCGCCCGCAGGCGGTTTCACATAAAACATTTTGCATCAGCGACCAATCACCACAACCTGACCACCATCCCCTTCGTCTGCCGTGCTGATCTCCTGAGAAACCACCCGCGACCCCACACGCATTTCACCGTACAGAACAGGCAAAACATTGCCCTGAGCAACCATGTTATCCAGTGAGGAAAAATAGGTGTTCTGTTTGCCGTTATCTGTACTGGCTGCCGTGGACGTCCTGGCTTTCGGTGCCAGCATCTGCGCCACACCGCCCAGGATCATACTGGCCCCTGCCGCATACATGCCCGATACAGCCGCGGCACCCAGCCAGCCCACAGGGTTCCACCATGCCACCGCAATCAACGCCGCCCCCAGCACCACCTGAAATACACCGCCACTTTTAGCTCCCGCCAGACGCGGCACGATATGGATCACGGCACCATTTGCCAGCGGCTCATTAAGACGGGCAGATAATTCGGTTTCACCTGCATCACGCCCGGCAATGCGCACCTGATACCAGCCGTCATTCAGTTTCTGACGAAACGCCGGGAGCTGTGTGGCCAGCGCCCGGATGGCTTCGGCCCCCGTTTTCACACGAAGGTCGATGCGGCGGCCAAATCGTTGCAAATCCCCGTAAAGGCAGATGCGTGCCATGCCCGGTGACGCCAGAGGGAGTGTGTGCGTCGCTGCCATTTGTCGGTATACCTCTCTCGTTTGCTCAGTTGTTCAGGAATATGGTGCAGCAGCTCGCCGTCACCACAGTAAATGGCGGCATGATTCGGCACCGATGAACCAAAACAGCACAGCAGCACATCGCCCGGCTGCGCCGCTGACAACGGCACCTGATACAGCCCTGTGGCCTCCAGATTATCCAGATAGAGATTCTGACCGTGACGCCACCAGTCATCCCCGCGATGAAAATCCGGCATCTCAATTCCCGCCAGATGGTATGCATCCCGGAACAGCGTGTAACAGTCCGTCACCCCGTGCTCAAAGCGCCGCCCGGTAAGATGTGGCACACAGCGGAACTTGTGAATCGCCCCGCGGCAGACCAGCCACCACGGCAAATAACTCTGCACCTGCAGCCGCCGGTCAGCCTCACTCAGCCAGGGCAGACCACCGGGGTGACTGTGGACCAGCGCCACAATCTCACCCTGCATTTCTGCCCGCAGCCAGTCCTCCGGAGCCATCCGGAAATACGCCTCCGGCTCACCGGAGATATTCACGCAGGGAAAATATCTTTCTCCCTCCGGCGTTCTCACCACGAAGCCGCACGACTCCGCTGGCGCACATCGCCGGGCGTGCGCCAGAATCGCTGATTCTGTCTCTGTCATGGGATTTACTGCGAAAGTTTGTTAATGGAAAGGTAACCGCCAAAGTTGCCGACGTTATTGCGAAACTTACAGCCGCTCAGGCATTTGCTGCATTTATCCTTCGTGATATCGGACGTCGGCTGGTCATATTCATCCGCGACAGCCGGACCGTTATAACCGCACTCATCACCGCGATAGGTCCAGGTGCAGGTGTTGGCCAGCATGATACGCCCCGGAAAAACAGCGCCATCCGTTTCCGTCGGCGTGGACAGTACAAAAGAAGCACTGACCGCACTCAGTTCACTGCACTGCTCGATGCGCCAGCTGCTGATCACCTCCTGCTCCGGGTCGGCATCACTGTTTCCGTTGACGAAGTTCACCGCATCCAGAAAACGGGCGTAAACCTTACGCCGGACCACCGTTCCGCCGACCAGACTCTGCAGATCTTCTGCCATACCGGTGACCATACCGTGCAGGTTAGAAACCGTCAGTGTCGGACGGGCAGCACTGCCCTTGCCGTTCAGTTCAAATCCTGTCCCCTGAATGGGGTATGCCTGATACTGCCGCCCCTGCCAGGTGACCGGCTCACCTTTTTCGTTCTGCTCATTACAGAAAAAATAACGTTCACCACCGACCTCTGTCAGATCGATTTCCCAGAGCACCACCTGGGCTGACTGAGTGAGGCGTGTCGTCTCATGATGTGTTTCCTGTGGAATATCCTGCATCAGAGCCTCCTATGCCACGACCTGTTCAAAATCTGCCGTTATGGTTACCCACAACGCCCCCACGCTTGCCGACCATTTACGACAAACCACCCTGATCGGCTTCCAGTCATAAGGTGGCGTCCACTGAAATGCGCGGACGCCACCGTGCCGTTCCAGAAAGGCTTTTAAAGATGGGTGTTCACATTTACGAACACGTATCGTCACGCTGTAAGTCGACAACTGGTTATTCAGTCCCGCCGCACGACGCTGTTCATAACCATCGCCCAGCTTCACTGTCACCACTTTCGGCTCTGATACCACATTCATATCCGGGCGCACTTTCCAGTGAAACGTCTCCATTACCGATATGCTCCACTTAACCGACCACCATCACGGGCCTGCTGTTGCATAAAGTCCGCTGCCGCTTTTTTCCCAAGGTCATAAACCACCTTCAGGGCAGCCGGACCTATCTGCCCGTTCGTGCCATCGTTATTGATCTCGATGTTGTACTGCGGGGCAAACATCGCCATACCTGAACCACCAATATCCGCCACAACCCCCAGCTTACCGTCAGCACCACGACGCAGTGGCAGAATGGCTTCAGGTCCAGCTTCCCCCATCACACCCGCGCCTTTTGCAAAAGCAAAAAACGTCGGACGGTTAACCACCGTGCCACTGTAGCGACTCAAATCAGCAGACTGATAAATCCCCCCATTGGCATTCAGGGAAAGGCTGCTGAGATCAAATCCCAGTACACTGCCAATCCCTTTTATCGATTTCATCATGGTTGCCTGCGCCAGGATTTTCGCCATATCTGACAGCACAGAAGAGGTGAAGGATTTGAAATTGAGTTTGCCGGTAGTGACAAAAGTTGCCAGGCCATTTCCCATGTTGCTGAAGGCTGACGAGAACACCTGTTCTGCTGTTCCTGCCGTATTATCTGCATCCACGGTAAAATCCTGAAATGCACGCAGGACTCCGTTTTTCCAGTTACCCTGCACAACTTCAAGCTGTTGCCAGTAACGGCGATTCTCATTCAGTTGTCGGTTCAGGCTCTCCGTCAGCGCCTGCTCGGCCTTTCTGTAGTCATCCGTGTTATATGTCCCTTTCTGCTCACTATCCCGCCTCAACTGCTCCAGCTGTTGCTGGTATTTCTGGCGAAGACTCAGTTGTACCTGATATCGCTGCCGCTGCTGATCACCCATACCCACCGTGGCGATATCCAGGTCATGTTGCTGACGCTGAGCGCGCTCTTCTTCAGTCAGTTGACTGGTCAGCTGAATTGTTTTTTTCTTCAGCTCGTTGAGTGCCGTCTGTTTCTGAAGCTCCTGCTGTTTTACATCCAGCAGCGTCAGTGCCTGAATCAGTTCATCTTTACGGGCCAGCACACTCTTTTCATCTGCCGTCAGTTTTTTCCCGTCCAGGTCGCTGATGCGCTGCTGCAGAGCCAGAAGCTGTTTATGCGCTTCTGTCATCCTTTCCGTGGCAATGCCTGCTGACTGTCTGGCAGCAGCAATCTGTCCTTCCACCTGTGCCTGTTGCTGACTGTACTGCAGCAATAACCGGGTGGCCTCATCATTACGGGTTTCGCGTGTTTTTTTCTTACCGGATGCCAGGGCTTTCTCGTAACGTTCATTTTCACGTTGTATCGCCGCATCCCTGACAGCCTGATCGGCGTACTGCATGGCATTAATACGCGCAATTTCACGCTGATGTCGTGCTGCTTCCGTTTCATTCATCCGGTTCAGTGCAGCATTTTCAGCATTACGGCGTTTCTGTTGCTCCTGATAATTCCGCTCTGCCTGCTCTTTTGCATCCTGCAAATCCTTCTGGCGTTTTTTCTCCTGAAGCTCGTTAAGACGCTGCTGATCGTACTCAACCTGAGAAGATGATGCCGTCCAGGGGAGTCTTTTCGCCCGCGACACTTTCTCCTGTAAAGCGGAAATCTGTTCATCCAGCGAGTCTTCACGACCAATATTCATGGCCGCATCCCAGAACTGCTTCCACCAGTCAGACAAAGTTTGCAGCGTACTGCCCAGCGCATTGAGGTTATTATCAATATCCGCAGTACGCCGACCGGTTTCCTCTGCCAGTGCAGACATGGCTATCCGTGCCGCATCACTGGACCGCCCCTGCTCTCCAAGGACGCGTATCTGCTCAAGCTGAGTGGCAGTAAGAAAATGCAGCTCATTGTCCAGAGACTTCGCGGCATTTACAGGATCATCCTTCAGCCGCTTAAACTGATTTATGGTATCGCTGACCGACTGGCCAACCGATCGCTCCATCTGTGCGGCAGCTCTCGCCACCATACCGATATCGTTTCCACGAAATGCACCACTCCCCACCACCTGAGCCAGCGCACCGGCTGCAGCATGTTGCGTGATACCATTCCCGGAAATAGCACGACTGAGCGTCCACAGCTGCCCGGCAGTGACTCCGGCATAATGCCCCGTCAGCGACAGCTGGCGGTTAAATTCTTCCCCCTCCTTCTGACCGTCATACCAGGCTTTACCCAGACCATAGACAGCCGCGGCAATACCGCCAATAACCCCGCCAAGCATCATGCCTTTCGGTGACATCAGTGTGTCTATCCACCCGGCACGGTTAGCCAGCGTTATTCCGGATCCCCTCAGCGCACCTAAATTTCCGCGGGCCAGTTCACCTATCAGAACGCCTATCTCCTGACGGGCCGCTGCACTTTTCAGCCCCAGCGAATGCGTGGCTTTTCCTGCCTGCTCCATTTTGCGGATATACACTTCTGCAGCACTGCTTACCCCCAACTGGGCAGCCTTAGCACGAAGCAACTCAGAAGAAGAAAGATTCTGGCGGGTTGCCTGCTCTTTAAGCTGACGGATAAACGCCACTTTCTGTCGGGTAGCCTCTTCCTCAGCCTGTGTAAGAACACGGGTTTTCGCCGTAACCTCAGAAATCAGCGCCAGATAATCCTGCTGACCAATCCCGCCACTGTTTCTGGCCTGTCGGATCTGCTGCTGAATACGCTGTAATTCCTGCAGACCCGCACTGGCCTGTTTCACACTGTCAATCTGACGATAAAACGCAGCAGCCGCTTTATCCTGAGCCTCCGCCAGAGCCATGGCCTGCGCCTGTTCCTCGCGCATTTTCTGGCTCAGCGCCTCCATGCGCTGGCGGGTTTTCTCCACCTCGCGGGCCATGCGTTCATGAGCCTGTGCGTTCTTCTCCACCGTCTGCGCATGGACGGATGCGGCTGTTGCAGCCGAAGACGCCGCCTGCGTTGTCTGCCGGGCGGCCTGAGTCTGACGCTCCATAAAACGCTGCATACGGGCAGAAGACCGTTCTGCATCGCTGGCTGCACCATTCAGAAGGTTTTTGATACGGGGGATTTCATTTTTAAACTCTGCCGCATCAATCCCCAAATCAATGACCAGGTTGGCTATCTGGTCCATAACGCACACCTCCGGAAATACCTTCCCCAAGATGCATCAGTTCTTCGTCCGTTCGCTCCGGTATCCCGTTCTCTTCCGGTAAAAGGCTGAAATCAGCCACCGCAGCATCACTGCTGCCGGACACCATTCTCACGATCAATGCCTTCAGCGAGGCAAACTGCGCATCCATCCACACATCACTGAAGCTCTGCATCCGGAAATAATCGCCCCACTCACCAAGCTCAGTGGCCGACATTTCCGACAGCATCCGCCGCCAGTCTGCCCGCCGGAACTCCCGGGCAAGCCGCATGACAAACTGCATTTCCCGCGTCAGGACTTTTCCGGCGTCAGCGCCTCATGCTCATCATCCCCGGCATTCTCAATGGCCCCCATACCGCTCAGCGACAGAACCATCTCCGCCCCCGCACCCAGGGCATCATACGACCATGTTGTAATAACGGATGCGCAAAGCGTCTCTACATCCTTAGACTGATCCGCATTCCACAGTGAGCGGGAAACCAGCCAGGCATTGATATCCATCCCCATCCGCAGAAAAGCAATCTGTCGTTCAGCCTCCGGCAGTTCTCCCTCACCGGCATCAAACTTTGCCGTTCGCTGCTGAACAAACGCCAGATATTCAATTCTCTGCAGCCCGGACAGCTCACTGAGCACCACGGACTGTTTTTCATAATTAAACGTGCCCTGTTTCAGAAACATCATGTTCTCCACCTGCAAAAAAGCCCCGGATAGCCGGGGCAAATGATGAGTATCGTCCTGTTAACCTGCGGCGCTGACAGTCACCGCAGCCACAGCCACAAAATTCCCGTCAGCGGTCATGCCCACAATGCTGACACTGCCCTGCTTCACGCCTTTCACCGTGGCTACAAGCCCGTTCAGGGTCACCGTGGCAGTCTGTGGATCTGACGAATGCACACTGATCGCTTTGTCACTGGCTCCGTCAGGTTTTACTGTAAAGGTCAGCGTGGTGGTTGCTCCCACTTTTACACTGGCAGATGCCGGTGCCACCGTCAGCCCGGTAACGCTCACTGTTTCAGTGCCTTCCTCTGCCAGATACGGACGCCCCACACCGCTGATTTTCACAGTGCGGGTCATCACGTCTTTTGAGGCAATGGTTTTACCCAGTGAACTCAGCCAGCCACGGAAAACATCAACAGTACCGTTGGGATATTTGATACGAAACGCGCAGACTTCACCGGAGTCGAACAACTGAACCAGTTTTTTCTGCCCGCTGTCACCCGGACGCCAGGCCAGCGTCGCCGAAGTATCACCGACTGATTTCTGCCCCTGGGTTGTCGTTTTCCAGTCTGCATCTTCATCATCGAGATAAGTATCATCTTCTGCATCAGCGGTCATTTCGCCAGGTTGCAGATCCTTCACCATCGCAAGACGCAGCCAGTCAGTGTCCGACAAAGGGTTCGCAAATGCGTCGCCGTTGCCGGTATACATCCAGAACGTCGTCCCCGCACCTTTCGTCTTTGCCAGTGGATTTGGTGTGGTCATTGCCACCTCCTTAATTCGTGTACGTGATCTGGTACGTGATTTCCGCCATCGCCCAGGTGGCCATCTCATTATCACGTTGATAGTTAAAACCGAGTGGGATCAGGGTGTCGATGAGTCCGGAAAGTGCCGGTACATCATTCAGGGCCGGGAAAATGGTGCTCTCCATCCACATATCCAGCTCTGAATCCGGTGCCTGTGCCCGGATGAAGACAGCAATATGCAGAACAGCCTGCCAGTCATCTTCATCCGTCATTTTTCCGGTGTACTGAGCATCACTCAGCCACACCGCCACGGCAGGCAGTTCCTGCGCATCAACAAATGCCGGAAGCCCGTCAAAAAACGTGGCGCTGTCTCCACACTGTTCCCGAAGGCGTGCCAGTACGACCTGGCGGATTTGTGTATGTCGGTTCATCGGGTCAGCCATAACCTCAGTTGTTGTTTCAGTGCATACCCCAGCTGTTTCGGCATTTCCGCAGCAATGATGCGGTCGCGGGCATCTTCAAATGCCTGTGTCAGCGGTCCGGACAGCGGGATTTTCACTACCTCCACAGGAAGACGATTTTTTCTTGGCCTGCCCTGATGGTCATGCCCTGTTGCAAAACGCGCTTCAGGAAGACGCCTCAGAACATGCCAGCGGCCATTCGCCAGTTGCTGAACAAATGCCCCCCGGAAAAAGTATTTTCCCACTCTCAGTCCTTCACCAGCACGCCGCCGTGTTGTGTTCAGTTTGATGGCGGGCAGATTGCCCCGGTTAACGCGGATCCTGGCCGTCATTTTTCCTGACGGACTGGCTTTAAACACCCGGACACGCTGACGTACCAGTTTCAGGGGGATCCCTTTCACCTGGTTATCTCCCGCAACGGTATTCCCGGCAACCTGCCGGGTGGCAACCGAGACCGCTTTCTGTGCCACACGGTTTATCGCCCATGCGCTGGCCTGTGGCACCATACGGGTATCAAGGCTGTTCAGATTGCGGATGGCATTCTCAAGCCCCTTCATCCCATACCTCTTTACTCAATAAAGATCATTGGCTTACCGTTAAAGCGTTCATGCCGTGTGACCGTCCATTGTTGTCCGTCATAAACAACGCGATCCCCGCGCCGTGGGCGGTATCCCGAAGAAAACACCACCAGAGAGACCGCAGGTCCGGACAGAGCATTCAGCTCTGCCAGTGTTTCTCCCGGGATCACAGTCATATCGACATCATTAATCGAGGCTGTCTTTCCCATCTTTCTGACCGTGATCGCATCCATACGCGCTACCAGCCGGGAAAAGGGATCAGACATTGAGTTTTACCGGCACTTCTTCTGCACTGGTTCCGGCATCTGCCCAGACAACCCCGACCAGCGGATCAGAGCCGCTGTTAGTCAGCTGAACTTTTCCGGACTTCAGATAAACCTTCTTACCCGTTTTCATGTCATCCGTTTTCAGCTTAGGCAGCATAAACACACCTTCGGTCATGCCGTCGCCTGTTTCACCCTGTGGAATATCGGTCAGCGCCACCGCAAAAACATCACCCACCTGCACCAGATCTCCGCTGCTGATGGCTGCACTGGCAACAATCGCCACCGTTTTTCCTTCTTCTACAAAATTCTTTGCCATAACTGTCTCCGCACAGCCCCATTCAGGGGCTGATTTCAGGTACAAAAAAAGCCCTTACGGGCCATCAGAGTTGTTGTCTGCGACGTTTACGCCGTACATTTCACCAGACCGCGGTGATCAACTGGCGCGACACCGGCGTCAATACGCACTTTCGTTGTCACGCCATCCACACTGAAGCCCTCCATCTGATCAATATATGGCGTATCCACACCGTTGAGATAAGCCACTTCAATCGTATCGGAGCCTTTTGACGCAGCCAGGTAGAAGGTGGTCTGGCTGTTATCATCAAGACGAGGCTCTGCAATAACGGTCGCAAAATCTTTCACCGGGTTAATAATACCGGCGTTAATGTCAGCCCCCTTGACACTTGAGGAGCGAATGACCTGGTTAGCAACAGACTCCATCGCCGTCGGTACCAGTACGAACGCAGGACGAATATTCAGATGACGCTCCCCCTCTTTCTGAACGCGCATCAACTGGCGGGCTTTATCCAGCGATGCCACGTCCATTGCAGCGCTCTCCAGTACGTTTGCATGTTTCGCTTTATCGAACAGACTTACATTATCTGTGGAGATTTTCGGGTTAGACGTCAGAATGGCATAAACCAGATCGGCAATAGTGGATTTCGCCGCACGGCCCAGTTTCATCGGGACATCGGTCAGCATATTCAGATCATCATTGATAATGGCCTGACGGGTGATACTGAACAGCTCGCCATAGGTCGCCAGTGCAATAGTGGCCTGTTTATCTCCGGTGGTGACGTATTTATATTCCGCCCCTTCACGCACCTGACGCAGAGCACTGAAGCCCCCCATACCCACACGATGGGCAATTTTAAAATCAGACAACTGACCTTTCCGCGTCCACTGTTCATAGGTTTCAGGGGCATCTTCCCAGCCCTGCAAAATGGCTTTGTTCGCAACATCCAGCAGAATATTACCGAAGTCAGACGTACTGTGTGTGAACGCCGCACCGACCATCTGCATCGGGTTATAACTGGAAACCCCAATACCCCGTTCAGTCAGTGACATACGGGCATATTCACGCAGGGTCATCCCGTTGTAGACATTATCACGTTCGGTTTTTTCAAATCCGGCACGCGCCATCAGCGCCTGGCGGATCCCGTCCCCCACAAAATTACCGTTACCGGCATAAATATGAGCCGGGGTATTTTTATTGGATGGCGTGGACTCGCGCCCCATCTCGTTCAACAGCTTTTCGCGGGCCTGCTCCAGCGAACATTCAGGATCGGCAAGACACTGAGCCTGCAGTGTCTGATAACGCCCGCCAAACATGGCAAACAGATCATTAATACCGTTTACACGCGCTTTTTGCTCTGCCAGTACCTGCGCACGGATACTGTTTTCATCCACCACGGGTGCTGCTGCCTGCACTGGCGTCCGGGAGGCTGCAGGTTCATCATCCTGTACGCGTGGAGCACTGTTGCGTGGCGGAGTAATCATGTTTCGAATGGATTCCGGCATCTTTTTAAATTCCTCTGTACGTTTTGACTGAATACATGCCATTGCCTTAACGGCTGGCGTTACCTGATCAGCAAATCCATGTGCCAGACATTCGGCACCGGACATCCAGGTCTCATCCGCCAGCATGGCAGCAATTTCATCGGTGGTTTTCCCGGTTTTCTGTGCATAAGCGGGTAACAGAACCGCCTCAACCTTATCGAGCAGGTCGGCATAGGTGCGCATGTCCTCCGCATCACCGCCCGTAAAGCCAAATGGTTTATGAATCATCATGAAGGTGTTTTCCGGCATAATGACCGGGTTTCCCACCATCGCAATGACCGACGCCATTGACGCCGCCACACCGTCGACATAAACGGTAATGGACGCACCATGTGTTTTAAGCGCATTAAAAATGGCGATGCCTTCAAAGACATCGCCACCCGGTGAATTAATATGGAGATTAATGTGGGTGATATCGCCCAGTGCATTCAGATCACTGATAAACTGCTTCGCTGTAACACCCCAGAAACCAATCTCGTCATAAATATAAATATCCGCGTCACTCTGGTGACCAGCCTGCATCCTGAACCAGGAATTATTCTTCGGACTGGTCGTCGGTGTGCTGCGGCTCCTGTCGTTTCGTTGCGGCACTGCTGCCTCCTTTATCACTGGCCGGATCGGTATCAAATACCAGATCCAGCTTGCGGTTTTCATCAATTTCGGCCTTGCGCCGACGTTTGACATCATCCGGATTACGACCACCAGCACGTACCCAGTCTGATTCTGTCGCCGCTCCACCACGAATCTGGATTTTCCAGGCCTCAGCCTCCTTAACAGGGTCAATCCACGGCATCACCGGTCCGGAATACACCGCGGTATACAGTGAAGAACGGTCAAGATCGCGGGGTAGCCTGATAACACCGGATGCCACAGCCTGTTTCAGCCAGGCACGATACATCGGGCGGGTGACGGCACCAATAAACCAGTCCTGCAGGATCAGGTAGCCATCAGTAGACTCAACCAGTTCCTGACGCTGGGCGCTGTAAGTGCCGTTATAGTTGCGTGCCGTACTGGAAAAACTCAGACGACTGCCCGCCGCCACGGCACGCAACTGACCATTACGAAAAGTTTCAAGGTTAGGATTGGGACGATCCGACTTCACCATTCCGATTTCTTCGCCGGGTTTCAGATCGTCGTAAATAATGCCTGGCTGAATGGTAAGCTCGCGTTCATTCTCCTTGCTGCCATTACCATCCGGTTCATAGCTCTGCCCGTCGCCTTTCCGGATGTACATCCCCAGAGCAGCGGCGATCCTTGCTGCAGTCAGCTCATAATCTTCATAATCTTTCAGGGCACTGAGGCGGATCAGCACACCGGACAACAAAGACGTCCCGCGCATCTGGTGCAGACGGCGAACAAATTTAAGATGCAGCATTCGCTCTGCATCCACTTCTTTGGTTTCCATCTGCCGTCCGGATACGGGACGGCTTTTATACACCAGATATTTTTCGGGACGCCCCCAGTCATCAACAAACACGCCCTGATTCAGCCTGTTGCTCTCATCACTGGTCATGGGAATAAAGTCTGGCTCGAGCGCCTCCAGCCAGAAATGAACACCGGCAGAAGGCGTCAGGCTGTTTATGCGCCCGGAAACCATCTGGGCAAACACCTCACCATCGCGCAGCCAGGTACGCAGCATCAGACGTTCCAGCATCGGACGGGTAAACTGCCCGGTGACTTCCGGGCTGACAGACCATTCACTCCATCGGGTGCGAATCTCCGCTGCCAGATCACGGGCAATGGCCCCATTGCGTAATACCGGATGTGGCTCGACAATAATCCCGTTTTTCCCCACCACCCGTTCTTCCAGCTTGTCAAATACACCAATAACCAGATCGTGGTTGTTATCAAGGTAACGGGCCTGCTCACGTAACGACACGGCCCCGTACTGGCTTAACTGGTCGGCAGTTCGGTTTTCCCGCCGGGCTTTGTGTGTCCGCGTCGTTTTTACGGCCTCATAAGCCTGGATCACCGCACGGGAACGCAGCCTTGCCGCTTTCCATCCTGGTGAAAAAACGCCAATCACATCATCAAGAATTGCCATCAGAACCTCGCCAGCCGGTACCCGGGATGCCCCCGTCGTCGTGTAATCAGAGCCGCAAGGCGGCGCTCCCACTCCTGCCGTCCCTGCCGGATCTCAGATAAGTTTTCCATGGTCATCTGCTGACCATTAAAAGTGACGGATTTTCCGTCCAGCACCGCCATTTCAGCTTCCGTATAACGCTGAATCATGGCTTCGATATCATTCTGGTTCATAACCATCCTCCGGAAGTCAGCCAGGGGTTAACATCGTCAGTTACTGTTTTCTTCCGTTTTTGTTTTTTAACAGGCGTGGATACCGGTTCCGGTGAGGGTGACGGTTCGGTACTGTCCGGGACACACTCCAGCCAGGTTTCCCGGCTCGCCCACTCCGGTGCATCCGGCCAGCGGATCTTTTCGTATCCATGCAGAATGACCAGAGCCTCGGCATACACCATCAGGTCAAAGGCTTCGTTGGCACCGCGACCCGGCTTACTCCATTTCCCGTCACTGCTCCGCTCTTCATACGTCAGTTCGTCGTAAAACCAGCTCCCCAGCCAGTCAGGGAAATGCACATAGCCTGGACCTGGCGAGTCACGCCATAACGCGTTATTCACCCGGTCTTTCAGGGCATCCGTCTGAAGAAGCCAGAGCGGCACATCACCTGCGGCCTGCGCCCGTCGGCCCGTTCGTCCGGTGTTATCAGGGAATGTACGGGTGATCAGTTTTGCGCGCCGGATGCTGTCGCCCTTAAACAGGTAAATACGTTTACCAAGTCCATCACGACGGCAACGACGCCAGAATTTATAGGCATTATCAGTGACCCCGTCTTCACCGCCGGAGTCCACCGCCATTGCCATCAGTCGCATTTGTTGAGAAGGATCGGAGGCCAGCGGCCAGCTTTTATGAAAAACATCCGTCAGCAGGACATCCCAGTCTTCCGGATAGCTGGCCGGATCAATTCGCTGGCTCTCCCCGTCGCTGTCACCGCGCAATGACTGCGTGATGTTGTAACGATCAATAATCCAGCGTTCGCCACGGCTGCCATAGCCCGTTACCTGAACCACAAAACGGCGATGACGTCCCGCCTGCACATCCACTGTCGCCACAAGGAAATTAACGCCATCCGGCACACTGCGGGAAGGAACTGGCTCTGCCCGCTGCTCAAGCAGTTCACTTTTTCGTTGCTCCATGCTGGCGCGGGGAAGATAAGGTAATCCCCAGTCGGTATTGATAACCGTCTTGAGTGTTTCTTCACTTCCGGTTGTCTCGTATTCCTGTTCTGCAGTAAGCAGTTTGTAAACGAGTTGCGAGAGTGTCTGGTAAGCAGCTGCCGGACCCTCCATCCAGGAAGAAGTAAATAAAAGGTAACTAAATGATTATAAGGTACTATTGAGTTATGCCCCCTACAACATAGTCCCAGATTTAGTACCTGCTTAAGCGATAAAAAAGCCAAAAAGGAAGCAATATTAATTATTGCCGCTATGCATGATCACAATGACAAATCAGAGGCGGAATTCCGCTCTCGGAACTCACATATGAGAAACGATATTTCTTCCACCGATACCCTTTATTTGGGTATCGCGAGTAAGCCCCAAAATCTGGGTGTTACTCTTACTACCCAAACTACGGGTAGTTTCCGTAGTTTCATAGTCGAGTTGCAGATCTGCAACTCGCCACCAGTTGCTAAGTGCATTTTTGCACTTTCGATAATATCAACCAGTTACCGCCGTAAGTGCTCCGGCTTCCTCCACTGGTAAGTATTTTTCGCGCTCTCCCTCCGTTGTTGAGAACGGCGACGGTATGCCAGCAACTCAAGAACTCTGGTTCGTATGTTGCGCATATCAACGCCGTTAAGCTCAATACCTTCACGGCGCATCACCTCAGCCACCACACGCGCGTAATTTTCAGCGGTGACTGTATCCGGCTGCGCGGCCTGTTCGTCAGCCAACTGGCTGATTCCACCAGCACAGCGGATTAATCGCAGTATTTCAGATTCGGTCATTATCATGCCTGTTTTGCGACCTCATTCACTACGTCATTTTTTACCATCCGGCTGATAATCTGATTACGCAAATCGTCAATAATTGACTGCACTCTGTTTACTGCCATCGGTTTAAGCCCGGCATCACGTGCCAGAATATTGGGGAGTTTTGCCAGTTCCTCGCTTACGATTTCCCCCCATATAGCCATCTCTTTTCGCACATCATCGGCGGGTATGAGTTGCGCCGTTTCCTGTTCGAACTTGAGGCGCTCACGTTCGGACTGATACCAGGCCTTACGGTCATGTGGCTCCATTTCTTCCAGTGATGCCGGAACGGGAAGATCAAGAAAACAGGTCAGAATGTCAGTCACCCGATAGAGTTTTAGCTTGTCATGCCCTCCGGCTGGCTGGATGTTTTTCAGCCTTGCCGCCGCAGTCTGACGACATATTCCCGCTATCGCCGCCAGTTGATTAATGTTCAGCATCAGATTTTTCAGTTCTCGATCCATACCCGCTCCAGAATGTTTTAAACATGCATCTTGCGAACAACTTTCAGAAGAGGTCAAAAAATGCGCTATATGTTGAGCATAAAACAAGCAAAATTAACATACCAAAAATAAAAACACTTAAAATTCAATATCATAGAAAGATGATGATGACGAATGAAAATGCAAAAACTAGCCTTTTTCCGCGCCGCTCCCGCCCCGTGGCAGACCACCCCACCGGGAGGACCCGTAAAAAAAGGCGGCTATCGCCGCCCTTGTTGTCATGCTCCACTCGATTTCAGTAATCCGCGATAGTCGAGGGCCGCGACACCTGCATCTATGCGCACCTTCCAGGCGACGCCATCAACAGTAAAGCCCTCCTGCTCCTCAAGATATGGCGTATCAATACCATCAAGATAAGCGACCTCTATCGTGTCCATACCCTTCGCCGCTGCCACATACCACTCCTTGTTATTGGCTTTATCAAGACGTGGCTCAACGATTACCTCCGCCATATCTTTCACCACGTTAATGATGCCGGGGTTCTGATTGATAGTGCCCACGCCATCAACCGGAAAGAGTGATGACGATGACAGAATGGCGCGATGTGCGGCAGACTCCAGCGCGGCGGGGACCAGGACAAATGCGGGGGTAATATTCAGCGAATCGCCGTTAGCGTCTTCCTGGAGGCGCATCAGCTTACGGGCTTCGTTAAGCCCCTCCATGTCCATATCCTTCGCAATAAGATTTTTATGATCGGCATGGAATAACGCTTT
>NZ_JABWNC020000097.1:0-282 GCF_013368855.2 Escherichia sp. 93.0816 | reverse complement strand
CCATCGGCGTGGTGCCGACTTTTGGTGTGACCTACACCGGTAACTATGAGTTCCCACAACCGCTGCACGATGCGTTGGATAAATTCCAGGCTGATACCGGTATCGACATCGACATGCACATCGACGCCGCCAGCGGTGGCTTCCTGGCGCCGTTCGTGGCTCCTGATATTGTCTGGGACTTCCGCCTGCCGCGCGTGAAATCGATCAGTGCTTCAGGCCACAAATTCGGTCTGGCTCCGCTCGGCTGCGGCTGGGTTATCTGGCGTGATGAAGAAGCACTGC
>NZ_JABWNC020000096.1:0-293 GCF_013368855.2 Escherichia sp. 93.0816 | reverse complement strand
ACCCGTTGTCCATGACGCTGTTACCGGCGGGCAGGTTGCGGGATTAAATAAGGGATTCAGTCGGTAAGAAAAAGAGTGTTCTGTAATCTCCCTAAAAACCTGACAGACGTAGAAAACAAAGGGCAGGACTCCGGCACTAACAGCAATAAGGCCTGTAATCAGCCCCTGAACCAGTGAAGGTTGTTCTGGTTCTGGAGGGATTGTGGCGTTCCCGGCTCATTACTTAACCTGCTGCACCATCCGGGGCACTGGAGAGAACCTGACAGCCACATACACAATGGCAGCCATCGACA
>NZ_JABWNC020000095.1:0-294 GCF_013368855.2 Escherichia sp. 93.0816 | reverse complement strand
ACGGCTCAATCCACCTCGGCCATATGCTGGAGCACATCCAGGCTGATGTCTGGGTCCGTTACCAGCGAATGCGCGGCCACGAGGTCAACTTCATCTGCGCCGACGATGCCCACGGTACGCCGATCATGCTGAAAGCCCAGCAGCTTGGTATCACCCCGGAGCAGATGATTGGCGAAATGAGTCAGGAGCATCAGACTGATTTCGCAGGCTTTAACATCAGCTATGACAACTATCACTCAACGCACAGCGAAGAGAACCGTCAGTTGTCTGAGCTTATCTATACTCGCCTGAAAG
>NZ_JABWNC020000094.1:0-305 GCF_013368855.2 Escherichia sp. 93.0816 | reverse complement strand
CGATGGTAGTGTGGGGTCTCCCCATGCGAGAGTAGGGAACTGCCAGGCATCAAATAAAACGAAAGGCTCAGTCGGAAGACTGGGCCTTTTGTTTTATCTGTTGTTTGTCGGTGAACGCTCTCCTGAGTAGGACAAATCCGCCGGGAGCGGATTTGAACGTTGCGAAGCAACGGCCCGGAGGGTGGCGGGCAGGACGCCCGCCATAAACTGCCAGGCATCAAATTAAGCAGAAGGCCCAGTCGGAAGACTGGGCCTTTTTGCGCTGGTGAAGAAAGAATGCCGGATGCGACGCTGGCGCGTCTTAT
>NZ_JABWNC020000093.1:0-317 GCF_013368855.2 Escherichia sp. 93.0816 | reverse complement strand
AGCAACTGACTTGTAATCAGTAGGTCACCAGTTCGATTCCGGTAGTCGGCACCATCAAGTCCGGTGGGGTTCCCGAGCGGCCAAAGGGAGCAGACTGTAAATCTGCCGTCACAGACTTCGAAGGTTCGAATCCTTCCCCCACCACCAATTTCGGCCACGCGATGGCGTAGCCCGAGACGATAAGTTCGCTTACCGGCTCGAATAAAGAGAGCTTCTCTCGATATTCAGTGCAGAATGAAAATCAGGTAGCCGAGTTCCAGGATGCGGGCATCGTATAATGGCTATTACCTCAGCCTTCCAAGCTGATGATGCGGGTT
>NZ_JABWNC020000092.1:0-358 GCF_013368855.2 Escherichia sp. 93.0816 | reverse complement strand
CCTTAAGCCGGGCGCGGATCTTCTCGCCCGCCCGTGATTTAACGGCGGGCAGACGATAAGGTAACGTGCGGTTGGCGAAGCCTAACTTAAAGGCGGCGACCAGTTCAGGATGGTTAAGGCGGCGCTTTTCCAGGTAGGCTATCGCTTCCGGCGCGTTCAGCAGCGTGTGGTGGTAGAACTCCACCACGCGGGAGAGCAGTTGCTGACGGCCCGCTTCATCTTCCGCGAAGATTTCCGGCTCGTCCGGTGTTGCCAGCGGGGCCACGGCGGGATTGTCGCCCAGCTCCGCCTTCAGCCGCTCCACCGCCTTACGCAGGCTGAGGCGCTCCGTCTGCATCACCCAGTCCAGCACCGAACC
>NZ_JABWNC020000091.1:0-358 GCF_013368855.2 Escherichia sp. 93.0816 | reverse complement strand
CTTGCGTTGTTCAGTGTTTCAATTTTCAGCTTGATCCAGATTTTTAAAGAGCAAAACTTCGCAGTGAACCTTTGCAGGTACACTCTGAAGTATTTTTTATTTAATCACTACAGAGATGGTGGAGCTATGCGGGATCGAACCGCAGACCTCCTGCGTGCAAAGCAGGCGCTCTCCCAGCTGAGCTATAGCCCCATAACATGTAGTTAAAACCTCTTCAAATTTGCGGTGCAAATTTGGTAGGCCTGAGTGGACTTGAACCACCGACCTCACCCTTATCAGGGGTGCGCTCTAACCACCTGAGCTACAAGCCTGTAGAGGTTTTACTGCTCATTTTCATCAGACAATCTGTGTGAGCACT
>NZ_JABWNC020000090.1:0-371 GCF_013368855.2 Escherichia sp. 93.0816 | reverse complement strand
ATTGCTAAAAAGGTTTATTCCGCTGCGGATGGGGCTACTGACAATATATCAATGGGTATTGCGTCAATTGGTAGCCTGATGTGGCATGCGTCAGAAAATGAGGACTATGACGAAAAGGCCATGCGCATTGATATGGGTAATATCGGTTTGTTACTGGTAATGCTTGGGCAGTTTGATATTTCGTTACGGTGCACCATTGAAAATGCCACAGATGCATTAAATGCCATAAAGAAAGCGAATACTGATTCAAATCGGGGATAAATAATCATGAGAACATATTTATCTGGCTTGACTGCCAGCGGTTATGCACACCCCAAAATTATCCCCGGCGCTATTTATCTGGATAAGAACGGTAACAGAGTAACGGTAAA
>NZ_JABWNC020000089.1:0-383 GCF_013368855.2 Escherichia sp. 93.0816 | reverse complement strand
ATTTGGAGGAAATGAACCAACAGGTGCTATATCGTGGGTGAAATTAAGTTCTCTAACTGGAGCGGATAGATTATATTGATTATCACTGTTTGCAAACTGAAAGAATTGCCCTCTGCTACGAGCTGCATATTCCCACTGAGCCTCAGTCGGTAATGTGATATTTTTCCCGTTTTCTTTCCCAACCCACTGGCAAAACGCGTTCGCTTCATTCCAGTTTACTGAGGCTGGATATTCATCACCAATTTCTCGTAGCATTTGTTTATCATAAAAACTTTCAATATCTCTATTTTTTACTTCTTTGTAGTACGCATTCCATTCTCTTCCGGTTACCTGCACCCATTTATTATAATCACCCCATGTAATTTTATTTCTGGTTATTTTGA
>NZ_JABWNC020000088.1:0-383 GCF_013368855.2 Escherichia sp. 93.0816 | reverse complement strand
ATTTGGAGGAAATGAACCAACAGGTGCTATATCGTGGGTGAAATTAAGTTCTCTATCTGGAGTGGATAGATTATATTGATTATCACTGTTTGCAAACTGAAAGAATTGTCCTCTGCTACGAGCTGCATATTCCCACTGAGCCTCAGTCGGTAATGTGATAGTTTTCCCGTTTTTTTTCCCAACCCAGTGGCAAAACGCGTTCGCTTCATTCCAGTTTACTGAGGCTGGGTATTCATCACCAATTTCTCGTAGAATTTTTTCATCATAAGCATCTTCAACATCTCTATTTTTTATTTTTTTGTAGTATGCATTCCATTCTTTTCCGGTAACCTGCACCCATTTATTATAATCACCCCATGTAATTTTATTTCTGGTTATTTTGA
>NZ_JABWNC020000008.1:0-194520 GCF_013368855.2 Escherichia sp. 93.0816 | reverse complement strand
GCTGCGCCGCTGGCTGGCAGAAAGCGAGGCAATAAACGCTTCGGCTTTTTCCGGCAACTGCTGGCGATAAAGATTCGCCAGTCCGCGCACGGCGTTGGTGTTGCTGCTGTCCATACGCAAGGTCTGCTGATAATAGCGTTCGGCAGCGGGGTAATCTTTGCGTGCCATCGCCACATCGCCCAGCCCCAGCACTGCATAGCTGTCGGTGTTATCGACATTGCGCGCCTGCTGGAACAGGCGTTCTGCCCGGTCGGGATTATTGGCTTTCAGCGCAGCATCGCCCTGCTGGATCGCCAGCCAGTAGCGATTCACCTTCAGCAGACTGTTCCACTTGTCGTTGTTGCTGCTGTTCGGGTCCAGCGCGAGGGCTTTTTCCAGATTCGCCACCGCATTAGCGCGATCGCCATTCTGGGAATACGCCTGCCCCAGCGCCCCAAATATGGCACCAGAGTCAGGATTATCAATATTAAGTATGTTCAACTGACGAATCGCTTCGTTGCGACGGGAGGCAATTTGCGTCATTGCCCCCCAGTATTCCAGCGCCATTTCGATATCTGGCGGTGCCCCGTTAAATAGCTTGTCGTAACTGTCGATAGCCTCTTTATGTCGCCCGGAGATAGCTTGTAAGCGTGCCATTTGCAGTGCCTGACGCCCCTCAGGCGAAGAAAGTCGCATGGCCGTGCGCGATGCTTTATATATTTTTGAATCAGGAGCGAACAGGGAAAGTCTGGTAAGTTGTTTTTGCGCGCCTTCAATATCCCCCTTACGCAGCAGATAGCGAAAACGCGCCGCAACGACATCTGGATTATCAGGTTCCGCCAATTCAAGACGATAAAGCGACTGTTCGACCAGATCTTCACGGTGAATGTCTTCGCCCAATCGAATCTGCGCCATTAACAGCTTGTGTGCAGTTGGTGTGGCTTTCGCCATCGACATTACCGCCAAACCAAGGGATATTGTGAGTAAATTTAGGGTGAATTTGTACATGCCTGCCTCAATCAGGTGTTAACTCACTTTTTATTAAAAACTGAACGGGCGCAGCTCCCTGCCTGTATAAAGTCAGGACAGAATGGAGCCGCAAAATAGAAATGACGATGAATTACTGTTGATGAGGGTTCAGACGACGGCGACTAATGTTACGTAACAGACGCCATACTACCCACGCCAATAGCACCACACTGAGAGTTGCCAGCACTGCCAGTAGAATGGGGTGTCTGGCTAACACATATTGCACTCGTTCAATCCAGGGGAGATGCCCAACGTAATAAGTATCTCCAACTCGTAAACTATTGACGCCAGATTCACGAATAACCGCGACTGAACCAAAAATATTGCCGCGTTTTGTACTATTAATTAACGCATTGTTGAGTAGCGTATCTCCGCGTGATCCCTCGGACATTAAAGCAATTACGCTACGTTGGGTATGATATGGAGACTGAAAACCAACTATCGCCGCCATTGGCAATGGAGAATTTATAGTTGTTTGTATTTCAGGTTTTTGATCGTCGTTATCTGTCATAATTTTGGCGTAATCAGAGTGCCGTATTGGGCTTTTTACCCAACTTGTTGTTGCCTCAATGAGCAGATTAATTTGCTGATTGTCTGCAAATTCTTGCGGAAGTCTTCCTATTAACAGGATATCTGAATCCTTGTCCTGGACAGAACCTATATCATCAGTAATTGTCAGATTAATTGCCGGAAATCCAGTTTGAGCACCAATCAGTCCAAGGGTATTTAATAATGTTTCAACTTGCGTTGTGCCAGGATTTTCAGGCATAACCACAACCGTTTCTGATAGATCGGCCATGCGGCTAAATGGAAAGCCTGAGCTGGCAAAAGCGCGTAAATCTGGCATTGCGATAAAGTGATGGTACTTTGAAAAATCGATAGTGGAATCATCTGCAATAACCGCATGATTTTTTAGAGGCCGGGAAATAATACAGTTATCGGCATCAGAGCGCGGCATTGTATTAACGTACTCAAAATTAAATCGTAATTGATTAAGCGCCCCTAACGTCAGCGCAGGAATGTTAATTTCATTATTACCATCCAACAATTCTTGCAATAAAGGTAAACGTAACAACAACCTATCAGTAGCAGATTTCGGACTTAGCCGGAAAGATTCAAGGTACTGGTTATTAAGGCTGACATCCATGCGTGAACCACCTATCGTTGGCGTGGTATAACGATAGTTAATCTTCATATCAACCCCACGATTACGCAATAGAAAGAGATCAGGTGGCAAATTAAATGAAACATTAATTGTCGCAGACTCCAGGGCACTTGCCTGTAACTGCCCTTCATAATTTTTAAGCTCTGCGAAAGTTACAGGACGATCAGTGCGTACCCAGTTTGGCGCATCATAAGGTTTACGCGGCAGTAACGGCTTCACGTCATTTACGACCACGCTATCGCCGCGAAATAGTATATTTCCCTGTGCAAGACCTTTTGCCGCCTGTAATAAATCTTTATCATCGCGGCCAAAAAGCACCAGCAATTTGACAAAGGGATTTTGTGGATGACTGATCATTTTAATAACAGGCGCATTCACCAACGGATGCTCGCGCAGAAAGTCTGGGCGTCTATTGTTAGTGGCAAAGACTACTGCATTACTTTCCGGTAACTGGTTATAGAAAACCGGAAATCGGTGACCACGCCAGCCAGATTGCGAACCAAACCACGAAGCGACAATAGCTGATGCCTGCTGCAAACCAGTCCCAGGAGTACCGGCAAAAACCATCGGCAATGTATTAGGGCGGTTATCTCGCGGATCAACGAACGGTACAGGAAGATATGAAAGATCATTTTTCAAATTGAGTCTCTGAACTACCAGTTCAAGTTCACTGGTACGTCCAATATCAAGCCACAAATTGCTGCTGGTCGGGTTTTCGCAGGCGCTCTGGTAGTGACTAATTAATTCGAGGCGCAAGCGATTAAAATCCGAAAAATACAATGGGTTAAGAGTTATTTCCGCCAGCGTTTTCTTCCCCAGTTGTTCTTTGGTAATCGGCAATACCCCCATCAACTCGTCATTAAGATAGACCTTAAGCTGTGACTGGACAGGGATCAGCGACGGTGATGGAGTGTATTCAAGTTTTAGTTTCGCTTCTGACACTATTTCATCGCTACGCATACCAAACTCAATTTGCCCCTGTGGGTTAACTCCATTCAGGACTATGTTTCCTGGCGCTGGTGCGATTTGTGTAAATGGGAGTTTAAAATAGCGAGATGACTCTTTCGCATAAGCAGAGCTATTTTCCTTCTGGATAGCGGGTAATACTCCTCCTGAGGAAGGCTTATGAATTACTGTAGCCGATGCTGTATTTGCCTGGTAAAAACATAATAACCCCAAGCCAATTATTGCAGCACTTAATCTCAAAAATTTTCTTTCCATTTTAAAAGATTCAACAACCATAATAAATAAAAATAATATATTTAATTAGCAATCAGAAATTAGAACTGACTTTTGGAACTGCCTTTCAGTGTCCGGAGAATATAAAAAACCATATTGCAATAACCTTTCAGAGAGATAAAACATATTTCAATAAAACTCTTTAGAATATTGTCTCGTTTAATTTTATCATTCCACTCTTGCCATAGTGAATCACGAGAAAACGTTGCTCTTACATAATTAACATTTTGTTCATGACTCATTGGCATAATCTTCAGACCAATTTTATTATTGTAGGCATGAACTATTTCTACCGGTATATCACACTTTCCGTTACTATCATCCAGATAAAGAGACAACCGCTGTGCTTTAACAATATTTTTTACGTCGGAGATATTATCAAGGATAACGCCTAATCCTCCTTCGGAAAAATCAAGAACAGAACAAGGATAGCTCCGGCCATCTTCCAGTTGTATAACGCCCTTGAAAGAAACATCAATACGGGGAGAAAAACGCACCTGCTTTTGTTCAATAGAAACAGCCAAAGTTGCGCCAATGATAATTGTATTATAAAACAGCCAAATCAAACAAAAAAAATTCAGGATGGCGATATGCCCTTGCAAACTATAAACATTAACAATACCTATTATCAGTCCAATTACATTTAAAATGGCAAAAATAAGATAGGGGTAGGAAATTCGCCAGTCAACAAACTTATTTTTTATCAGCCCTCCTTTGGCCGTAACGTTGAAACGCCCTTTTGCTGGCGCAAGTAAAGCTACAAGCGTTGGTAGCGTAATATACCAGGCCAGAACCATTTCATAAATCTCATTCCAGAATGAATGTCTGTATTTACCTTGTACTCTTGAATTAGTTAAAACAATAACAAATAGATAAGGTAAAACATAAGACATAATATCTGCAACTGATGCATCGATCAGGTTGACCGAAAAGAAAATAGGACATAACGGTGCGAACAAGAAAATCAGTCGTGGCACACCTGATAAAAAATGCATCATGCTGCTGAGATAGCAAAGGCGCTGTGATAATGTCAGCCCCTTGCCCAATAATGGATTGTCAATACGCAAGATTTGAATCATGCCTCGAGCCCATCGAATCCGTTGTCCAATATGAGCAGACAATGTTTCTGTGGCCAGGCCGGCAGCCAGAGGATAGCGAAGATATGCAGAGCTATAACCTGCACGATGCAAGCGTAACGACGTATGCGCATCTTCAGTTACTGTTTCGACTGCAATGCCTCCAACCTCATCCAGAGCAGATCTACGGATGATTGCACATGAACCACAAAAAAATGAAGCATTCCATGTATCCGTACCATTCTGGATTAACCCATAAAAAAGGTGTCCTTCATTTGGCTTTTGCCGAAACTGCCCCAAATTTCGCTCAAAAGGATCGGGGGAAAAAAAATGATGTGGTGTTTGCAACATCGATAATTTTTTATCGGCAATAAACCAGCCCATTGTTTTCTTTAAAAAAGATACTGAGGGTATATGATCGCAATCGAAAATAGCAACAAATTCGCCATTAGCTATTTTAAGCGCATTATTTATATTTCCGGCCTTAGCATGTTCATGTGTTTCTCTTGCGATATAGTAAATTCCTGACTCGTTCGCGAATTTCCTGAACTCGTCCCTGGCGCCATCATCAAGGATCCAGATATGTAATTTATCCTTTGGCCAGTCTAAAGCCAATGCACCATAAACTGTATTCTTCACGACTGTAAAGGGTTCGTTATATGTGGGTATTAATATATCTACGGTGGGCCATTCTTCTTTATTCTCTGGTAAGGGTATACTTTCTCTGTTCAGCGGGAAGCAAACCTGAAAGTAACCAAGTAATAAAACAAACCAGGCATACGTTTCAGCAGCTAATAACGTGACTGAAAATAAGCAGTCTGGAAATTCATTCAGGATGACTGAAGAGGAGTAACGCCACCATAGATATCGGGATGATATGAGTATTCCAACACCCATTAAAATCAGGGAAATCATCCTTCCCTTGAGCAAATTAAGGAAAATGACAGCGATGCAAATAATAATTGAAAATAATGTTTGTTGATAAAATCCAAGTGGTTGCTCAACAATTGATAAAAAGACAAAACATAGCAATATAGCAACAACCAAAAGGATTTTGTTTAATATTTCTTTATTTTTTAAGATCATTGCACTTAACGATTTATTAAAAATATGGCTTGAATAGTGTGATTTTTATAAACATTGATGACCAATGTCATGCAAATTTAAATATCAACACCACGTTATCTGTGCTCTGCCATTTTGCTTACTTTTGTATAACCGTTCATCTGCCAGCAATTTCAACCGTTCAATGTTATTCATGCACTCATCTGTACTGGCAACTCCTATGCTGCAACTACAATTTAACCCACCGATTGCGAAATGAACAACTCTGTGCAAAATTCTTGATAGTTTATTTTTATCTTTCTCATAATAAATAATAGCAAACTCATCACCGCCAAACCGGTATATTTCCCCTTCACGACGGGGTAACTCATCTTTAATAAGGTTAACAAGTTTGATGAGTACTTCATCACCAAACAGATGGCCAAACTTATCATTAATGGTTTTAAATTTATCCACATCAAATAGACACAGGTAGCCAAAATTCTTGCTCAGCATCTTGATTTCCTTATCAAAACTCCGACGACCAGAAGCCCGAGTTAATGCATCACAAGTGCCAAAGTCATATATCTCTCGAATTGCATTAATCTCTTCCGTATTAAAGAATAGATTTTCTCCACGTAAATCATATTGATGATTCGACAATATAGATTCTTTTTCCAATCTACCCTTATTTATAATATTCCGTAGTAATTTAATATAATTAATATACAGTATGACTGCAGATATTGCCGATGCAAAAACAAATAACATACATATATAGAGATATTTACTTTTTTTATAGGCAACAATAAACATCATTTCTGGAAGGTAAGAATACGACAGAGTGATAGCTGACATCTCAAATACAGCATCATTTATCAAAAAATCATCACCTGCGATTTTCTTTTCATTATCATTAATATCATAAAATGAGATATAGATATCTTCTCGTTCCCCTGACTGATTTCTAATCAAAGATAAATAACGTTCAGGATCTACCACTGATATCAAAATTGTTCGTTTGGCAATGGGATGAGCATAATAAATATAGTACTTATCTTTTAAACCAATAACACCTCTCTCAAATTCGTTCATTACCCGAATAGAGGAAACTATGTCGCCACAAAAATCATCCCCTTTCGTTGTAACTTTAATACATTTACCATCGCTAATAATATAAGGACCGAGATCATACAAATATCCAGGATTTTCATAGCCAGCAAAGCTATTGCGTATTTTTTTTACCAATTCTTCTGGGGCAATATCTAGTTCATAAAATATATTATTAGATACTGAGCGGCGATACTCAGAAACATTAGCTATTGCAAGCCCACTATCTACAATAGATACCTTCACCGAATTAATGCGGCCCTTAACATAAATGGTGTATAAATAACAAGTTACTACAGAGACGAACAAAAAATACAAAAAACAGATTACTGCCGCCTTTTTCTTATATTTTAACATTGCTTTATTTTCTTTTTTTCGGTTTGCTGTCTATATGCCATTCTGAAAACGGTAACGGTTTCTGGTATAAGTATCCCTGAACATGAGAGAATCCTAATTTTTGCAATTCTCTGGCCTGACTTTCAGTTTCAACACCTTCAGCTATTACCGGCATATTTTCTTCACGAGCAAGGCTGGATATAAAGTACACAATCTTGTTAGTTTCATTGAAAATACCAGAGGTAAACTCTGAATCAATTTTAATACTATCAGGTCTTACTTTATAAAGTTTTTTCAGGTCAGCTAATCCACTACCGAAATCATCAAGAGAAATCTTGATACCGTTTTCTTTTAAAATGTTTATATTATTGTAAAAGCTATCATTTATATCTTTTACTGCTGACTCGGTGATCTCCAGACAGATTTGTTCAGCATTTACATCAAATGCATTAATTAAAGTAAGAACACGAGTGTGGAAGTCAAATTCATTTAATTGCCATGGAGAAACATTGATATGCAAGAGAAAATCGTTAGCAACCTCATATTCACGGCTAAAGGCACCAAATTCGCTAATAGCCGTTTCGAGAACAAAATAACCCAGTTCTTTAATTAATCCTATTTCTTCAGCAACAGGTACAAAAATTGATGGCGGTATTGCCCCATTTTCGACGGATAACCAGCGGCATAACGCCTCAGCGCCTACAACCCTATTATTATCCATATCAACAATCGGTTGATATACTAAATAAAGTTCACTACTCGAAATCGCTTTTTTTATATTTCCTGCCACCCACACCTTTTGATCAAGTTCATGAACTTTGATGTCATCATAAAACATAAATTCAGATTCTTTATTTTCTCGCATAGCTGTTAATGCCAGTTTCAGCTTCCCTTCATAAATCGAAACATTTCCCCCTGAAAAAGTTTCACAAATGGCAATCTTATGAATATAAATATTTCTTATGCAAAATATATGTTCAGGGAAGTTTAAAACAGATAATCTTTCGATGAACTCTTCGCAGTGAGTGTGGCACAGCAGCAAGTATGTTTCAGTTGAGACTTTTACGATATCACAATATTTTGAATATTTTCGTGATATCTTCGATTTTATATCATTAACAATTTCATAAAATTTCTGATTTCCATATATCGCCTCAACAAACTCTAATCCATAGATGCAAAGCATACCAACTGCCAAATAGGTTTTATTATTAGTTTCAATAACAGCCTTATTAATATAGAAGCAACTTCCTTGTTCATAGGACACAAGATTAAGTAATCGGTCCATACGCTCCTTGTATTTATAACTGATATTATTAATGATTTTTTTGAGTTCAACAATCTCGCTACTATCATTTTGCACAATATCAATTGTGTCGTCGCGATATACTGAACTGGCTAATTTTTTCAGATGTTCTATTAGTTTGCTGGATTCGCCTTTAATTTTTTTTGTTATTTTTTCAACGATATACCATAATAAACAAAAACAAACCAAGCCACATAAAAACATCAATGTAAAATATTTATTGATGTTTGCATCTTCTGCTTTTTGATAGTAAAAATAATGGAATCTGACATCAGGAAGCCTGGGGAGTGAGATGATATTGTCTATATAGTTGCCACTATTATTACTTATGTTATAACTTCCCGATGACTCGCGGACAATAAGATGTAACATTGATTTTTCATTACCTACCATAATCCTTTTATTTTGTTCCATGAATAGAATGTCAGCATCACTACCTAGTTTATTTAAAAAATTACTGAAATATCTTTCATCAAGATCCAGATGTATTAACTTCAGAGCAAATGAATCTTTTTCTTCTTCGGATGGTCGTAGAGAAAACGAAAAACATTTTTTTCCGGCAATACCATAACAATTATACCATGGTGACCATTTTGAATAAGTCCCTGCCGGTAATTTATTCCAGGGGCGTGATTCCGGGTTAAAGTAGTTATCGCTAATATTACCATCGTCCCCAATAAAAGGTTTACCGGGTTCTGATTTCCCCAGGAATTTTACCTCACCATTCTCAGCTCGAATAAAGCTAAGATATCTTCCATTATTGAGCATTATCCCCACTAAATTAACCGCGTCTATTTTTTTCATGCGATGAAGGACCGCTCGCTTTATTTCATCTTCATCATTTAACAGATAAATTGCATCTTTTAATGCATCAGCCTCTTTTTCAACTTTAGAAAAAAAATTATTCAAATTGTTATTGATGAGTATAAGGTTAATCCGTGAAGAGTTTTCTGCTATTTTTTTATGGAAGTCAATTGCGGTAATAAATGACAAGACAATATAGACAGTAACAGCTAATATAACCGCAGTGTTAAATCTTGAGTTTAATTTTTCGGTAATGCTATACATACTGGTGTTCTGACTAAAATGTTATCAATAGCTTTAATATAATATCGTATAAAGTTCTGTATATTAGATGATGTTACCCTCCTCTTTATGACTTTCTTAATTTCATTATTCCCATATAACAAATATGTCATGATGAGAAGATTAATTTTTTCTTAATTTCCACAAGTGATTATCATGCTTCTTATTTTAACCAGAACAATATTGTTATATGTAACACTCATCTTTGTATCTTTCACCCACGCTACCGCCTTTCGTTAATTTTTCAACGAAATAATTTAGATATGAAAAAATTACCCTGTAACAACACAACTAGCACATCCTGCCGAGTTGTGATATCTACTCTATAACTATCCAAAAGAGGTATTAGTATCTATTGTCAGTAATCCATTCTGTTTATTTATCTTATTTAAGACATGTGTAATACGACTCTCTTAGCCCAAATATATTAATCAGTAACTTTAAAGTAAGATTTAGTCAGAAAGTGATCGTGAAAATTTCACTGCCCAGGCTGTAATTTGTCCATCAACCTAACAGATAAATATTTTCAGGAACACACGTTCGATAAAACAATAGATGCAACATTAGAGCACTATTTTATTTTTAAAACAAAAGACTGTGAACTACACCAGGCATGAGAAGATTCTGTCGGGAGATGATTTTTGACAGATTAAAACACTATAAAATTTGATTTTAACAGAATATTACGCCAGTGAATCAATATACCATCTGCATATCCAAACAATAACTGCAATCATTCTCAGAAAATTTAACCATAATTAGCAACATGCAAATTCATTGATGCAGATCAAAAAATCCGAGTTTACATTACCACTCTTTGTTGAAAATTTAGCCGTAAAAATCATGTTATTACGATGCGCAAGAGTTTACTCCAGAGCCCCAAATAATAACTTGCAAAATAACCAATAATTAAAACTATCACCATATCTAAAAATAAAGATCTCCGATAACTAAAATTCGTATTATCACGGTAGCGTTGATATTCTTTCATCTCTTAAGAAAAGCTTAACTTTTGCCTTATCAGGCCTGATCTAATTTTAATCTATTTGATATCATAGCCCCGGCGAACCGGGGCATGATGACTATTTTGTATTCGCTTTACGTGCAAGCAGCGGGAATATTAGCCCCAGTCCAACGAGGACAAATGGCGTAGTAATGTTCAGTGCCAATTGGAATGTCCACTCTGCAGTGAAGGCTTCCATTTTAGGGAAAATTCCTGTCAGGCAGGCAAAAGCGGTAAAGGCAAAACACCATATCCCGACGGTCATTGCCATCGGCTTATTACGAATAAAGACATACTCTGGTTTATATTTCTGCGCCAGGCGAACGACAGCAATAAACGCAACAAATACCCACAAATAACGCAGCGGCATCACTACCGAGTTAAGATTCAACAGCCATTTATAGAGATTGTTCATATCACCGATGCCGAGAGTCGGTAGCATAATCAGGATCGCCACCAGCACCAGAGTCAGAAAATAACCATTAACCGGCGTACCAGAAGCGTTGGTACGACATAAACTTGCTGGAATATATTTGCTGTCGGCATCGCCTAATAACACTTTAAGCGGTGCATCAATCGAAAATACCAGTGCGGCAACTTGCCCCAGAGTGTTCGCAATGGCATAAATCACCATTAAGGTATTACCCATATTGTAATACTCCCCCAGCTTCTGGAAGGCGTAATACTGACCGTTAGTCATCAAATCATCGGGAATATTGCGCGAGTCAAACATCATCCCCATCGCCAGTGAGCCGAGAATCGCACATACTGCTACCATGCCTGCCAGACACAACATCCCTTTTGGAAATTCTTTTCCTGGGTTGCGTGTTTGGTTAACGTAAGGAGAAATCTTCTCAGCACCACCAACCGCAAAAACCAGCATTGAAATGGTGGTAATGTAGGTGAAATCGATATGTGGTATGAATGTTTCCCAGGTAATATTAGTAGTCGCAATATGCACTTCAGTAATCGCAGGCGCGGTTACCGCCATCGCCACATAGAGGAGCGACATGACAAACATCGCAATCCCTGCCACTGAACCAACAATTTTCAGTGACTTCATGCCTCGGGAGGCAACCCACATAAAGAAGATAAACAGCACCAGCGTTAACCCCTGTAACGCTACGACCGAATATTCTTTGATTAACGAACCATCGCCTTTCATCGCCCAACCGAGCGCGATCAGTATTGCCTGTGGTTTTTGTGCCAAATAAGGAATATGCACCACCCAGTAGGTCCATGCTGCAAGGTAAGCCAGCCCTGGCCCCATGGTATGTTTAATCCAGGTACTAACGCCCCCTCTCCCGTCTTTAAAGGTCGAACCTAACTGGCCGACAATCAGGGCATAAGGTGTGAAATAGAGCGCAAAAATAAATACCCATGAAAAAACAACCACCAGTCCCTGGTTGGCATAGTTATTTACAACGTTGCCAAAGCCCCAAACGGTAATAAATGACATCAAAGCAATGTTGTACCATCGCAACTGTTTTTCCTGAACGTTTCCAGCCATAGTTCGATCCTTCGCCAATATTTAATGGATATTTAGAAAACGAGGAATTATGCGCGGCAAACAAGACGTGCGGAAATAGCGGAATGCAAAATTATAACCTGCTGCACACTTTATTTTTTAACGAATAAAATTTGCTAAAAAATAGTTGTACAGCGGAAACAAAAAACAGAGTGCGAAACAGCCAGTTCACACTCTGCACTCATTCATTTACACGTGAGCAACGGGTTTTGGTGTATGACCGGCGTTGCGAAGCAGCATGAGTAAATAAATAAACGACACACTGGCGATCATGATAAACAGCAGATTATCAGAGAAATTCTGCATTAACATGGCAGTAAAAGACGGGCCAAGCAGACTACCGACGGTATAACTTAACAATAACGCCTGATTCATTGCCACCAACTGATGATGTTCAACTTTCTCGCAAGCCCAGGCCATCGCCACCGGATAGAGCGTAAAACCGGCTGCACCGAGGATGAACAACGCAGGTGCCATTGCCGCCTGACTTAACATCGCAATACTACCGAGAATGACGACAAATACCTGAACGCGCAGTACCAGCAAGCGACCAAATTTATCTGCCAGACGACCAATTGGCCATTGCCCAAGGATACCAGCACTAACCAGAACCGCCATCCAGAAGCCAATGCTGGCGTTGCTAATCCCTTTATGATTGAGGTACAGCGGCATCAGGCCATACAAAGACCCCAGAACGATTCCCGAGATAATACAGCCGTTCACGCCAAGCCGCGCCTGACGAAGTTTTAGCATTGACGTAATTGGCGTCGAAGCATGGTTCTCAGCCTGCTGATTCACGATACGAGTAAACAGCAGCGGCAAGATCCCTGCCAGGGTCAACCCTGTAGCCCACGGCAATACGCTCATCAACTCGGTTGAAACTTTACTGAGCAGTAACTGACCTAAAAACGTCCCCACATAATAAACCATCATATAGGCGGCAAGTAACCGCCCACGGTTACGTGACGTACCGCTGCACATCAGCGCGCTTTCTACCACCACCCAAATCATGGCGCAACCAACGCCTGCGACGAAACGCCAGGCTAACCAGCTCCAGAAACCAATCATCAAGCCAAGCCCGGCACAACCCGCAGCAAAAATAAAGGAAGCAAGGTAATAGCTGCGATTAAACCCAAAGCGTTTAATGAAATACCCTGTCAGTAATGTACCGACCAGGTTGCCGGTAAAATAAGACGAACTGACGACGCCGACCTGCCATGTGGGCAAGTGTACCTGGGCGAGCCATAGCGGCACGAGTGTATTTAACACCGCGATCGCCAGAGTCAACAAAAGTAGGCCAGACAGCAAAAGCATGACAGGCCGGGTATACGTGGACATGAATGAAAACCGTGAGGAAGTTCAAATTTCATGCGCATCATGCCACCGCCAAAAACATTGTCAATGGGTGAAAATACGTACATAACGCAGCGGCTGTATTATCGATTTATATTACTCATTCATAACACTAATAACGAAAAGATAATCAGTCTCATCTAATTGTTTTTATTGATCTAACGTAACGTTCATATGTTTAGTTCAGTCGAAAAATTTCATGGTCACTGCAAACCTGAATTTCCCGTCTATGCTTTCAGGGCAACGCATCGCGTCTGAACGATTTCAGGCGTACCACTGACTCTCGAAAGGAGAAGAGAATGACCAAACCGTATGTTCGTCTCGATAAAAATGATGCTGCTGTTTTGTTAGTTGATCACCAGGCCGGTTTACTTTCCCTCGTGCGGGATATTGAACCTGACAAATTTAAAAATAACGTGCTGGCGCTGGGTGACTTAGCCAAATATTTCAATCTACCCACCATTCTTACTACCAGTTTTGAAACCGGTCCTAACGGCCCATTAGTCCCTGAACTGAAAGCACAGTTCCCGGATGCACCGTATATTGCCCGTCCGGGAAATATTAACGCCTGGGATAACGAAGATTTTGTTAAAGCGGTCAAGGCGACAGGTAAAAAGCAGTTGATTATCGCCGGAGTGGTCACCGAAGTTTGCGTAGCATTCCCGGCGCTTTCGGCGATTGAAGAAGGTTTCGATGTCTTTGTGGTGACTGACGCGTCAGGAACCTTTAACGAAATTACCCGGCATTCGGCATGGGATCGTATGTCACAAGCAGGGGCACAATTGATGACGTGGTTTGGTGTCGCCTGCGAACTGCACCGTGACTGGCGCAACGATATCGAAGGTCTGGCGACGCTGTTCTCTAACCACATTCCTGATTATCGTAATTTGATGACCAGTTATGACACCTTAACGAAACAGAAATAAAAGAAAACCGGGGCCGAGACCCCGGTTATAAACATCTTAGCTGGCAACGGCCATCCCTACAGTCATATGCAACCCGTAGAACACGCCGCGCCCGATTAACTCACCAGCCAGAAGCAGGATGAATGACACGGAAAGCAGCGATACCGCAGGCTGAGAACCTTTTAACTGCGGTACAATCCACAAGCACAGTGCCACGGCGATAAGCACAATCCGCCAGGCCATCAGTGCACCGTAATCCGGCACTAACGCCGCTGCCTGCTGTACAGAAGAGTGAATCGTAGCGAGTTCAGCCCCCTGCATTACAGACATTACGCCGCTCACCACCAGCGCCAGCACTGAAATGGCCGGAAGTAAACGCATCACCCAACCATTAACCCCCGCCAGACGCAGTAACAAATATCCCAGCAGCGGACCTCCCATAAACATAGTCAGGAAGAAACCCATCGGTGTCCAGATGCTGTACCAGGTCGGTACGGTATCGATGCTGTTATAAACTCGCACCATCATCCAGACAAACACCACGCCGAGAATCATCGTCACCACCAGCCACAGCGTGCGTAATGCCGGTGACAGCTTTTTCAGCACTGCCAACAACCAGCCGATGCCACCTACGGCAAAAAAGATCGAACCACTGGCGATTTCGTTACTCAATGCCGAAGAGCCAACCCGGTTGAGTGAGTTAAAGGCGCGCATGGGTGAGCCAAGGTGAAGCATTGAGGCGATAAAGCCAATGCCCATCAGTACCCACAAGCCAAACATACAGGTAATCACCCGCTGTTGGGTATCGGCCCGAAGCTCGCCTTTCAACAAGGCGAATGCCAGAACGATAAAACCGCCCACGACGCACTGCCCGAAGACCGTGAAGATCATCAACGGCCATTCATGCCATCCACTTCCCATCTCACACCTCCTTCGGATTTGCCAGATAGCCAGTGGTATCCCCGGTTGGGCGGCTGTTGGCGTTAGGTTTGATCACAATATTCGGTTTGGTAAAGTGCGCTCGTGGCAATGGCGCAACGGCCGCCAGATCGCCGTGTTTTTTACGCAGCTCGTCGATGGGGCCGAAATCCAGCGCCCGCAGCGGGCAAGATTCGACGCAGATCGGCTTTTTACCTTCCGCTACACGGTCATAGCAACCATCGCATTTGGTCATATGCCCTTTGGTTTCGTTATACTGCGGTGCGCCATACGGGCAAGCCATATGGCAGTAACGACAGCCGATGCACACATCTTCATCAACAACGACAAAACCATCTTCACGTTTATGCATCGCGCCGCTCGGACAGACTTTGGTACAAGCCGGATCTTCGCAGTGATTGCATGAAATCGAGAGATAGTAGGCAAACACGTTTTGATGCCAGACACCGTTATCCTCCTGCCAGTCGCCACCAGCATATTCATAAATGCGGCGGAAGCTGACTTCTGGCGTCAAATCTTTGTAGTCTTTACAAGCCAGTTCGCAGGTTTTGCAACCGGTGCAACGGCTGGAATCAATAAAAAATCCATACTGGGTTGTCATCGGTTACTCCTTACACCTTTTCAACCTGAACAAGGTTTGTATGCGACGGATTCCCCTTGGCGAGAGGAGACGGACGTTGAGTGGTCAGTACGTTGATACAACCGCCCTTATCGACACGTTTTGCATCCGGGTCATACCAGGCGCCTTCGCCCAGTGCGACCACGCCCGGCATCATTCGTGGCGTCACTTTCGCCTCAATATGAACTTCACCGCGATCGTTAAAGATCCTGACCTTATCGCCGTTGCTGATACCACGTTTTTGCGCATCAAGCGGGTTGATCCACATTTCCTGGCGGCAAGCCGCTTTCAGCACGTCTACGTTGCCGTAGGTGGAGTGAACGCGAGATTTATAGTGGAAACCTGTAAGTTGCAGCGGATACTGTTTGTTCAGCGGATCCTGATAACTTTCAAAACCTGGCGTGTAGATCGGCAGTGGATCGATCACGTCGCCTTCCGGCAATTCCCAGGTAGCGGCAATGTCAGCCAGCGCCTGTGAATAGATCTCAATTTTGCCCGATGGCGTGGTCAGTGGATTAGCCTGCGGATCTTCACGGAAGGCCTTATAAGCAACGTGATGCCCTTGTGGATCGCGCTTTTTAAAGATCCCCTGCTTGCGGAACTCTTCAAAGGTCGGCAACTCAGGGATCGCTTCCCGCGACTGCGCATACAGGTGACGCATCCACTCTTCCTGAGTACGACCTTCCGTAAACTGTTGCTCAACGCCAAGACGTTTTGCCAGTTCGCTGGTCATTTCATAGATGGTCTTACATTCAAAGCGCGGTTTAATCACCTGATCGTTGAAAATCACGTAAGACATATTCCCGCAGGATGCATCCAGCGCAAAGTCCATCTGTTCGGAAGCGGTGCAGTCCGGCAGCAGGATATCAGCGTATTTCGCGGATGATGTCATGTGGCAGTCGATAACCACAATCAGCTCACACTTCTTATCATCCTGAAGGATTTCATGGGTACGGTTAATTTCTGAATGCTGGTTAATCAGGCAGTTACCGGCATAGTTCCAGATCATCTTGATCGGCACATCCAGCTTATCTTTTCCGCGAACACCATCACGCAGCGCCGTCATTTCCGGGCCACGTTCAATGGCATCGGTCCACATAAACATGGAGATGCTGGTCTGGATCGGGTTTTCGAGAGTCGGCATACGGACAAACGGTAAGCTGTATGAACCTTCACGCGCGCCGCTGTTCCCTCCATTGATACCAACGTTACCGGTCAGAATCGCCAGCATCGAGATAGCACGGGTTGCGATTTCACCATTAGCGTGACGCTGCGGCCCCCACCCCTGGCTGATAAACGCCGGTTTGGTACTGCCGATTTCACGAGCCAGTTTGATGATTTTGTCTGCCGGAACACCGGTGATTTGCGATGCCCATTCCGGCGTTTTGGCAACGCCGTCTGCCCCTTCACCCAGAATATAGGCTTTGTAGTGGCCATTTTTCGGCGCACTGGCTGGCAGGGTTTTCTCGTCGTAGCCAACGCAATATTTATCGAGGAATTCCTGATCAACCAGATTTTCGGTGATCATGACGTACGCCAGACCGTTAACCAGTGCGGCATCTGTTCCCGGACGAATTGGGATCCACTCATCTTCACGCCCGGCACCAGTGTCGGTATAGCGCGGATCGATGATGATCATGCGGGCATTTGATTTCTGACGAGCCTGTTCAAGGTAATAAGTTACCCCGCCGCCGCTCATTCGCGTTTCGCCCGGGTTATTACCAAACAATACCACCAGCTTACTGTTTTCGATATCTGACGGGCTGTTGCCATCCGCCCAGCCGCCATAGGTATAGTTCAGACCTTCTGCAATTTGCGCGGAGGAATAATCACCATAATGGTTCAGATAACCGCCGCAGCAGTTCATCAGGCGCGCGACCAGGGTATTTCCCGGTGGCCAGGAACGGGTCATGGTGCCGCCCAGCGTACCTGTGCCATAGTTCAGATAGATGGATTCGTTACCGTACTCTTTAATCAGCCGCTGCATATTAGTAGCGATAATGTCGTAGGCTTCTTCCCAGCTAATACGCTCGAATTTGCCTTCACCGCGCGCCCCGACGCGTTTCATCGGATATTTCAGGCGGTCTGGGTTATAAACGCGGCGACGCATGGAACGTCCACGCAAACAGGCGCGTACCTGATGCAGACCGTCGTAATTGTCATCACCGGTATTATCCGTTTCGACGTATTTGATTTCACCGTCCACGACATGCATTCGCAGTGGGCAGCGGCTACCGCAGTTAACTGTACATGCGCTCCAGATAACCTTCTCGTCAGAATTTGCCGCAATGGCGTTATCGACAGCGTGCGCTATTCGACTAAAAGGTAATGTTAATGCACTGCTGGCCATCGCCAGGCCACCGATCGCTGTCGTTTTAACCAAACCACGGCGACTCACCTCAGCAGCCAATACCGCATCAGGGATTTTCGTTTTCATAATGGCTCACTCAAGCTTGCTCACGATTAATTCCAGTAACAAACCGTATTGTGTAATTATTTTTATAGCTGGCGCTATATAGGCTTGTATACATCGAATGATTTGAAAATCAACGGGATAGGTAGATTTTCACTCGTAAGTAGTATTGCGCTTAAGTAACGAGTAATTATTGTTTGGTATCAAAGGGAGACAAAAAAAGCGCCCGCAGGCGCTTTTTAGATTCAGAAAAATTGGGTATTAGCCAATATATTCCAGTCCGTTCATATATGGACGCAAAACTTCTGGTACTTCAATACGACCATCGGCCTGCTGATAGTTTTCCATTACCGCAACCAGCGTGCGACCAACAGCCAGCCCGGAACCGTTCAGGGTATGAACCAGACGGGTTTTCTTGTCAGACTTGCTGCGGCAGCGTGCCTGCATACGACGCGCCTGGAAATCCCAGACGTTAGAGCAGGAAGAAATTTCGCGGTAGGTGTTCTGCGCCGGGATCCATACTTCCAGGTCGTAAGTTTTGCACGCGCCAAAGCCCATGTCACCAGTGCAAAGGATGATTTTACGATACGGCAGACCCAGCAGTTGCAGGACTTTTTCTGCATGACCGGTCATCTCTTCCAGCGCCGCCATAGAGTCTTCCGGGCGCACGATCTGAACCATTTCAACTTTGTCGAACTGGTGCATACGGATCAGACCACGGGTATCACGACCATAAGAACCGGCTTCAGAACGGAAGCATGGCGTATGGGCGGTCATCTTAATCGGCAGGTCATCTTCATCAATGATTTCACCGCGAACCAGGTTGGTCAGCGGAACTTCTGCCGTTGGGATCAGCGCGTAGTTACTGGTGTCTGCTTCTTCTTCCAGCGGACGGGTATGGAACAGGTCGCCAGCAAATTTCGGCAACTGACCTGTACCGTAAAGCGTATCCTGGTTAACCAGATACGGGACATAGTTTTCACTATAGCCATGCTGCTCGGTATGCAGATCCAGCATAAACTGCGACAATGCGCGGTGCATACGTGCGATCTGCCCTTTCATCACCACAAAGCGCGAACCGGTCAGCTTAACCGCTGCTGCAAAGTCGAGGCCAGAGTGCATTTCACCCAGCGTCACGTGGTCACGAACTTCAAAGTCGAACTCACGCGGGGTGCCCCAGCGGCTGACTTCAACGTTGTCATTTTCGTCTTTACCCACCGGCACTTCATCTGCAGGCAGGTTAGGGATTGTCAGCGCGATATCGCGAATTTCAGCCTGTAAAGCATCCAGCTCGGCTTTTGCTGCATCCAGCTCTTCGCCCAGTTTGTTCACTTCCAGACGTAAAGGCTCGATATCTTCCCCGCGCGCTTTCGCCTGGCCAATGGATTTCGATCGGGAGTTACGCTCCGCTTGCAGGTTTTCCGTTTTTACCTGCAATACTTTACGACGCTCTTCAAGAGCGCCCAGCTTATCTACATCCAGCTTAAAGCCCCGGCGTGCCAGTTTTTCAGCGACTGCGTCTGGCTCATTACGCAGCAGATTGGGATCGAGCATGCTTATCCTGTGCTTATCGAATTAAATGGGAGATGTGGCCACAGCCTGCGACCACAGGGATACAGTAACAACATTACCGCAACGATAACATTAACGGTAGCGTTTTATGGGGCTATTTTGATCCTGTTCAGCCAGCCAGGCGAGCTTTTCGCCAATCTTGCCTTCCAGCCCCCTGTTTGTCGGGAAATAATAGCGTGTTTGTGCTATTTCCGGCGGGAAGTAAACCTCACCGGCAGCATAAGCGTTTGCTTCATCATGAGCGTAACGATATTCCTGCCCGTAGCCCATTTCCTTCATTAATTTTGTCGGCGCATTACGCAAATGAACCGGCACGTCATAATCCGGACGTTCGCGAGCATCGGCCAGCGCGGCTTTAAACGCGGTATACACAGCGTTACTTTTTGGCGCACAGGCCAGGTAAACAATCGCCTGGGCAATGGCGCGTTCGCCTTCTGCCGGACCAACGCGGGTAAAGCAGTCCCAGGCAGCAATCGCCACCTGCATCGCGCGTGGATCAGCATTACCGACATCTTCCGACGCTATCGCCAGGCAGCGACGCGCGACATATAAAGGATCGCCACCAGCAGTAATAATGCGCGCATACCAGTACAGCGCCGCATCGGGTGCACTACCACGCACAGATTTATGCAGCGCAGAAATCAGATCGTAAAAGCGATCGCCTTTATTATCGAATCGGGCACTACGCTCACCGGCGATTTCCGTCAGCAATTCGGGCTTCAAAACGCGCTTGCCGCTGCTATCGACTTCGGCCATATCCGCCATCATTTCCAGCGTATTCAACGCCCGGCGCGCGTCACCATTCACCAGTTCAGCAATCGCACGGCGTGTTTCATCTGGCAGAACAATATCCTGCCCGCCATAGCCGCGCGTTTTGTCTTCCATTGCCTGAGTAAGTACTCGCTCAATATCCTCGGTCGTCAAGGATTTCAGCAGATAAACGCGGGCACGGGAAAGCAGCGCCGAATTAAGCTCAAACGAGGGGTTTTCAGTCGTCGCACCAATGAAAGTGATGGTGCCATCTTCAATATGCGGTAGAAAAGCATCCTGCTGGCTCTTGTTGAAGCGGTGCACTTCGTCGACAAACAGAATGGTGCGGCGTCCGGCGTTGCGGTTCTGCCGCGCCCGCTCGATCGCCTCGCGAATCTCTTTCACCCCAGAGGTAACGGCAGAAATACGTTCCACATCAGCGTTTGCGTAGCGGGCGATCACTTCGGCAAGGGTCGTTTTACCCGTACCCGGCGGCCCCCAGAGGATCATAGAATGCAGGTGCCCGGCTTCAATAGCACGCGGCAACGGCTTCCCCGCAGCCAGCAAATGTTGCTGACCGATATACTGTGCTAAATTTTCTGGCCGCATACGCGCGGCCAGAGGTTGAAAAGTATTATCCGAAAAATCGAGCGACAGATTGCTCACTCAGGTGCCTCTACTTACGTTGGTCATCTACCGTTACGCCTTGCGGCGGGGTGAAGGTAAATTTCGCTGCATCCACAACGCCATTTTGCTGGGACTTTAACTGATAACTGCTGCGCTGATCGTCCTGCTCCACCGCACTGAACTGATGGATCGTACCATCACGCCCCACATTAATGGTGAATTGCTTCAGATTGCCATTGCTGGTTTTCGGCGTGAGGATAAAGTCATCACCATTCTGTTTGATGTTGTACTGCTGCCAGTCGCTGGACTGGTTGCGGGCAATCAGCATAAACGGCGTATTACCGGTAGCATCTTTCAGCCAGGTTGCCGTAGCCTGCTCAACGAACGGGTTATAGAACCACAGTGTTTTACCGTCAGAAACCAGAATGCTTTCATCAGGTTGAGTCATATGCCAGTTGAACAAGTTAGGACGTTTCACCCACAGATCGCCCTGACCTTCCTGTACTGCAGCGCCGCTACCGTCAGTCACTTTTTGCGTGAAGCTGGCGTGGAAGCTGCTGACTTTATCCAGGCGACTTTTCAGATCGCTTGCGGCATCAGCCCAAACGCTGCCAGCCACAAAGCTTGAGAGTAATACACAGGTGATGGCAATTTTTTTCATCATGGTTCCTCAAATTACGTCACTCCCAAACGGGAGTTCCCTCTACTCTCTATTCCAGGCTAATAATCAGCTTGAGGAAAGAAGAAAATACTGAATTTTCAGTTGATAGTGTGCCGGATGCGACGCTATCGCGTCTTATCCGGCCTACAATGCCCTAATCAGTCAAACGGCGGTGGAGCCAGCACTTCACGATTACCGTTGTGACCCTGTTCGCTGACGATCCCCTGCGCTTCCATCTGTTCGATAATACGCGCCGCACGGTTATAACCAATGCGGAACTGACGCTGTACGCCTGAAATTGACGCTTTGCGTTTTTCAGTGACAAACTGCACCGCCTGATCGAACAACGGATCCAGCTCTTCTGCGCCATCGAAACCACCGGCTCCACCTTCGCTTTCGCTGTCGGAAGTGATGCCGTCAACATACTGCGGACGACCACGGGCTTTCCAGTCCTGCACCACGGCATGAACTTCCTGATCGCGAACAAAAGCACCATGGACACGTACCGGCATGGTGGAGTTCGGCCCTGAGTAGAGCATATCGCCCATTCCCAGTAACGATTCGGCACCAGCCTGATCAAGAATGGTACGCGAGTCAATCTTACTGGATACCGTAAAGGCGATACGAGTTGGAATATTCGCTTTAATCAGACCTGTAATAACATCAACTGATGGACGTTGCGTTGCCAGTACGAGGTGGATTCCTGCGGCACGGGCTTTTTGCGCCAGACGTGCAATCAGCTCTTCCACTTTTTTACCCACCGTCATCATCAGGTCGGCAAATTCGTCCACCAGAACAACAATATAAGGCTCTTTTTTCAGCACCGGATGCTGAGCATCCATACTGTCGCCCGGTTTCCAGTACGGGTCTGGTATTGGGCGCATCATACGGTCAGCTTCAGCAATTTTTTCGTTATAACCCGCCAGGTTACGTACACCCAAAGCCGACATCAGTTTATATCGACGCTCCATTTCGTTGACGCACCAGCGTAAAGCGTTGGCAGCATCTTTCATGTCGGTCACGACTTCCGTTAACAGGTGCGGGATACCTTCATAAACTGAAAGCTCGAGCATTTTCGGATCGATCATAATGAAACGCACATCTTCCGGCTGCGCTTTATAGAGCATACTCAGAATCATGGCGTTCACACCGACAGACTTACCGGAACCGGTAGTCCCCGCAACCAACAAGTGCGGCATTTTTGCCAGATCGGCAACGACCGGATCGCCAGCGATATCTTTACCCAGCACTATCGTTAATGGCGATGGGTTATCGCGGAACTTAGCGTTATCCAGCACTTCGCGTAGGTAAACGGTTTGGCGTTTTTTGTTAGGTAACTCCAGACCTACGTAAGGTTTACCCGGAATAACTTCAACGACACGAACCGCCACAGTTGATAGCGAACGGGCCAGGTCACGTGACAAGTTAGAAATACGCGCAGCTTTTACGCCCGGTGCCAGGTTCAGCTCAAAGCGAGTGATAACTGGCCCCGGAGAATAGTTGACGACATCGGCTTTAATGCGGAAGTCAGCCAGGCGCGCCTCTACCAGACGCGCCATTTGTTCAAGCGCAAAGGTATCTACGGGTTCCACTTCGCTCGGCGGCGGCGTCAGCAAATCCAGAGAAGGCAACGGCGTCGTCGGTTTGTGTAGCGGACGACTGTCGCCATTGCGCATTAACAGCGGATGAAGCAGGGTATCCTGCGGCTGTGGCGCCGTCGGTTGATGCGGCTGTTGATATTGCTGCTGCGGTGCTACCGGTTGTTGCGGCTGCTGATACTGCGGCTGCTGATACTGCGGCTGCGGTGCTACCGGTTGTTGCGGCTGCTGATACTGCGGCTGCGGTGCTACCGGTTGCTGCGGCTGCTGATACTGCGGCTGCGGTGCTACCGGTTGCTGCGGCTGCTGAACAGGTTCAACAATTGGCGTAAACAGCGGCTCGTGTGGACCATCATCCACTAACGCTTTCATCGGTGAAAATTCGAAATCATCCAGCGAGAACGGATTCGCCCCTGCCGGTTGTTCACCGGAATAACGCTGCTGCTGAGTCTGGGCAAACTGACGAGCCAACTCAGCCTCTGTCGCAGCATCTGCATCTTCCGCGTTCACTGGCACATCATGTTGATATTGCTCTCCATAGCGTTGCTGCTGCGTCTGGGCAAACTGACGAGCCAGTTCATCCTGCTGCATCGCATCGATTTCATCATCGTTATACTGCCCGCCAGCATCGTACTGGTTGCGCTGGGCTTCACGGGCTTTTTCTTCCGCCGCTCTCTGTGATGGCAGCTTAATGCCATATGACGCCAGTTCACGACGTGTTGGTACGCGGATACGCTTCGGTCGAGGTAACTGCGGGCCAATGCCCTCTTTCACTTGCGGACGCGGCGCACCGCTATTTGCCAGGCTGAAAACAGGCGCAGCAACCGTCGCTGCGGCTCCCGTCGCCAGGGTCGCTTTTTTCACGCCCGATGCCAGCGGTGAAACAGCGGCAGCGGCTTCTATTGGAGGTACTGCTGCAACAGAAGGTGCTTTCAGCGAAGATTTGAGCGGTTCTGGTTCTTTAACCGGTTCAGGAATTGGTTGATACCAGGCCGCAAGTTGTTCACGTTCACGGGCACGCTTCTCTTCCACTTCTTCAAAATAGTAAAGCGGCGGACGCGCAGGCTTTGTCTCTTCAACAACAGGCTCAGGTGTCGCGACAGGCTGCTGTTCAACAGGTTGCGGCTGTTGGTACAACGGCTCCTGAACGGCTGACTGCTGGTAAGTTTGCTCCGCCTGGTATGTAGACTGTGGAGCAAAAGTGGATTGCGTCTCTTCGGCTTGCCAGGCGTTACCTGCCACCGGCTGTTCCGGTGCAGGTGCATAATACGGCTGTTGAACCGGTTGTTCCGCTGCAGGCGCGTAATATGGTTGCTGAACCGGCTGTTCAGGCGCAGGGGCGTAGTAAGGTTGTTCCGCTGCAGGCGTATAGTACGACTGCTGTGGCGGTACAGGCTGTTGCAGCGGCTCATTATATTGCACCGCAGGCTGCGCATATTGTGGCTGCTGTGGGTAACCTTCCGCTGCAGGAGTAATAACCGGCTCGCCCGTTTGCGGCCCCGGTACAGGCTGCCAGGCTACAGTAGGTTGCGCAGGTGGAACATTAACAGAGGCAACAGGCGGCGTCTGAGTAACAGGTTCAACCGGCGCGGCCCAGCTTTGCGTCGCCGTGGTTGCAGCCGCTGCGGCAGCTACAGGCTCGGTAATCGGCGCACTATTTAATAAAGGATCGTATTCGTCATATTCAGGCTGCGTTGCACGATTGCCCGAAAACAGGACGTCATCAGGATCGGCCGCTACTCCGCGCGCAGTGTAGGTAACATCTTCTTCATCATCCATCCGCTTGCCGGAGAACAACGCAGCGTCCGTTTGCCGCCCCATCGGATTAATGAATTTTTCCGCCAAGCGTTTACGACGCGCTAACGCGCCACGAAGAATACGAGCACGGCGCGATTCATGCTGTTTACCGTGGTTTTCATCTTCGTACTCTTCGTCATCGTCATACTCATCTTCATCGACCCAGGTATCATCGCGACGGGTACGATTACTGGCGAAGGTGAGAATATTTAAAATCCAGCCGCCCAGTTTTTCGGCAATAGTCACCCAGGACCAGCCGGTAAACAGCGTCAGGCCCGCTGCCCAGACGCAAAGCAGCGCAATTGTTCCTCCACTGCTGTGTAGCAGAGGCTGTAACGTGGTGCTTAATAAGCTACCGATTACGCCACCGGAGGCAAAATACCAGATATCGTCGGCGTTAATGGCTGCCAGACCACAGGAGGTAAGGATGAGCGCCAGCACGCCAATAATACGTAGCGAAACGGCAAAATAATCAATGTATTCGTCGCTGGTCTGATGACGCCACGCAAACCAACAGCCACCGACAATGATGACGGGGATGGTGTAAGCCATCACGCCAAAAATGAAGAACAGGGTATCGGCCAGCCACGCACCAGGTGCCCCGCCTAAATTATGGATAGGCTCATGCCAGGCCGTTTGCGACCAGCTAGGATCCGAAGGGTTAAAACTCAATAAAGCTGCCATCAACCAGACGGCAAACAGGACAATAAGAATCAGCAACGCCTCCAGAAGTCGGCGCCCGCTGCTTAACTTTGTCAATGTGACTTCTTTGTCTTCAGTGTATTCCTGGCTCAAGAAAGGCTCTCCAGGTTACAGGCTTTTCCTGCCCGATGCTAAAACGGACAACAGTACCAAGTTACCCCAGTACTGTTGCTGTATGGATTAACAGGAGTGTAATCAAAATACGTCGATTTTGCACCTGTTCCGTGTTAGCGCGTCTTAATAACCAGACGATTACTCTGCTTGACTTCTTCCATAACAACGTATGTCCGTGTGTCATTGACGCCAGGCAGACGCAGCAGAGTTTCCCCCAGCAGCTTACGGTAAGCTGACATATCCGGCACGCGTGTTTTCAACAGGTAGTCGAAATCACCAGATACTAAATGACACTCCTGAATTTCTTCAAGTTTTTGTACAGCGGTATTGAATTGTTCAAACACATCCGGAGCACCACGATTCAGAGTAATCTCAACGAATACCAGAAGTGATGCATCCAGATAATGCGGGTTCAGCAGTGCTGTATAGCCCTGGATAAACCCTTGTCTTTCCAGCCGACGCACGCGCTCAAGGCACGGCGTTGGGGAAAGTCCCACACGTTTAGAAAGCTCGACGTTAGAAATACGCCCATCCTTTTGCAACTCATTAAGAATGTTACGATCGATACGGTCGAGATCTTTGCCAGGGCGCTTCTTGCTATCTACCATTATTATTGTCTCTCTGTATTCCTTCCCTACTCCTGTCTGACCCTGAAAACATCACTGTTCAGAGTCGCTACCCGTCACGATAGACCGAAATCATTAAGATTCACGGCGCGCAATGCCTGGGTCTACGGTGAGAAGACCGTTGCCTGGAGGCAGCTATCGACATCACGAATGGCGTCTGTCCACGCCATGCGTAGATTTCACTAGCACGGTAAACATGGTATTTACATGCATGATTATGCGCATATAAGAATACTGTTTTTTTCTTCCTCGAATGTTTTCGCAAAACGCCAGGTGATTGTCAAAGCAAAACATCGTTTTTTAGTACAACATGCCAGTTATTCATTAACAGTCGCGTTTAATCATCATTTAATCGGCTTATAAACCGAAAAAATTAAGTAGCAGGCGTGATAATGACAGAAGAATTTGACACGCTTATCGCTTCTGACGATTGCACAAATCGTTAACAAAATCGTCATACTCTTTTTTTACGTCTGTAAATTCCCTACAATCCTGCCCATTGTCTGCCAACAACTATGGGGATCTCATGGGCACGACCAAACACAGTAAACTGCTTATCCTGGGTTCAGGCCCGGCGGGCTATACCGCTGCTGTCTACGCGGCGCGCGCCAACCTGCAACCCGTGCTGATTACCGGCATGGAAAAAGGCGGCCAACTGACCACCACCACGGAAGTGGAAAACTGGCCAGGCGATCCAAACGATCTGACCGGTCCGTTATTAATGGAACGCATGCATGAACATGCCACCAAATTTGAAACTGAAATCATCTTTGATCACATCAACAAAGTGGATTTGCAGAATCGTCCGTTCCGTCTGTCTGGCGACAGCGGCGAGTACACCTGCGATGCGCTGATTATTGCTACCGGAGCTTCTGCACGCTATCTCGGCCTGCCCTCTGAAGAAGCCTTTAAAGGGCGTGGGGTTTCTGCCTGTGCGACCTGCGATGGATTCTTCTATCGCAATCAGAAGGTTGCGGTTATCGGCGGCGGTAATACCGCTGTTGAAGAGGCGCTGTATCTGTCTAACATTGCTTCTGAAGTACACCTGATTCACCGCCGCGATACTTTCCGCGCAGAAAAAATTCTGATTAAGCGTCTGATGGATAAAGTGGAGAACGGCAACATCATTCTGCACACCAACCGTACGCTGGAAGAAGTGACCGGCGATCAGATGGGCGTCACTGGCGTTCGTCTTCGCGATACGCAAAACAGCGATAACATCGAGTCACTCGACGTTGCCGGTCTGTTTGTTGCTATCGGCCACAGCCCGAATACCGCCATTTTCGAAGGGCAACTGGAACTGGAAAACGGCTACATCAAAGTACAATCGGGTATTCATGGTAATGCCACCCAGACCAGCATTCCGGGCGTCTTTGCGGCAGGTGACGTGATGGATCATATTTATCGCCAGGCCATTACTTCCGCCGGTACAGGCTGCATGGCGGCACTTGATGCTGAACGCTACCTCGACGGTTTAGCTGACGCAAAATAATTTTACAAATCAGTAACAAAAGTAAAGAAGGCGACACCATGCGACTATGGGTCGCCTTTATTATTCCTCCGTTGTAACATTGCCCTGCAAAAAATTCTGATAACTCACCTGCTAAGCGTGCAATGAATAAATCCCGTCAAAAAGAGTTAACCCGCTGGTTAAAACAGCAAAGCGTCATCTCCCAACGTTGGCTGAATATTTCTCGTCTGTTGGGCTTTGTGAGTGGCATATTGATAATTGCCCAGGCCTGGTTCATGGCGCGTATTCTGCAGCACATGATTATGGAGAACATCCCCCGCGAAGCCCTGCTGCTGCCCTTTACTTTACTGGTGCTGACCTTTGTGTTGCGCGCATGGGTGGTCTGGTTGCGCGAACGGGTGGGATATCACGCCGGACAGCATATCCGTTTTGCCATCCGCCGCCAGGTTCTCGACCGTTTGCAGCAAGCAGGACCAGCGTGGATTCAGGGCAAACCGGCGGGGAGTTGGGCGACGCTGGTACTTGAGCAAATTGACGATATGCATGATTACTATGCTCGCTACCTGCCACAAATGGCGCTGGCAGTGTCAGTGCCGCTGCTGATTGTGGTAGCAATATTCCCTTCTAACTGGGCTGCGGCGCTTATTCTGCTGGGCACTGCGCCGTTAATCCCGTTGTTTATGGCGTTAGTTGGAATGGGCGCCGCCGATGCTAACCGACGTAACTTTCTCGCACTTGCTCGCTTAAGTGGGCATTTCCTCGATCGCCTGCGCGGCATGGAAACGCTGCGTATTTTTGGTCGTGGTGAAGCTGAAATTGAAAGCATTCGTTCTGCTTCTGAAGATTTCCGTCAACGGACAATGGAAGTGCTGCGACTGGCATTTTTATCCTCCGGCATTCTGGAATTCTTTACCTCGCTGTCGATTGCCCTTGTGGCGGTGTACTTTGGTTTTTCCTATCTCGGCGAGCTGGATTTTGGTCACTATGATACTGGCGTGACGCTGGCTGCGGGTTTTCTGGCGCTGATCCTTGCGCCGGAGTTTTTCCAGCCATTGCGCGATCTCGGTACGTTTTATCATGCTAAAGCCCAGGCTGTTGGTGCGGCTGACAGTCTGAAAACGTTTATGGAAACCCCGCTCGCCCATCCGCAGCGCGGTGAGACGGAATTAGCATCAACCGATCCGGTGACCATTGAGGCCGAGGATCTGTTTATCACATCGCCGGAAGGTAAAACGCTGGCCGGACCGCTGAACTTTACTTTGCCAGCAGGCCAACGAGCTGTATTGGTTGGCCGTAGCGGTTCAGGTAAAAGCTCACTGTTGAATGCACTTTCCGGTTTCCTCTCATATCAGGGATCGCTACGGGTCAACGGTATCGAATTGCGCGATTTATCACCGGAATCATGGCGCAAACATCTCTCCTGGGTTGGGCAGAATCCACAACTACCAGCAGCAACACTACGGGACAATGTGCTACTGGCGCGACCTGATGCCAGCGAACAAGAGTTACAAACAGCACTGGATAACGCATGGGTCAGTGAGTTTCTACCGCTCCTGCCACAAGGAGTTGATACGCCTGTTGGCGACCAGGCTGCCCGCCTTTCCGTAGGTCAGGCGCAGCGCGTTGCGGTGGCGCGTGCATTACTGCATCCCTGTTCGCTATTACTGTTGGATGAACCCGCTGCCAGCCTGGATGCACACAGCGAACAGCGCGTAATGGAGGCGCTGAATGCCGCCTCGCTACGCCAGACTACGTTAATGGTCACCCACCAGTTAGAAGATCTTGCTGACTGGGATACTATCTGGGTGATGCAGGATGGTCAGATTGTCGAGCAAGGACGTTACGCGGAATTAAGCGTGGCTAACGGTCCTTTCGCTACATTGCTGGCCCATCGTCAGGAGGAGATTTAAATGCGCGCTTTGCTACCCTATCTGGCACTGTATAAACGTCATAAATGGATGTTAAGCCTTGGTATTGTGCTGGCGATTATTACTCTGCTCGCCAGCATCGGTCTGTTGACACTTTCGGGCTGGTTCCTCTCCGCCTCAGCGGTTGCGGGGATTGCCGGACTGTACAGCTTCAACTATATGCTACCCGCTGCGGGCGTGCGTGGCGCAGCAATCACTCGTACTGCCGGGCGTTATTTTGAACGTCTGGTAAGTCACGACGCGACTTTCCGCGTGTTGCAGCATCTGCGCATTTACACCTTCAGCAAATTGCTACCCCTCTCCCCTGCCGGACTGGCGCGCTATCGTCAGGGCGAATTGCTCAACCGCGTGGTGGCGGATGTTGATACGCTCGATCATCTTTACCTGCGCGTTATTTCGCCGCTGGTGGGCGCTTTTGTGGTGATTATGGTGGTGACTGTCGGGTTAAGTTTCCTTGATTTCACCCTCGCCTTTACGCTGGGCGGCATTATGTTACTGACGCTTTTCCTGATGCCACCGCTGTTTTATCGTGCGGGAAAAAGCACCGGGCAAAATCTGACTCATCTTCGCGGGCAGTATCGCCAACAACTGACGGCCTGGCTGCAAGGGCAAGCTGAACTGACCATTTTTGGTGCCAGCGATCGTTATCGCACGCAGTTAGAGAATACTGAAATTCAGTGGCTGGAAGCGCAACGCCGTCAATCTGAACTGACCGCTTTATCGCAAGCGATAATGCTGCTAATTGGCGCGTTAGCGGTGATCCTGATGCTGTGGATGGCGTCTGGCGGCGTTGGCGGCAATGCTCAACCGGGCGCGTTAATTGCCTTGTTTGTCTTCTGTGCGTTAGCTGCGTTTGAGGCTCTGGCGCCGGTGACAGGTGCATTTCAGCATCTGGGGCAAGTCATTGCCTCTGCAGTACGGATCACTGACTTAACGGATCAAAAACCAGAAGTCACCTTCCCTGATACCCAAACCCATGTTGCCGATCAGGTTTCCCTGACGTTACGTGATGTTCAGTTCACTTATCCTGAGCAATCACAGCAAGCTCTTAAAGGGATTTCCCTTCAGGCAAACGCCGGAGAACATATTGCGATTCTCGGTCGAACGGGATGCGGTAAATCAACACTGTTACAACTGCTGACTCGCGCATGGGACCCGCAACAGGGCGAGATTTTGCTTAACGGTAGCCCCATTGCCAGCCTGAATGAAGCGACTTTGCGCCAGACCATCAGCGTTGTGCCACAGCGTGTACATCTGTTTAGCGCAACGCTGCGAGATAATCTGTTACTTGCAGCACCAGGCAGCAGTGATGAGGCTCTGGCGGAGATCTTGCGCCGCGTCGGTCTGGAGAAGCTGCTTGAAGACGCAGGACTAAACAGTTGGCTGGGTGAAGGTGGACGCCAACTCTCCGGTGGCGAACTGCGCCGTCTGGCTATCGCCCGTGCGCTATTACACGATGCGCCGCTGGTATTGCTGGACGAACCAACCGAAGGCTTAGATGCCACAACTGAAAGCGAGATCCTTGAATTGCTTGCAGAAATGATGCGTGAGAAAACGGTGTTAATGGTCACCCATAGACTTCGCGGACTCTCTCGTTTCCAACAAATAATTGTGATGGACAACGGACAAATTATTGAGCAAGGTACTCATGCAGAACTGCTTGCCAGACAGGGACGTTATTACCAGTTTAAGCAGGGTTTGTGAGCTATTATTGAACGATCCGACTTGCGTAGTGGAGTTTTGCGGTCATGCGCCTGGTTCAGCTTTCTCGCCATTCAATAGCCTTCCCTTCTCCGGAAGGCGCATTACGTGAGCCTAACGGCCTGCTGGCGCTGGGGGGCGATCTAAGCCCTGCGCGTCTGTTGATGGCTTATCAACGTGGTATTTTTCCGTGGTTTTCTCCTGGCGACCCCATTCTGTGGTGGTCGCCCGATCCGCGCGCGGTATTATGGCCAGAATCACTGCATATTAGTCGCAGTATGAAACGCTTTCATAAACGCTCGCCCTATCGTGTCACGATGAATTACGCATTTGGTCAGGTTATTGAAGGTTGTGCCAGCGATCGCGAAGAAGGAACCTGGATCACGCGCGACGTGGTTGAAGCTTACTACCGCCTGCACGAGCTGGGTCATGCCCACTCTATTGAAGTCTGGCGTGAAGACGAGCTTGTCGGCGGCATATATGGCGTGGCGCAGGGAACGTTATTTTGTGGTGAGTCGATGTTCAGCCGCATGGAAAATGCGTCCAAAACGGCGCTCCTGATATTCTGCGAAGAATTTATCCATCACGGTGGCAAATTAATCGACTGTCAGGTGCTTAATGATCACACAGCTTCGCTTGGCGCCTGCGAAATTCCCCGCAGGGATTACCTCAATTATCTTAATCAAATGCGCCCGGAACGATTACCGAATAACTTCTGGGTGCCACGACAATTGTTTTCGCCTCAGAAATGAATGTTTTCGGCACATTTCTCTCCAGAGTGTTATAATTGCGGTCGCAGAGTTGGTTACGCTCATTACTCCGCTGCCGATAAGGAATTTTTCGCGTCAGGTAACGCCCATCGTTTATCTCACCGCTCCCTTATACGTTGCGCTTTTGGTGCGGCTTAGCCGTGTGTTTTCGGAGTTATGTGCCAAACCTGTTTGTTGCGATTTAGCGCGCAAATCTTTACTTATTTACAGAACTTCGGCATTATCTTGCCGGTTCAAATTACGGTAGTGATACCCCAGAGGATTAGATGGCCAAAGAAGACAATATTGAAATGCAAGGTACCGTTCTTGAAACGTTGCCTAACACCATGTTCCGCGTAGAGTTAGAAAACGGTCACGTGGTTACTGCACACATCTCCGGTAAAATGCGCAAAAACTACATCCGCATCCTGACGGGCGACAAAGTGACTGTTGAACTGACCCCGTACGACCTGAGCAAAGGCCGCATTGTCTTCCGTAGTCGCTGATTGTTTTGCCGCCTGATGGGCGAAGAGAAAGAACGAGTAAAAGGTCGGTTTAGCCGGCCTTTTTTGCGTCTGGAGTTAATGAAGAAAATAAATATGGGGTTATGGATTTTATAACTGCCTGTGCGGCAGTGAACCACCCGCAGCCGGGGCGTATCTCCGCGTTAGCTTTCTAAGCTGCCTGTACGGCGGTGAACTCCTGCCGGTGCGACGGTTACGCCGCTCCATGTTTCTAAGCTGCCTGTACGGCAGTGAACGTACTAAAGTAGGATCACCATGCCCTACTTGTTTTCTAAGCTGCCTGTACGGCAGTGAACTCGACTGCACGTCAATGTGAAACGATGCAAACTTTCTAAGCTGCCTGTACGGCAGTGAACAATTATCTGGGTAATGGTCGAAAACCCTTTGCTTTCTAAGCTGCCTGTACGGCAGTGAACAAAGCGCATTGCTTTTCGAATAAAGGCCATGATTTCTAAGCTGCCTGTACGGCAGTGAACGTTTTATTTCAGGTATGCTTGTTACCTGAAATTTTCTAAGCTGCCTGTACGGCAGTGAACCGGTATATGGAGCGTTTCCGATTCGGCACACTTTTCTAAGCTGCCTGTACGGCAGTGAACGTGCTGGTGGTGCGAAAGAGCTGCTGCATGAATTTTCTAAGCTGCCTGTACGGCAGTGAACAACACCCGAACTCTACACCAACATTCATTGCTTTTCTAAGCTGCCTGTACGGCAGTGAACTTAAAACGCCCGGTTGACGCTTTCACTTCACCTTTCTAAGCTGCCTGTACGGCAGTGAACGATTAGTCAGTGTGCCAGTCAGATGGCGAAGTTTTCTAAGCTGCCTGTACGGCAGTGAACACCTTCTCTCTCGCCGGTATGCTGTACGATATTTTCTAAGCTGCCTGTACGGCAGTGAACCAATAAAGCAATGATGGACAGCGCGGAGATCGTTTCTAAGCTGCCTGTACGGCAGTGAACAGGGAAAGTGATGGAAGATTTTCAACGGAGATTTTCTAAGCTGCCTGTACGGCAGTGAACATTGTTACACCTGTGTAATCCTGGCTGCGACCTTTCTAAGCTGCCTGTACGGCAGTGAACAAAAACGGCCCGCAACAGAAAACAGTAGGCATTTTCTAAGCTGCCTGTACGGCAGTGAACATAGTTAAGGGGGTCGTAGGACCTGGCGGCCTTTTCTAAGCTGCCTGTACGGCAGTGAACGAATGGACGATTAACACGCTATCCCTGACTCTTTTCTAAGCTGCCTGTACGGCAGTGAACAACCGCAGGCGCGTGCCGACTTCATCGTTGAATTTCTAAGCTGCCTGTACGGCAGTGAACTGGAATAATAACAGACTATCCGATTGATTTACTGTTAAAACTTACAAAATCTCCAATTCATACCCTTTTTCGAGGCATCAAAATAGTAATAAATAAAATCAATGCGTTACATCTCACCCTGAAAAAAGGGTCGATTGGAATGTCTTCAATCTCATATTTCCAGCGTAGCTTTTGATAAATAATTGCCCAGAGCATATACAGTCACAATCCTGGTCGGATGAACTGCGTGAACAATGCATAACCAAACAAACCAATCTAAATAAATTCTTCTTGACCGTTTTACTCCAACTCCCTATAGTAGCGCCCCGTTGCCCCCATATGGTCAGGCAACAAAAATTTGGTGAGGTGTCCGAGTGGCTGAAGGAGCACGCCTGGAAAGTGTGTATACGGCAACGTATCCGGGGTTCGAATCCCCGCCTCACCGCCATATTTTAAGAAGAGCTCGTACGAAAGTACGGGCTTTTTTTTTCGCATATAGATGGCTTCGTATACCTCTCAGTTCAATAACTCCCTCTCCAGGAAATGGTTTAGCAATAAAACTTTTTTAGCAAAGAAAACAACATCCCGGATATGAACACTTAATATCGAACACATCTTCTCAACGGCCTGGCCACACTACAAAAAGGCCCAGCCACACGGCCAGGCCTCTTAATAATTGCAAAACATCAAAACCAGGGAATAGTTGCCGTTGCGCTTAATCCATAACTACTAAATTCCCCTTTAACCGGTTCTGCACGCAAATCACCGTGCTGGATAAACAGCTTAAACTGTTGCTGACTCGACAAACTCTTCATATTAAGAAAAGGTAAATCGGTCCGCTGTTCAGTTTGCGTCGCCAGTCGCTCAATCGCCTGCTCTTCAGTAAGCCAGCCTTTTTTCACTGAACGCCTTAACAGACGCTGTGGGTTACTTTTGACCTGCACACGACTTACCACTCGCCAGCCCTTTATTTCAGGAATGGGAGTGACAGGCGAACATTGGCAATAATCCGTAAGCCCTTTACGCCACATTGAGGCTTCAAGCTCCTGCAATGCTGGGGCGCTACCATGCAAGCGTAAACGCGCTCCTGGCTTAACGTTTATGTCCGGGAAACTCACGCCGATATCACCTTGACCTCTTGCACCCAGTGCCCGGTGCAATTTGGCAAATAACGCCGCCATCAACATTTCACTCGAAAATTCAGGATCGGGCAGAACGAGGATCTCAAGATAGTGATCCATTGGCAGCTCCTTATTCCGCTTTCTCACCAAAAACACCACCACGAATCAAGACAGCCATCACGTAGTGCTGCTGATCAACTTCTGGTTTGACGCCTTTAGTCACCCAATTATCCAGTAAGGTATAAAAATCGAGTTTTTCTTTTGGTTGACGGCAAGCGACACCGCGACTGGTTACAGAACCATAAGGTTCCACAGCGATAGCTCCCAGCTCATCAACCTTCGGATGCCAGGTATCAATGGTACGTAAAGCGTTGCCAATTTTTTGGGAGTGAATACCGGCAATGCCTGCAACCTGGTACAACACGCGACTTTTGCTACTGTTGCTGTCGAGCACCAGTTCCTGTGACGGGAAGACTTCTTGCCCGGCACCGAGGCGAACCTGCGCTTCAACGGTAAGCATGACCCACTCTTTTCCGCTTAACCCTTGTTCTATGATGGCCGCAAGCTGCGTGACCGCTGCCTGCTCCTGATCAAATTGACGTAAAGAGAAGTCATGGCTGTTAAAAGTCCATGAAATATCATTAGCGGTAACTTTCACCTGGATCTGCTCAGCACCAATGCGGTTGCGCCACAAAAAACGACCGTTTGCCAGATTCAGTGCATAGCGTAACGCCAGCTCTTTAAATCCATGTTCGCTGATGTAACCTTCAATGACCCCGGAAAGTGCCTCCTGGTAAGCCATATCATTACATACTGAAGGTGAGGATAGGTTGCCCAGCACTCGCAGCGTAAACACCACTTTTAGCGTATCCGCATCTACCGGAAGCGAGGCCACATCTACCCGCTGCAAGTTGGCTTTTTGGATTTCAGCGTCCAGTTTTGTGGGGTCGCTGGCAATCGTGTTTTTCAGGCGATTAGAGATGGTTCCACGAACCGCTTTCTCCTGAATCTCAATGGGTTGCCATTCATTTCCTTGCCAGTTACCTGCATACATCACCGCGTCGGATGTTGCCAGTTTGCGTTCAAATGCCAGTACCGATGCTGTTTTTATTGCTACAGGAGCCTTTGCCATAATTATGTCCTTATTCTGAATCGTCATCTTCATGAGTTATAGGGTCGTCAACGAGTGGTATTGCCGAGCAATAGTAGCCGGTGTCCGTTGTACGGTAGCGCCACATCAGCGGTTGCAGGTCAGTGATGCGATGTAATCCGCGCCATTCACCAATTCCATAAACGGCTTCGGCAAAAGCAAATGGCGTCACGGTGTCGCGCGCATTTTCAACTTCACCGGGGGCGTAAACAGGAGATATGCGTTGGTAACCGCACATTAACGGTACCAGGAAACCGGGCATCGGCTTCGGCTGGTATGTCCATTTTGCGCTGTTGTCTTCTGCCGGAGATTCGGCCTGATATTTAATGGCGGCGAAATCGAGCCAGGCATCAAGCAACGATATATCAGGATGTTGTTGGTGATGTTCAGCCAGCCATTCGCTGCGATCGTAAAGCGCGTAACCCGGCATTAAACGCCAGATGATTTTACGCAGTTGCTTTCCATCTTCAGGTGCATGAAAAAGCTGCGGATCGCGCATACTGACAATGCTGCCACCCGCCAGTTTATGGCTCTGGCAAAGCACTTTCAGATGGTCAGACAGGGCTTTTCTACCGTATTCACCATTAGTAATTTCGCCATTACATTCAACAAGTAGAGAAACCGTCAGGTGCATACGCCCCTCTTCATTGAACGAGGCAGTTTTACCTTCTTTGGTTAATGGGTTACGGGTGAGAGCGAACTGAAAATCGCGCCCGGAACTGTACGCCTGAATATGCTGTTCATGGCTAACGACTGCGCAACCGGCAAAACTTACGCCAAATTCATCCACCACTTTGCGAGAAAGCGCATGAACATAGCCGAGAAAATGGGTCATCGCCGGGAATCCCCAGGTCAACCCGGAAACGGCGTTAGCGTTTTCTATGCGTATATGGGGTAACAAGAGCAGATAACTCATTTCAGCGCCTCCTGCAAAACGGCTTCCATTTCACGCATCCGTTGAGTGAACAGGGACTGACTACGCCACTCTCTTTGCTCGACGGCTCCCACATCGAAACTTGCTTTTTTCAGGCGATAGTTCAGCCAGCGCGCGAAGTCATCAGCGACGGTTCTCTGCCAGTCGTTTTTCTCACGCTCCAGTTTGAAAGCCTCATCTGACAGGCTTCGCCACGGGTCCAGCCAAAGCTGCTGGTGACGTGGTAAGTCTGGTGATTGTGCTGACCACCCCTGCCATTTTTCTTGCTGAAAAGAGGATGCCTGCATGAACAGCAAATCTATCAACTCATCAATATATTTCGCGCGCGCAGTACGGATATGAACATTGTTTATGTCAACTTTCAGTAAGTAGGTCATCCGGGCGATAGTGCCCGAAGCTAAGCGATTGAAATCGCCGCGTAAGGCAAAAATACTGCGCATGTTTTGTGGTGCGCGATCCTGCGTCGACCAGGTGGGGGGCATTGATGGCAGCAACCAAATACGACCACCACGAACACTGTTGAGCAGAGAAATATTCTGCGGTTTTGTGCCGCCAAAATGCATCTCAGCAAGATTAGGGAAACGAATATCTGGCTGTGAGTGCCATTTACCTGCCTTGCGAGCATCGCGAATGGCTTTCGATTCCTCGCTAAAACGCACAGCGGTTAGCTTTTCATACATCGCCTGCGCCAGTGAACTGGAAAACAGCGGGCATAACAGGTGATAGCCATCATTGACAGGGAAATAGATTTGTTTTGCCAGTTTATGGCTGACAGGCTGTGCAAGTGTCCATGCCTGACGAAACCCTGCAACCCACTGCGCCAGTTGGGCTTCATCCTCCGCAAACGTGCTTAATGCCTGATAATCGCCGCGCTTAAGACTGGCAAGCAATGAATCTCCATTGACATCGGTTTGTAGCAGTTTTGCGACGTCCAGTGCGGCGGCGTTGCCAATGGCGTCAGTGGCGACTTTCGCCAACGATGCTGTGTTTAAATAGCTTTCGTTAACGGAGGTGTCCAGATAAAAGCTGCTGGCTTTAGAATCACCATGACTAAATTTAGCACCATGAGTGACTAACTTAATTTGCCCGGCACGTTTCGCCGCATCCGTTAACCAGTTACGAGGCTGATAACGCGCCTCGAGTTCCTGCCGCTCCAGAGCGATAACGCTGGCATCCTCGCCCTGCTCCAGCCTCTTTGCTGCTTCTTTTTCAAAGGCATCGATTTTGGGTTGCCTTCGCGAGGCAATGTAGTCAGTTATAAAATCTACTAAATTGTTGTTCAAAAGATTCCCTCCTTGCGCCACCTACTAGCTAAAAATTTAATATTATTAATGAATTATTCACTTCCCCGCCTGTCGCAACCTTGTGATCAATCGAAACCAACATCGGTTTAGATGCAAATATCCAGCAAGTACAAAACAAAACTGCACAAAATACTTTCATATCATCACGCATTCACAACCCCCTCCACGCCTCAAGTGTAGGGGATTGTAATCAACGATCAAAAAACGATCAACACCTATATAAAGCTTCTTTAATATGAATCACGTTGCAATGTTTTCCAGAATTGCGATAAAGTTAAGAACTAAACTGTCGAACAGATAGCTTAGAAATATATAAAGCTCCTATAGCGATACTTGTAAACTGCCGTACAGGCAGCTCGCGCCCCTTCACGGGGCGCGAAACACCCCTAACCATGGGTGATAATGCCAGCCGTTGAGCGCATCTTCGTCACAGACGGGTACTCTCACTTCAGCAAACCTTTCCCCGACACGATTAATCTCACAACTGTGCTCAACAGCCAGATCCAACAAAACTTGTTGGTAATCCATCATGCCCCAACAAGCAACGCCGCTGGCGCATATCACTTCTTCTCGTTTGAAATTCCCCTGCTCTTTACGCTCGTTGTCGCCCATGCGGGAATAGAAACTCGCTTTTCTTTCTTCGTCATCCATATGCAGAAAAAACACCGCTTCCGGTAACGACGAATAACGAAAAGGCGTCTGGCGCTGCATCCAGCCGTTCCAGCTTAGTGGTGCGCGCCACCATTGCGCAGCTACCACATGTTTGCTTTTACTACTCATCAACTCGGTGAATAAACGACTATGCTCAAGTTCCGCCAGTTTATTTTCATTATTGGCAGGTAAGATCCGTGGTAAGGCATTAATCGTCCGGTAGTCCGTGAGTGGTATCAGCTCGCAAATATCATGGCTATTCAGCACGCGATCTTTTGTTTCGAAACCCGGTTTACAAAATGCGGGGCATTTTTTCTGCAATGCTTTGATATTGCTCCGCAAAATAACCAGATTCTCACTGGTTGGCACATTTCTGCGGTGGCGTTGAATACGTCCGGCAAATTGAATAATCGAACGCATAGAACTCGGTTCGATAATTCCCCAGTCCGCATCCCAGTCACGCCCCACTTCTATAACCGATGTGCCCAACACCACAAAAATATGGTGCGATTCCGGACTTTTATGTAAGGCTTCAGCGATATCCTCGTTTTTCCAGAAATCATCTTCTCTATGACGAGTAAAAGCGCGATCCAGCCGCTTCTCAATATTTGAACGTACCGCCAGCGGATGTCGGGAGTGGTAAACGCAATAATGAATGCAGACATCTTCTGGTGAAGGAATGGTAATCAGAGCTTTGGCCACCGCGACCAGAGAATTAATATTGGCGAAGCGCACCAGACCCAGCGAAACAGTTTTGCCGCTTTCGTGTTGCTGGCGATGCGCCTGATGCAACTTCAGCATTTGCTCATGTACCGTCTGAGCCACGCTTTCGATAACATCCTGAATCGCGCTTGATGGGGATGAAATCGAAGCTATACGCCCGAAATGCAGTCGTTCTTTTTCAGCCAACATTAACGCTCGTCGCGCAACAAACTTTTTGTGCGTCTCACGAAAAGTAGCGCCATCACCAATTTGTGTGGCATCGGCATCTTTTTCATCAAACCAGGCACAGCAGATATTGACGGGTCTGCCATTCGTACCGCATGACGCCTGCCACATTTTGCGCCCGGCAAGATAAGCCGCGAACAGAGCCTGAATCAAATCTGGCGGCAACGTCGCGGAAGAAAGTAATACCCGCGTACCCAGCATTCCAGCCCAGTTCATCAGACGACATACCGCATGAAGATCGGCAATATCAAAATCGTCAGGTTCGTCGAGCACTAAATCGCTGGTTAACAGACGCAACATCGCCGGAAGCTGTTTCCCGCCGCGTACACCTTCGGTCGCGGAAATAAGATGATCAATCGTCGCTACCAGAATTGGGGCGCTTACTAGCTCTTTAAGTTTGCTGTCATCCTTCAACCATTTTTCCAGCGCGCCGGTATGCAGGCTGCCTTCGTATTTAACGAACTGTTGCTCCTCTGCTGGCGACTCTTGCGAAGCACTTCCGCAATCATTGTCTGTTTTTTCCTGCTGCCAGAGTTGTTTGACTGCCGCCGAACCAATCAGTACTGCCAGCTCATCCTCACCCAATCCAAGCCGGCTGCGCAGAGCGTCACCCGTTTGTAAGGTCAGCGTACGTAATCCCAATGCAATGGTAAAACGACACCCTTCACGCTCATCAGCAAGCGCATACATAATTCGGGCGTTAGCAAAGGTTTTACCGCACCCCGTCGAGGCCATATTGACACCGAAAAAACCATCTTCCCGACTGCGTTCACGTAACGCACGCGCCACATCCCAGGCTTTGTCCTGCCAGCGATATTTCGCATCTGTAGCTCGCTGGTTAAAACCTTTATGTCAGGCAATTGCCGGAAGCGATGCCCGTGTGTGCATCAGTTGCCGCCCAAGCAAATACGCATGATGCGCAACGCCCACAAGATGCTCATCTACCCGTTGTTTGAGCGTGCCGCTCTGCCGATCGCTATTTGCCCAGACGATATAATTCGGATCTTGCCATTTTTGCTGCGCGTCGTTAGATGAATAGTAGTGATCAGCAAGCATCAGGCAAAAACGCGCCATATGTAATGGAAACAGTTGCTCCATCAGCCCCCATTCCTTTAAAGCGACTGCGTTACGCGCCCGACGGGCAATCTGGCGCGCTTTTTCTCGCCAGCTCGCGCTTTGAAGCGGCGTTCCTGACGGAAACTGCCAGACTTGCTCGAAATCCTGAGGTGACCAGTCATTCTTACGGTGGTTAACGGCATTCCAGTCAGCATTGAGTTGTTTCTCCAGCCAACTTTCACAGCCTTTGCATGATTGTTCCTGTTGTGGCGAAAGATTCTCCGGCATTCGATGATGGGAAAGGATCAACCAGCCTACCGTTTTGGCGAGTGGTTGCAGCGAACTGAATGGGCTATTGGAAAAATGAGGCGTGTCTTTTTGCAGGCGCTCAAGAATCGCGGTTTCATCATCAGCCGTTAATTCCCCGAGTTTTTCCAGCCATACATCATCTGACTGCTTACCGACAAAAGCCTGAAAAAGCCGCAGCGAAATCCACTCATGCCGGTAAGGTTGATAACTTCGTGCACTCTTTTTGGTCAGGCTTTGCTGAAAGCTGCGTCCTGCTTTACCAAAATCATGAAATAACCCAGCAATAGCCGCCAGCAGCGCAATGCTTTCCGCGCACTGCCAGCGATTTTCTTCTTTGTTCACCAGGCTGGTTTGCGTTGTTCGATTTGTGGGAACGCGGCCTTGAGCATTAAAGCGACGAATATTGCCGACAATCCACATCAGCTCCGTTTGCCCATTCTTCTTCAGCCAGTGACAAGCAACCGCTGTATTTCGTCTTGCCGTTTTGCGCAGTAAACGGCGTAAAGTGTTAACACCTTCCTGAGTAATTACCGTTTGCCATGCGGCATCACCTGTGCGTTCGGCAAACTGATCAATAATACGGCAACTCTCCACGCGGGCATTTTTTGTGCAGCGCGAAATGATCAGAACGTTCATTGGTCAGCCTTAGCCAGTGCCTGAGCTGTTTCCTGCAGAGAGGTGATCATGACATCCAGCGCATCCGCTTGTTGAAAGATATTGATGCAGCGTTGACGAAACGCCTGAGCATCTTCTCCCGCCATTGCGGCGATAAATGCTTGTGGCATAACAAGGGCATCTTTAATCAGATCGGCAAGGTCAAAAACAAGCCCACCGCGACGTGTTTTACCGTGCATTACCGCTAAACCGTGCGGGATACCTGTTACCCACGCCGCCACTGCCGCCAGGCCATAGGCCAGATAATTCCCTTGATCGAGGAAGCGGTTGGCCATATCAATCCCACCGCCCCGTTTTGCGCGGGTGAAATCGCCATAACCCACTGTTTGACTGACCATTTTGTATAACGCCCTGGTCATTTTGGCTTCTATGAGCATAAGCTGCGTATGGTTTTCCGCCGCGTCTATTTCTTCGCGAGTACGATTTAGCAGGGTCTGGAGCGCATTAGCATCAGGTTGAAATGCGTGTTCACGCTGCATTTTCGCGCTGGTCCAGTGCTTATCAATATGTGTCAGGCGGATTAACTGAAAACGTTTCGCGGCGGCAAATCGTTTGTCTTCAACAAACCAGAAAGAAACCCATTGCTGAAGGTACTCGGTAGGACGATATTCGCTTTGTGGGCTGAGCCAGGAGACATCAACATCTACTTCATTGGCGGAGTAAAGCGGTGTGCCATCCGTACCACAAAATCCTACCATCACCCCCGCATGAGCAAATTCACGCATCGCCGCCTGGGTAACGGAAGTTCCCATCCCCAACATTAATGCCGTGGTATTCGCAATAGGGATATTCCAGTAGTACGACTCCTTACCTTCACTGGTAACATACTCCACCCGCCCCCCATTCACCTGCACCCGGCATTTTTCCAGATAATAAATATTGGCGCGTTTGGAGTGGAGAATGGTTTTGAGGTCAGAAGGAGTAAAGTAATTCGAAGACATAAACACATCCTGTGATTATTTTTGTTTTAAGGCGTTAGGATTAGTACAACATTGATTTCTGTGCAGGAAATTGATTTCTGTCGCAATTATCACAATTGTTATTGTGTGCTAAGGCTAATGTTTTGACGTTGAGAGCATCATGATATGACCAAACGTCTACCATTATCGTATTGTGAAACTGCCTGTTCGGCAGTGAACTTGCTGCATTCGACAGCTGATCCTCTACGTTTTTTCTAAGCTGCCTGTACGGCAGTGAACCTGGGAAGCGGCATACTCAATAATAATGAGATTTTCTAAGCTGCCTGTACGGCAGTGAACGCTCTGAAATCGTCCATGGACAGCTTTCTTGATTTCTAAGCTGCCTGTACGGCAGTGAACATTTAGCGTACAAAACAGGGAGAGCTTCTTCTTTTCTAAGCTGCCTGTACGGCAGTGAACCATCGCGCATCGACGTTTAACGCATCGGCAATTTTCTAAGCTGCCTGTACGGCAGTGAACTGCACTGCGTATAACGCGGATTTACCGTAAGCTTTCTAAGCTGCCTGTACGGCAGTGAACGTTATGCGCTGGATTGGTTCGCGCGTTCAGCATTTCTAAGCTGCCTGTACGGCAGTGAACAACCTTTGCCGCATAGGAAACCAGCCCACCGATTTCTAAGCTGCCTGTACGGCAGTGAACGCTGGTGGCGCTTCAGTCACTGGCAGTGACCAGTTTCTAAGCTGCCTGTACGGCAGTGAACTCCGCTTGCTGCATTGCTGACCGCTTGCGTGTTTTCTAAGCTGCCTGTACGGCAGTGAACTAGATAGAAAATCGGACCTCTTTTTTTTGCAATTTCTAAGCTGCCTGTACGGCAGTGAACCTGATTCCAGAATCAGAACAACCTCGTTTACCTTTCTAAGCTGCCTGTACGGCAGTGAACGCGGCGGCGGCATTCTGCCGGGCTTCCGTTGCTTTCTAAGCTGCCTGTACGGCAGTGAACACATCTCGTGGATATGAGTGGGCACGTATTCATTTCTAAGCTGCCTGTACGGCAGTGAACATTGCGAATAGCAGCCATCGTCGCGTCTTTAATTTCTAAGCTGCCTGTACGGCAGTGAACGAATAGACGCAATTTTTGAGGGTCGCGAAGATTTTCTAAGCTGCCTGTACGGCAGTGAACTTGCTGCCACGGGGGGAACAAAGGAATCAGGCTTTCTAAGCTGCCTGTACGGCAGTGAACCTATGAGTTCTCCAGTAACTTTTGATTTGGACTTTCTAAGCTGCCTGTACGGCAGTGAACCAATACCCATTAATAGGCCCGGTGTAATCATATTTCTAAGCTGCCTGTACGGCAGTGAACTCATAGGGCCCATAACTTTTACGTTATACTCTTTTCTAAGCTGCCTGTACGGCAGTGAACTCGACGACCGCCGCCGAGGGTGTATCCAGTATTTTCTAAGCTGCCTGTACGGCAGTGAACTTGCATTCCTTGCCGTCTTTCCAGTCCCTTGTTTTCTAAGCTGCCTGTACGGCAGTGAACTGTGTTGCGCGGCAACACCCGTATTTGTTGGTTTTCTAAGCTGCCTGTACGGCAGTGAACTTCCTCTTAGCCGAATTTGGCTTTTAGACGTTTTTCTAAGCTGCCTGTACGGCAGTGAACACGTTACCCGCGACGAACAGGCTGCCGTTGTTTTTCTAAGCTGCCTGTACGGCAGTGAACCTGTTTCGCCACTGGTTACGTTCAGGATGACCTTTCTAAGCTGCCTGTACGGCAGTGAACCCATGTTCCCGACGCTACACGAAGCGGCGCAATTTCTAAGCTGCCTGTACGGCAGTGAACTCAAATACTACACGTTTAGCCCGTTGTTAATAAAGTAAAACTATCTAATTTCCCTGCTGCTACCCTTTTTTATCCTTACCTTCCAGCAGCATTAATTATCAATAAGTTACAGTAACCATAAAAATTAGGGTTACAACCGCCCTCACCTCACAAACAAAAAAAGTCCGTAACCCCATACAGGATTACGGACTTTATCAACCTACTTAAAAGGCTTTACACCATCGGATTAATGCGCTGCTTCCGCCTTGTGCTTTTGCGCACTCTGGAACCCGTAGGTCAGCTCATTTTTCTCTTTATCCAGTGCAACGGTGACCTGACCGCCGTCCACCAGCGAGCCAAACAGCAGTTCGTTAGCGAGCGGTTTTTTCAGGTTGTCCTGAATGACGCGTGCCATCGGACGTGCCCCCATTGCCCGGTCATAACCTTTCTCAGCCAGCCAGTTACGCGCTTCCTGACTCACTTCCAGAGAAACACCTTTTTGATCCAGCTGAACCTGCAACTCGACAATAAATTTATCCACCACCTGATGGATCACGTCAGTTGACAGATGATCGAACCAGATAATGTTGTCGAGACGGTTACGGAATTCCGGCGTAAAGATCTTCTTGATCTCTTCCATCGCGTCGGTGCTGTTATCCTGGTGGATAAGGCCAATGGATTTACGCTCGGTTTCACGTACCCCGGCGTTGGTGGTCATCACCAGCACCACGTTACGGAAGTCTGCCTTGCGTCCGTTGTTATCGGTCAGCGTGCCGTTGTCCATCACCTGCAATAGAATGTTGAACACGTCCGGATGCGCTTTCTCGATTTCGTCCAGCAGCAGTACCGCGTGTGGATGTTTGATCACCGCATCGGTCAGCAGACCACCCTGATCAAAACCAACGTACCCCGGAGGCGCACCAATCAGGCGGCTAACGGTATGACGTTCCATATACTCGGACATATCAAAACGCAGAAGCTCAATGCCCAAAGCTTTCGAAAGCTGTACTGTCACCTCGGTTTTCCCGACCCCGGTTGGACCGGCAAACAGGAACGAACCGACAGGTTTATGTTCATGACCTAAGCCTGCACGCGCCATCTTGATGGCTTCGGTAAGCGCCTCAATGGCTTTATCCTGACCGAAGACCAGCATTTTCAGGCGATCGCCGAGGTTTCTCAGCGTATCGCGGTCACTCTGAGAAACGCTCTTCTCTGGAATACGTGCAATACGGGCTACCACGGATTCAATATCCGCTACATTGACCGTTTTCTTGCGCTTGCTTACCGGCATCAGGCGTGCACGAGCGCCCGCTTCGTCGATAACGTCAATCGCTTTATCCGGCAGATGACGATCGTTTATGTATTTCACCGCCAGCTCTACCGCCGCACGCACCGCTTTCGCGGTATAACGCACGTCGTGGTGCGCTTCATACTTCGGTTTCAGGCCGTTGATGATTTGAACAGTTTCTTCGATCGACGGTTCAGTAATATCAATTTTCTGGAAGCGACGCGCCAGAGCACGGTCTTTCTCGAAAATGTTGCTGAACTCCTGATACGTCGTCGAACCTATAACGCGAATTTTACCGCTGGAGAGCAACGGTTTAATCAGGTTAGCTGCATCCACCTGACCGCCAGAGGCTGCACCTGCGCCGATGATGGTGTGGATCTCATCAATAAACAGGATGCTGTTTGTATCCTGCTCAAGTTGTTTAAGCAATGCTTTGAAACGTTTTTCAAAGTCACCGCGATATTTGGTGCCCGCTAACAGAGAACCGATATCGAGGGAGTAAATCGTACAGTCAGCCATCACTTCCGGTACATCGCCCTGAACAATACGCCAGGCAAGACCTTCCGCAATCGCGGTTTTACCGACGCCAGACTCCCCGACCAGCAGCGGGTTGTTTTTACGGCGGCGACAGAGAACCTGAATGGCGCGCTCCAGTTCCTTCTCACGACCAATCAGCGGGTCGATTCCTCCCACGCGTGCAAGCTGGTTCAGGTTAGTCGTGAAATTCTCCATACGGTCCTCCCCACCAGCTTGTTCTTCACTGCTCGGCTGGTTTCCTGGTTCAGAAGACTGAGATGGCTCGTCTTTACGCGTGCCATGAGAAATAAAGTTCACCACATCGAGACGGCTGACTTCATGTTTGCGCAACAGATACGCCGCCTGTGACTCCTGTTCGCTAAAGATAGCAACCAGAACATTCGCACCGGTAACCTCACTGCGACCGGAGGACTGAACATGGAAGACCGCACGTTGCAGTACCCGCTGAAAACTCAGCGTCGGCTGCGTGTCGCGCTCCTCTTCACTGGCAGGCAGAACGGGTGTGGTTTGTTCAATAAAGGCTTCCAGTTCCTGACGGAGCGCCACCAGATCCACGGAACATGCTTCCAGCGCCTCCCGAGCAGACGGATTACTGAGCAATGCCAGTAACAAGTGCTCGACGGTCATAAACTCATGACGGTGCTCGCGCGCTCTGGCGAAAGCCATGTTTAAACTGAGTTCCAGTTCTTGATTGAGCATAGGCACCTCCCCCAATTTTTATGCCTGCATTCAGGCTTTTTCCAGCGTACACAGCAATGGATGCTCGTTCTCCCTCGCGTACTTGTTCACCATCGCCACTTTGGTTTCTGCAACCTCGGCGGTAAAGACTCCGCAAATGGCCTTCCCCTGGTAGTGAACAGCGAGCATCAATTGCGTTGCACGTTCTACATCATAAGAAAAGAATTTTTGTAACACGTCAATAACAAACTCCATCGGAGTGTAATCATCATTGACTAATATCACTTTATACATAGATGGCGGTTTTAGCGCGTCACGCACTTTTTCTTCCGCCAGTTGATCAAAGTCCAGCCAGTCGTTCGTTTTACCCATTGTCAGTTATCATCTTCGGTTACGGTTATCGGCAGAACGCTCTGCCGCTGACAAGAGCTTATTTGCCTGACCAATCTACTCCACATAATAGATAAGTATCATCTATCGTTGGCATCAGCGACATCAGTCACATTACTGTCAATAGCGTTAACTGCTTCAAATTTTTGATGCATACCTACCCCCTGGCCCCTGTCAAACGCTTGACGACTCGCCCTATTTCTCTAAATTGTATTTCTAGAGTTGGCGAGGTTTTGAACTGCCCCCTCTCTGACCCCGGTTTATTCCATCTTACTTGTATAAGATTTGCGAAGGATGTCGAAGCATGGAAAAGGGTACTGTTAAGTGGTTCAACAATGCCAAAGGGTTTGGTTTCATCTGCCCTGAAGGCGGCGGCGAAGATATTTTCGCTCATTATTCCACCATCCAGATGGATGGTTACAGAACGCTAAAAGCTGGGCAATCCGTTCAGTTTGATGTCCACCAGGGGCCAAAAGGCAATCATGCCAGTGTTATTGTGCCCGTCGAAGTAGAAGCGGCAGTCGCATAGCTCTTCTGTCTCATTGTGTACATCCTACAGGCAAAATGCCAGCCCGATCGGCTGGCATTTTTATCTCAAATACTACTCTCGCGCCAGAGCATCCACTGGATCCAGCCGTGCCGCATTTCTCGCAGGCAACCAGCCGAATAAAATCCCGGTAATGGTCGAGCAAAGAAACGCCAGCAGCAGCGCCAACGGAGAAAAGCCAATTTCCCAGCCGGGTAAAAAAAGCTGCAAGGTGAAAGCGATTAACAGCGAAAGAGAGATCCCCAACGCACCACCCACCAGACAAACCAGCACGGCTTCGATCAGAAACTGTTGCAGTACATCGCCGGCTCGCGCCCCTACAGCCATGCGAATGCCAATTTCCCGCGTTCGCTCGGTCACTGACACCAGCATAATGTTCATTACACCAATGCCTCCGACCACCAGCGAAATCACCGCTACCAGCGTCAGAAACAGTTGTAAAGTACGTGTGGTCTTTTCGACGGTTTTCAAGACGCCGTCCATGTTCCAGGTGAAGAAATCCTTTTTGCCGTGACGCAGCGACAACAAACGCGTCAGTTGCTGTTCCGCCTCGGCGCTGTCAAAGCCTTCTTTCACTCTTACGGTAATTGAGTTAAGCCACGATTGTCCCATTACTCGCCCGGACATCGTGCTGTAAGGCAACCACACGCGCAGCACTTTACTACTACCAAACATCGACTGTTTTTCTTCCGCCACGCCGATGACCCTCGCTGGCATATTGCCAACCAGAATCACCTCGCCAACCACATCCGCTTTATGCGGGAAAAGCTGACGGCGGGTATTACTGTCGAGAACGACGACCTGCGCGCGACCGTTAAGTTGCTCCTGATTAAAGGTGTTCCCTTCGCTGAAGGTCATGCCATAGACATTGAAATAATCGCCGCTCACGCCGTTGGCACTGGCAGCAACATCAACATTGTTATAACGCAGGCGCAGGTTTTGCGAAACGGCGGGTGTGGCAGAGGCGACCCACGGTTGTTTTTGAATAGCGATTAAGTCGTCGTATTTCAGCGCCTGTTGATATTGCGGATCGTCATCGCCAAAATCTTTCCCGGGATAGACATCAATAGTATTCGTACCAATAGAACGAATATCCGCCAGCACCATTTGTTTGGCGGCGTCGCCCACTACGACAATAGAAACCACCGACGCAATACCGATAATAATCCCCAGCATGGTCAGTAAGGTACGCATTTTATTCGCTGCCAGCGCCCGCCACGCCATCGTCAGCGCCTCGTTAAAACCGCTGACAAACTGCCGCCAGCCAGACGCCGTTTTGACTACAGGCTCCGTCCCACCAGCAACATTCTCCTTTTCAATAGCGGGCGGATTGCGCACGATTTCGCCGTCGCGAATTTCGATCACCCGCTCGGCCTGGGCAGCAATCTGTGGATCGTGGGTGACGATAATTACCGTATGTCCACGATCGCGTAACTGATGCAGGATCGCCATTACCTCTTCGCCAGAATGGCTGTCCAGTGCGCCTGTCGGTTCATCAGCAAGGATCACCTGCCCACCGTTCATCAATGCCCGCGCGATACTGACACGCTGTTGCTGACCGCCAGAAAGCTGCGCCGGGTAATACTCTGTGCGGTCTTCCAGCCCCAGCCGTTGCAGTAACTCCTGGGCGCGCAGCAGTCGCTGTTTCCGCTCAAGACCGGCATAGACGGCGGGTACTTCAACGTTCTGCTCGGCGGTTAAATGCGAAAGCAAATGGTAACGCTGGAAAATAAAGCCAAAATGCTCGCGGCGCAGTTGCGCCAGCGCATCGGCGTCCAGTGTGGCAACATCCTGACCGGCAACGCGATAGGTGCCGCTGGTGGCTTGATCCAGGCAGCCGAGAATATTCATCAGGGTCGATTTACCAGAACCCGAAGCGCCGACAATCGCCACCATCTCACCGGCATAAATATCAAGGCTGATGCCCTTCAGCACCTCGACCTGCTCATCCCCAGCGGGATAGCTGCGGCGAATATCCTTCAATTCGAGCAAAGGCGTCATTGCGCAGCTCCTGGCTTGGCCTCACCAATCACCACTTCATCGCCCGCTTCCAGCCCTTTGACAATCTCAACATCGGTATCGTTACGTGCGCCAATCGTCACTTCACGCTCGCGTGTTTCACCATTACGCAACAACTTGACCTTATAACGATTATCACCAACCGGATCGCCTAACGCTGACAGAGGGATCGTCAGCACGTTTTTCACATCGGTGAGCTGAATATGAACCTGCGCCGTCATATCCAGCCGCAGCAAACCATTGGGGTTTGGCACTTCAAAACGGGCATAGTAGAAAATGGCATCGTTAACCTTTTCCGGCGTCGGTAGCACGTCTTTAATCTGCCCTTCGTAGCGCGTCAGCGGATCGCCAAGCACCGTAAACCAGGCTTTTTGCCCCGGCTTCAGGTGGATAACATCCGCTTCAGAAACCTGCGCTTTTACCAGCATAGTGCTCATATCTGCCAGCGTCAGAATGTTCGGTGCTTGTTGTGCGGCAATCACCGTCTGACCTTGCAGAGTGGTGATTTGCGTGACTTCCCCGGCCATTGGAGCCACGATGCGGGTGTAATCGAGATTAGTTTTAGCTGTGTCGAGAGAGGCCTGATTGCGCTTAATTTGCGCGTCAATAGTGCCGATTTGCGCCTGTTTCACAGCCATCTCCGTCGCGGCGGTGTCGAGATCCTGTTGTGAAACCGCCTGCGTTTGCGCCAGACGTTGTTGACGTGAATACGTCACCCGCGCCAGTTTCAGCTCCGCTTCCGCCTGCTGCCGCTGCGCGCGCAGCTCCATCAGTGTGGCTTCCACTTCCTTGATCTGGTTTTCTGCCTGTTCAGGATCAATAACCCCTAAAAGCTGATCTTTTTTAACTTTATCGCCAATCGCCACCGACAGCGTTTTCAACTGACCGCTGACCTGCGCGCCTACGTCAACCTTACGCAGCGCGTCCAGCTTTCCGGTCGCCAGTACGCTTTGCTGCAAATCACCGGGGCGCACAATCAGTGTCTGATAAGTCGGCACGGGCGCGTTGAGAATTCTCCATAACGCAATCAGCCCGGCGATGACTATCACCAGCGCAATAACGTAACGTTTCTTCACGGTTCTCCGATTTTTCATAAATATTCTGAATACTCCATATGCCAATCCGGGTCATCAACTTCAACGAAATATCAACAAAACCCTAAAATTTACGTTAGTAATCACACTATTGATGTTTGGTTAAGATACGCAATGGTGAAATCGGCGTCATGTATAACCATTGATTTCATGAATATGTCGCAGCTAACTGAACGGTCCTTTACGCCATCTGAATCTCTCAGCAGCCTGTCTCTTTTTCTTAGTCTGGCACGCGGACAGTGTCGACCAGGTAAATTCTGGCACCGACGTAGCTTTCGTCAGAAATTTTTGCTGCGCTCGTTGATTATGCCGCGCTTAAGCGTTGAATGGATGAACGAACTATCCCACTGGCCTAATCTCAATACGCTGTTAACACGCCAGCCGCGACTGCCTGTTCGTCTGCATCGCCCTTACCTTGCCGCCAATCTTAACCGTAAGCAATTACTCGAGGCGTTACGTTACCATTATGCATTGCTGCGTGCGTGTATGTCGGCAGAAGAATTCAGCTTATATTTGAATACCCCCGGGCTGCAACTGGCGAAGCTGGAAGGCAAAAACGGTGAGCAGTTCACGCTTGAGCTGACCATGATGATCTCAATGGATAAAGAAGGTGACAGCACAATCCTGTTCCGTAACGGTGAAGGTATTCCTCTGGCGGAGATCACTTTTACCCTGTGTGAATATCAGGGTAAAAGAACGATGTTTATTGGCGGACTGCAAGGTGCGAAATGGGAAATTCCGCATCAGGAAATTCAGAATGCGACGAAAGCCTGCCACGGGCTATTTCCAAAACGCCTCGTGATGGAAGCGGCCTGCCTGTTTGCCCAACGTTTACAGGTAGAGCAAATCATTGCCGTCAGTAATGAAACGCATATTTACCGCAGCCTGCGTTATCGCGATAAAGAAGGCAAGATCCATGCTGATTACAACGCTTTCTGGGAATCGGTTGGTGGCGTATGTGATGCTGAACGTCACTACCGCCTTCCAGCACAGATAGCACGAAAAGAAGTTGCCGAAATCGCCAGTAAAAAAAGAGCTGAATACCGTCGGCGCTATGAAATGCTCGACGCCATTCAGCCACAGATGACAACGATGTTTCGCGGTTAATCTGCCCGACCGCGCGCCAGCCACAACACGCGTGAGAACATTTTTTTCAGCAGCGTCGGCACGGACTCCACCCCACGACGTCCGGCCTCCATTGCCACTTCAATGGCGAGATCGGGTTTGGAAGAGCGATGGATCGCCTTCGAGATAATTTTGCGCAGATTCATCGGCACGTTTTCCGGGATTTGCGCCACGCGATGGAACACATCGGAAAACCCCTGGCGATACATAAAATGTTCCATATCCAGCGCCGGTAACGCCGTTAAATGTTCTCGTTCAGCTTCCCGATCGTTATTCAGCAGGCTGCGCACCGTAGCGGCATATTTCTTCCCGGCTTCATCGCCATCGACCAGCACATGCCATTCAATCCCCATCCGCCGGGCAAATTTGACCAGCGGTTTTAGCCCGGACTGGGCAAATTCAATGACCTTAATCCCTTCTGCATCGAAATGATGCCCGCATTGACGCGCCAGTTCGTTAATAACCCAGGTTTCTGTTTCCCCTTCCACCAGCAACCAGCAACGGGCAAACAGCGATGACGGACGGTTAAAACGAATATGAAAGGAGATGCGTCGGCTGTCTTCGGTACTCAAGCCACTCGGCCCCAGACGCCAGGCGGCAACGCGAGAAGATTCACGCACCAGACGGCAAACATGCTCCACCGGCGTTAACGAAAGCAGCTCGCCAGAGTTGGTGGTAGCAATACGCTGCAATGGCAGAAGATTCAGCAGATGCCAGGCAACTGAAAGCATAATGGGGTGTAAACGGGTTTCTGGATCTTCTATCAGCAATAATGGACGGGCGTCTTTATCCAGCCGCAATGTCCCTTTTGCCTGCAATAAAGTGGCAAACAGGCCGAGCAAAATAACCCGATACGAACGACCTCCGGGCCGGTCAATCATCCGGTTGATGATATCCAGATAGCGCCAGCTTCGTTGTTCATTGCTGGCTCGCCGCCGCATTAAACGATATCTCGCCTGTCCGGCTCCCTGCTCGGAGAAATAATGCTCAAGCAGTTGCACCATTGCCGAAAGCCCCTGACGAATCTGCCCATCAGAGAGATTTTGTGGATGCGAGGATAACTCACGGGCGAGGAAATCGAGCTGGCGTGCGGTGACTTCCACATTGGGGACATTTGGCACCGTGCCACTACGAATACGGCGCATAAAACGGGCATCACGCAAGCGCAGCACCGGCATTAAACGCACCAGATGGCGTGCCTGATCGTTAATATCCTCGACATCAATCGGATGTCCGTCTTTATCGAGAAAACTGCGGAGTGTCATCACGCTGCCATCTTCCGCACTCTCCCCTTCCAGGCGATAAAAAATACGGTGATAACCATCGGCGCACGGCGTCCAGCACGCTTCCAGCGGACGATAGCGGCGCACCCGATGCCGGCCTGGCAGCGATTCACGGAAGGTCAAAATGATATGCAGATGATGTTCCCGCCCATTGATATCTCCCGTCGGAAACCAGAAATCGTCGCGCTCAAAATGGTAGAGATCTGACTCTGGCGATAACAGCAGGGTTAAGGCATCCAGCAAGCTGGATTTACCCCACGCGTTCTCCCCAATCAGGACGTTGTTTTGTTCCAGCATCAACGATAAACGGTTGATACCGCGAAAACCCACAATTTCAACGCGCTCAAGAATCATATCCCCTCCAGAAATATGTTATTTATCTTCTACTCCGGCAGTATAACGAGAAAGACCGTGGCAATACGTGATGACAGCACAATTAAGCATGGCAAACGTCTGAAAAATGAGCGAATAATTGTGTTATGCCCCCTCTTGACGCTTCCCCATAAAAAACAACGAAATCAAATAATTAACCCTATTAATTATTTCTGTTACCCCCAAAGGCTTAATTCAGTTGTTTGCACTACAATGTCAATCAGGCAAATGACTATATGAGGGAACCGACTATTGCCCTAAATCAAAATTACTGGATTTATTTATCTGGCGAATGAGTCGCCTTCGTTTTTAAAATACCCACGCATTATTTCTGTCGTCACTTTTTTACGACGACCCTATAAAACGACCATATTTTTCACAGGGTCAATTTTTAATTGAGGTGGATATGTTCAGAAAATTAGCAGCTGAATGTTTTGGTACTTTCTGGCTTGTATTTGGTGGCTGCGGTAGCGCAGTGCTGGCGGCGGCGTTCCCGGAATTAGGCATTGGTTTTGCTGGTGTCGCGCTGGCTTTTGGTCTGACCGTACTGACCATGGCCTTCGCTGTCGGTCATATTTCTGGTGGTCATTTTAACCCGGCGGTCACTATTGGTTTATGGGCAGGCGGTCGTTTCCCGGCAAAAGAAGTCGTTGGCTATGTGATTGCCCAGGTTGTCGGCGGTATTGTTGCGGCGGCACTGCTGTATTTAATTGCCAGCGGCAAAGCTGGATTTGACGCGGCAGCCAGCGGTTTTGCTTCTAACGGTTATGGCGAGCATTCACCGGGCGGTTATTCCATGCTTTCTGCACTGGTGGTTGAACTGGTACTGAGTGCGGGTTTCCTGCTGGTGATCCACGGTGCAACTGACAAATACGCTCCGGCGGGTTTTGCACCCATTGCCATTGGTCTGGCATTAACGCTGATTCACTTAATCAGTATTCCGGTGACTAACACTTCCGTTAACCCGGCGCGCAGTACTGCGGTTGCCATCTTCCAGGGCGGTTGGGCATTAGAACAACTGTGGTTCTTCTGGGTGGTGCCAATTGTCGGCGGTATTATCGGTGGTCTGATTTACCGTACTCTGCTGGAAAAACGTGATTAATTAGCATTGGCATTTTATCTGCCCTGATTGTTTTATCTTCGACGTTACAAACCGCACGGGTGTTGGTGGCGTCAAAATCGCTGAAGCGTTCCCCGAAGGCCGGGGCAGCCCACATGGATGTGGGCTGAGGGCGCGTTTTACAGGGACGTTACCTCGCGCCCGACCCGGTAGCCGCAGGGGATAAGCTGAAGGCACCGCGCAGCGGCGATTTTGTTCGCCAGAGCCCGGGGGTGCAGGGGGAGGAGGCGATTGTCCTCCCCCTGCGTGCTCCTTGCGCCAGTGGCTTTATATGGCATTGCACATGAAAGGAGCGCAACAATGTTAAACTCTCAAATAGAATTAACCTAAACGTAGTCCCCTTCTGATGAATAACGTTTCCTTTTAATTGCAACTTTACTCATCCTTCTGCTTTCAGTAGTGTGTCATCGCGCATTTCGACTTCTTCTTTGCAAGGACTGAGTTTTCATGTTTTCTGGGCTGTTAATCATTCTGGTTCCCCTGATTGTGGGTTACCTCATTCCGCTTCGCCAAAAAGCTGCGTTAAAACGCATTAATCAGCTATTAAGCTGGATGGTCTATCTCATTCTCTTTTTTATGGGTATCAGTCTGGCGTTCCTTGATAATCTCGCCAGTAATTTGCTGGCGATACTGCATTATTCCGCCGTCAGCATTACCATTATTTTACTCTGCAATATTATTGCGTTGTTGTGGCTGGAGCGCGGTCTGCCGTGGCGTAATAACCACCAGCAAGAAAAACTCCCGTCACGTATTGCGATGGCGCTGGAGTCGCTAAAACTGTGCGGCGTAGTCGTAATTGGTTTTGCCATTGGCCTTAGCGGATTAGGTTTCTTACAACACGCCACTGAAGCCAGCGAATACACATTAATTCTGTTACTTTTCCTCGTCGGTATTCAGCTACGCAATAATGGCATGACCTTAAAGCAGATTGTCCTTAATCGCCGGGGAATGATTGTCGCTGTGGTGGTGGTTGCCAGTTCTTTAATTGGTGGCTTAATTAACGCCTTTATTCTTGATCTCCCCATCAATACCGCGCTGGCAATGGCCTCCGGTTTCGGCTGGTATTCTCTTTCCGGTATTTTGTTGACCGAATCTTTTGGGCCGGTAATCGGAAGCGCGGCGTTTTTTAATGATCTGGCTCGTGAGCTAATCGCCATTATGTTAATCCCCGGTCTTATCCGTCGCAGTCGCTCAACGGCACTGGGTTTGTGCGGTGCCACATCAATGGATTTCACCCTGCCCGTGCTTCAGCGGACAGGCGGGCTGGAGATGGTTCCAGCGGCGATTGTTCACGGTTTTATTCTTAGTCTGTTAGTGCCAATTCTGATCGCCCTTTTCTCTGCGTAATACCTCTCTGGCGGTAGATCTCTGCCGCCAAAATTGCGCTAAATCAATCTCCCTTAAAGTTGCATGAAAAACCCCTTTTATCCCGTCTTGAAGAGTCTTAACCTTAAACATGTATATTAAATATAACTTTAAAAGGTGTGATCATGTTTTGTGTGCAATGTGAACAAACTATCCGTACTCCGGCAGGAAACGGCTGCTCATACGCGCAGGGGATGTGTGGTAAAACGGCGGAAACCTCTGACCTTCAGGATTTACTCATCGCGGCGCTGCAAGGGCTTTCTGCCTGGGCGGTAAAAGCGCGTGAATACGGCATCATCAACCACGACGTTGACAGCTTCGCGCCACGCGCATTTTTCTCAACCCTGACCAACGTTAACTTCGATTCTCCGCGTATTGTCGGCTACGCTCGTGAAGCGATTGCCCTGCGCGAGGCACTGAAAGCGCAATGCCTGGCTGTAGATGCCAACGCCCACGTCGATAACCCGATGGCGGACTTACAACTGGTGAGCGACGATCTCGGCGAACTGCAACGTCAGGCGGCAGAATTTACCCCGAACAAAGATAAAGCGGCGATTGGCGAAAACATTCTCGGCCTGCGTCTGCTCTGCCTGTATGGCCTGAAAGGTGCGGCGGCCTATATGGAACACGCACACGTTCTCGGTCAATACGACAACGATATTTACGCCCAGTACCATAAAATCATGGCATGGCTGGGAACCTGGCCTTCCGATATGAACGCTCTTCTCGAGTGTTCAATGGAAATCGGTCAGATGAACTTCAAAGTGATGAGCATTCTGGATGCAGGCGAAACCGGTAAATACGGTCACCCGACGCCAACGCAGGTCAACGTGAAAGCGACGGCGGGCAAATGCATCCTGATTTCCGGTCACGATCTCAAAGATCTCTACAACCTGCTGGAACAGACCGAAGGCACGGGCGTTAATGTCTACACCCACGGCGAAATGCTGCCAGCGCATGGCTACCCGGAACTGCGTAAATTCAAACATCTGGTCGGTAACTACGGCAGCGGCTGGCAGAATCAACAAGTTGAGTTTGCTCGCTTCCCTGGCCCCATCGTGATGACCTCTAACTGCATCATCGACCCAACCGTCGGCGCTTATGACGATCGTATCTGGACCCGCAGCATTGTTGGCTGGCCGGGCGTGCGTCATCTGGATGGTGATGATTTCTCTGCGGTTATCGCCCAGGCGCAACAAATGGCGGGCTTCCCGTACAGCGAAATTCCGCACCTGATCACTGTGGGTTTTGGTCGCCAGACGCTGCTTGGCGCGGCGGATACGCTGATTGATCTGGTGAGCCGCGAAAAACTGCGTCATATCTTCCTGCTTGGCGGCTGTGACGGCGCGCGCGGCGAACGTCACTACTTCACCGATTTCGCCACCAGCGTGCCGGATGACTGCCTGATCCTGACCCTCGCCTGTGGTAAATATCGCTTTAACAAACTCGAGTTTGGCGATATCGAAGGCCTGCCGCGTCTGGTGGATGCCGGTCAGTGTAACGATGCTTATTCAGCGATTATTCTGGCGGTAACGCTGGCAGAAAAACTGGGCTGCGGTGTTAACGATCTGCCGTTGTCGCTGGTGCTCTCCTGGTTTGAACAGAAAGCGATTGTCATTCTGCTGACGCTGCTTTCTCTGGGCGTGAAAAATATCGTCACCGGCCCGACTGCACCCGGCTTCCTGACACCAGATCTACTGGCGGTGCTGAACGAGAAATTCGGCCTGCGTTCTATCACCACTGTTGAAGAAGACATGAAGCAACTGTTGAGCGCGTAAGGAGTTTGTCGATGACGATGCCAACGAACCAATGCCCGTGGCGGATGCAGGTTCATCACATTAAGCAAGAAACGCCGGATGTGTGGACGATTTCCCTGATTTGCCACGATTACTATCCGTATCGCGCCGGGCAATATGCGCTGGTCAGCGTACGAAACTCAGCCGAAACGCTGCGTGCTTATACTATCTCCTCCACACCAGGCGTGAGTGAATACATCACCCTGACAGTGCGGCGGATTGATGACGGTGTCGGTTCCCAGTGGCTGACCCGCGACGTGAAACGCGGTGACTATCTCTGGCTTTCGGACGCGATGGGGGAATTTACCTGCGACGATAAATCAGAAGATAAATTCCTGCTGCTGGCGGCCGGCTGCGGCGTCACGCCGATTATGTCGATGCGTCGCTGGCTGGCGAAAAATCGTCCGCAGGCGGATGTACAGGTGATCTACAACGTGCGTACGCCGCAGGACGTCATTTTCGCTGATGAGTGGCGTAATTATCCGGTGACGCTGGTGGCGGAAAATAACGTCAGCGAAGGCTTTATCGCGGGTCGTCTCACTCGCGAATTGCTGGCAAGCGTTCCTGAACTGGCTTCACGTACCGTGATGACCTGTGGCCCGGCTCCGTATATGGATTGGGTAGAACAGGAAGTGAAGGCGCTTGGCGTGACACACTTCTTTAAAGAGAAATTCTTTACGCCAGTGGCGGAAACGGCGACCAGCGGTCTGAAATTCACCAAACTGCAACCGGCGCAAGAATTTTACGCACCGGTTGGCACCACGCTGCTGGAGGCGCTGGAAAGCAACAAAGTTCCGGTTGTCGCCGCCTGCCGTGCGGGTGTTTGCGGCTGCTGTAAGACAAAAGTGGTTTCCGGTGAATATACGGTGAGCAGCACCATGACGCTGACCGACGCCGAAATCGCCGAAGGTTACGTACTGGCCTGCTCCTGCCATCCGCAGGGGGATATGGTTCTCGCCTAAAGTTTAATGCCCGGCAAACTTAGCCGGGCATTTTTTAAGGAGTTATCGCCAGGCAGAATTACCCGCCACGGCATAACGCCCGGCACCAAGAAAAGCGACGGCCAGAGCTGCAATAAAGAAATAAACCAGGCTTTCAATCGCCCAGGCTCCGGTTTTATCCAGCATCCCTGTTTTTCCCATTCCCACCATCAACCACGCCACGACCATTGTCAGGGCGATAACCAATGCGGCTGGTCGCGTCAAAATACCTAATATAATCAATATCGGCGCAGCCACTTCCCCAATCAGTACGCCGTAGGCAATAAAGCCAGGAAAACCTTTTGCAACCAGCATTCCACTAATACCGTCAATTCCGGCAAATAACTTATGTATCCCGTGGAAAAGCATCAATCCACCCACCGCCAGGCGTAACAATAATTTGCCAAAATCCTCATGCGTCAGCATCCGGTTCACTGCATTTAACATTGGTGTAACCATCTGAATTAAGTCCTTTTATCGTAAAAATGTCATTCGCATCAGCCTTGGCGATTCCCGGATTAAAAGCAACAGAAATATCAGTATTCAGCCAGCGCAACAGGCAGCATCTACTAAACTTGTTACCGTTATCACATTCAGGAGATGGAGAACCATGAAACAAACGGTTGCAGCTTATATCGCCAAAACGCTCGAATCGGCAGGCGTGAAACGCATCTGGGGAGTCACGGGTGACTCACTGAACGGTCTTAGCGACAGTCTTAATCGCATGGGCACTATCGAGTGGATGCCTACTCGCCATGAAGAAGTCGCGGCCTTTGCCGCTGGCGCTGAAGCCCAGCTTTCAGGAGAACTGGCGGTCTGTGCCGGATCGTGCGGCCCCGGCAACCTTCACTTAATCAACGGCCTGTTCGATTGTCATCGCAATCACGTTCCGGTACTGGCGATTGCCGCCCACATCCCTTCCAGCGAAATCGGCAGCGGTTATTTTCAGGAGACCCACCCGCAAGAGTTATTCCGCGAATGTAGTCACTATTGCGAGCTGGTTTCCAGCCCGGAGCAGATCCCACAAGTGCTGGCAATAGCCATGCGCAAAGCAGTGCTTAACCGTGGCGTTTCGGTTGTCGTTTTACCGGGCGACGTAGCGTTAAAACCAGCGCCAGAAGGGGCAACTACGCACTGGTATCATGCGCCACAGCCGGTAGTCACACCGGAAGAAGAAGAGTTACGCAAACTGGCGCAACTGCTGCGTTACTCCAGCAATATCGCCCTGATGTGCGGCAGCGGCTGTGCGGGAGCGCATAAAGAGTTAGTCGAGTTTGCCGGGAAAATTAAAGCGCCTATTATTCATGCCCTGCGCGGTAAAGAACATGTCGAATACGATAACCCGTATGATGTTGGAATGACGGGATTAATCGGCTTCTCATCGGGTTTTCATACCATGATGAACGCCGACACGTTAGTGCTGCTCGGCACGCAATTTCCCTACCGCGCGTTCTACCCGACCGATGCCAAAATTATTCAGATTGATATCAACCCAGCGAGCATTGGCGCACACAGCAAGGTGGATATGGCACTGGTCGGCGATATCAAATCGACTCTGCGTGCATTGCTACCGCTAGTAGAAGAAAAAACCGATCGCAAGTTCCTCGATAAGGCGCTGGAAAATTACCGCGATGCTCGCAAAGGGCTGGACGATTTAGCTAAACCGAGCGAGAAAGCAATTCATCCGCAATATCTGGCGCAGCAAATTAGCCATTTTGCTGCCGATGACGCCATCTTTACCTGTGACGTCGGCACGCCAACAGTATGGGCAGCGCGTTATCTGAAAATGAACGGCAAGCGTCGCCTGTTAGGTTCGTTTAACCACGGTTCAATGGCTAATGCCATGCCACAGGCGCTGGGGGCTCAGGCAACGGAGCCGGAACGTCAGGTGGTCGCCATGTGCGGCGATGGCGGTTTTAGCATGTTGATGGGCGATTTCCTCTCAGTAGTGCAGATGAAACTGCCGGTGAAAATTATCGTCTTCAACAACAGCGTGCTGGGCTTTGTGGCGATGGAGATGAAAGCCGGTGGCTACCTTACCGACGGCACCGAACTGCACGACACCAACTTTGCCCGTATCGCCGAAGCGTGCGGCATTACGGGTATCCGCGTAGAAAAAGCGTCTGAAGTCGATGAAGCACTGCAACGCGCCTTCTCTATAGACGGCCCGGTGCTGGTGGATGTGGTGGTTGCCAAAGAAGAGTTAGCCATTCCGCCACAAATCAAACTCGAGCAGGCCAAAGGATTTAGCCTGTATATGCTGCGGGCAATCATCAGCGGACGCGGTGATGAAGTGATCGAACTGGCGAAAACAAACTGGCTAAGGTAAAAAGGGTGGCATTTCCCGTCATAAATAAGGACATGCCATGATTGATTTACGCAGTGATACCGTAACCCGACCGAGCCGCGCCATGCTCGAAGCGATGATGGCCGCCCCGGTAGGGGACGACGTTTACGGAGACGACCCTACCGTTAATGCTTTGCAGGACTACGCCGCAGAGCTTTCCGGTAAAGAAGCCGCCATCTTTCTGCCGACCGGCACCCAGGCTAACCTGGTCGCTCTGCTCAGTCACTGCGAACGCGGCGAAGAGTATATTGTCGGTCAGGCGGCGCATAATTATCTGTTTGAAGCCGGTGGCGCTGCGGTGCTGGGCAGTATTCAGCCGCAACCCATCGACGCTGCTGCTGATGGCACGCTGCCGCTGGATAAAGTGGCGATGAAAATCAAACCCGACGATATTCACTTCGCCCGCACCAAATTACTCAGTCTTGAAAACACCCACAACGGCAAAGTGCTGCCGCGTGAATACCTGAAACAAGCATGGGAATTTACCCGCGAGCGTAATCTGGCATTACACGTTGACGGTGCGCGCATCTTTAACGCCGTAGTGGCTTACGGCTGCGAACTGAAAGAGATCACGCAATATTGTGATTCGTTCACCATTTGTCTGTCGAAAGGTCTTGGTACGCCAGTCGGTTCGTTACTGGTCGGCAATCGTGATTACATTAAACGCGCCATCCGCTGGCGGAAAATGACCGGCGGCGGGATGCGCCAGTCCGGGATTCTGGCTGCCGCCGGAATGTATGCCCTGAAAAATAACGTCGCACGGTTGCAGGAAGACCACGATAACGCCGCCTGGATGGCAGAACAGCTACGTGAAGCAGGTGCCGATGTCATGCGTCAGGACACCAATATGCTGTTTGTCCGCGTCGGGGAAGAAAATGCCGCCGCGTTAGGCGAATACATGAAAGCGCGAAACGTGCTGATTAACGCCTCGCCGATTGTCCGCCTGGTGACGCATCTTGACGTCTCGCGCGAGCAACTGGCTGAAGTCGCCGCCCACTGGCGCGCTTTCCTGACGCGTTAAGGAGAGAGACGTGCCGCAACGCATTTTAGTTCTCGGTGCCAGTGGCTACATTGGTCAGCATCTGGTGCGCACACTCAGCCAGCAGGGGCATCAGGTTCTGGCGGCGGCACGTCACGTCGACAGACTTTCGAAGCTGCAACTGGCTAATGTCAGTTGCCATAAAGTCGATCTTAGCTGGCCGGATAATCTTCCGGCCCTGTTGCAGGATATCGATACCGTCTATTTTCTGGTGCACAGCATGGGCGAAGGTGGCGATTTTATCGCGCAGGAGCGCCAGGTGGCTCTCAACGTCCGCGATGCGCTGCGCGAAGTGCCGGTTAATCAATTAATTTTTCTCAGTTCACTGCAAGCCCCGCCACATGAGCAATCGGATCATCTGCGCGCCCGCCAGGCCACGGCGGATATTTTGCGTGAAGCTAATGTACCGGTTACCGAATTGCGTGCCGGAATTATCGTCGGAGCCGGGTCAGCGGCGTTCGAAGTGATGCGTGATATGGTTTACAACCTGCCAGTGTTAACGCCGCCACGCTGGGTACGTTCACGTACCACGCCCATCGCGCTGGAAAACTTGCTGCACTATCTGGTGGCGCTGTTGGACCATCCGGCCAGCGAACATCGGGTATTCGAAGCCGCCGGACCAGAAGTGCTCAGCTATCAGCAGCAGTTTGAACATTTTATGGCGGTGAGCGGTAAACATCGCTGGTTGATTCCAGTCCCCTTCCCCACCCGCTGGATTTCGGTGTGGTTTCTCAATGTGATTACCTCCGTTCCCTCTACTACTGCCAAAGCGTTGATTCAGGGGCTGAAACACGATCTGCTGGCGGATGACACCGCGTTACGCGCGCTCATCCCACAACCGCTGATCGCCTTCGATGACGCGGTACGTCGCACCCTGAAAGAAGAAGAAAAACTGGTTAACTCCAGCGACTGGGGATACGACGCTCAGGCTTTTGCCCGCTGGCGACCAGAATACGGTTATTTCGCCAAACAGGCGGGGTTTACCGTTAAAACTTCCGCCAGCCTTCAGGCTTTATGGCAGGTGGTGAATCAAATCGGCGGTAAAGAGCGTTATTTCTTTGGCAATATTTTGTGGCAGACCCGGGCGCTAATGGATCGCGCGATAGGTCACAAACTGGCGAAAGGTCGCCCAGCACGGGAATATCTGCAAACGGGCGATGCGGTGGATAGCTGGAAAGTGATTGTCGTCGAGCCGGAAAAACAACTTACCCTGTTATTTGGCATGAAAGCGCCAGGACTTGGGCGACTGTGTTTTACGCTGGAAGATAAAGGCGACTATCGCACTATTGATGTACGCGCCTTCTGGCATCCTCACGGTATGCCAGGGTTGTTTTACTGGCTACTGATGATCCCCGCGCATCTGTTTATTTTTCGCGGCATGGCAAAACGAATCGCCAGACTGGCAGAACAAAGCACAGATTAATCGAAAAAAACCTGCGTTATTCTTTCACGTTTCCCATTGCATCAAGGAGGAAATCACGGAAGAATGCGCTCGTCGTTTTATCAACAACAGTGGAATGATATGAAGGTACTGGTTACCGGCGCCACCAGCGGTTTAGGTCGAAACGCGGTTGAGTTTTTATGCCGGAAAGGCATCAGTGTGAGAGCAACCGGTCGCAACGAAGCGATGGGCAAATTGCTGGAAAAAATAGGTGCAGAGTTTGTCCATGCGGATCTGACCGAGCTGGTCTCATCGCAGGCGAAGGTAATGCTCGCGGGCATTGATACACTGTGGCACTGTTCCAGCTTTACCTCGCCGTGGGGAACGCAGCAGGCTTTCGATCTGGCAAACGTTCGCGCCACTCGCCGCCTGGGCGAATGGGCTGTCGCCTGGGGCGTGCGTAATTTTATTCATATCTCTTCACCCTCCCTGTACTTCGACTATCACCACCATCGCGATATCAAAGAAGATTTTCGCCCTCACCGCTTCGCCAACGAATTTGCCCGCAGCAAAGCCGCCAGCGAAGAAGTGATCAATATGCTTTCGCAGACCAACCCACAGACGCGCTTTACTATTCTGCGCCCACAAAGTCTGTTCGGCCCGCACGATAAAGTTTTTATTCCCCGTCTGGCGCATATGATGCACCACTACGGCAGCATCCTGTTACCCCACGGCGGCAGCGCGCTGGTCGATATGACCTACTATGAAAATGCCGTGCACGCTATGTGGCTGGCGAGTCAGGAAGCGTGCGATAAATTGCCTTCTGGTCGTACATACAACATTACCAACGGCGAACATCGCACTCTGCGCAGCATCGTGCAGAAACTGATCGACGAACTGAACATTGATTGCCGTATCCGGTCGGTGCCTTACCCAATGCTGGATATGATTGCCCGCAGTATGGAGCGTTTAGGACGCAAGTCAGCAAAAGAGCCGCCGCTGACCCATTACGGCGTCTCCAAGTTGAATTTTGACTTTACGCTGGATATTACGCGTGCGCAGGAAGAGTTAGGTTATCAGCCGATCATCACGCTAAATGAAGGTATTGAGCAAACTGCCGCCTGGCTGCGCGACCACGGAAAACTGCCGCGCTAATCCTGACCGTATTTCTCCAGCAACGCTTCGGCAATCGCCTGAGTTTCTGCATCCGCTTCGCCGTTATATAACGTCGGGCGGAAGTGCATCTGAAACGCCATAATCACTCGCTGCTGTTCGCGCGGCGTCATTTCAGGTTTTACGTCATAGCCGTAGCGTGCTAAAAGCTCCAGCAACGATGCGGTTTCTACCGGCGTGTGCGGCGCGCGCCCGGCCAGATAAAAGCTAACGCGCGATGCATCGGGCCAGGCACCAATCCCCTGCTGCGCCAGTTGCTGCCACGGGAACAGTGGACCAGGATCGTCTTTGCGCTGTGGGGCAATATCCGCATGTGCCACCACGTTTTCTGGTTTGATGTGATAGCGGGCGATAATATCTTTCGCCAGAGGAATGAGCGCCTGAATTTGCGCTGGTTCAAACGGCGTAAAATATTTCACCCCCGCTGATTTCTGCCAGCCGCGATTTTCCAGCTCAATGCCAATAGAGGTGTCGTTAATCCGCGTCGCCCCGCGCCAGGCGCTAATCCCCGCGTGCCAGGCCAGTTCTTGCTCCGGCACCAGTTGCCAGATACGCGGTTTGCCGTTGTAACGCGGCGGCACGGCTGGCACAAGGTAGTGCGAGCTGACTTTTTTATCGGTCAGCGTCGCCAGCGACGTGTCGAAATCATCCGCCGTGTAGTGGATCACCAGCACTTTAATACGGGGATATGCCGCCTGCGCCTGGCGTCGGGTATCGAGTTGGTATCCCTCTTTCTCGACAATGCCTTTTTCGCCTGCGCACCCTGCCAGTAACAGGATCGCCGCAACCAGCCAGAAAACTCTTTTCATCGACGCGTTTTCACCGCCGTTCCGCTGACGCTGACCATCAGCATACTGCCGTTTTGCCCGACGGTTTCGTAGTCGATATCAATGCCGACCACTGCGTCCGCTCCCAGCGCCCGTGCCTGGGAACCTAATTCTTCAAACGCAATTTCTCGTGCCTTGCGCAGTTCCTTTTCGTAAGCCCCTGAACGACCGCCGACGATATCGCGGATACCGGCAAAAAAATCACGGAAAATATTGGCGCCTAAAATCGCTTCGCCCGTCACCACACCGCAATATTCAACGATGGTCTGACCTTCAAGTGTTGGGGTTGTGGAAAATTGCATGATCGATCTCCTTGTATGCTAAGCCTTCGATCTCAAAAGCATTATCGGACTGATACGCTATTATTGAAAGGATATCATTATTATCGTAGAACGCTTTCAAGGTGTTCGCTTATAAGGAAATCATTATGCGCTACAGCAAATTGACCATGCTTATCCCTTGCGCACTGTTACTCAGTGCTTGCACCACCGTCACGCCAGCCTATAAAGACAACGGCTCCCGCACTGGTTCTTGCGTCCAGGGCGGCCCTGACAGCGTGGCTCAGCAATTCTATGACTACCGTATTCAACATCGCAGTAACGACATTACCGCTCTGCGTCCGTACTTGAGTGACAAACTGGCGGCACTGCTCAGCGATGCCAGCCGCAATAACAACCAACGTGAATTGTTAAGCAGCGATCCCTTCTCCAGCCGTACCACCTTGCCAGACAGCGCCCGCGTCGCCAGTGCTTCTACCATCCCGAATCGCGATGCACGTAATATTCCGCTGCGCGTGGATCTAAAACAAGGCGACCAGAGCTGGCAGGATGAAGTACTGATGATTCAGGAAGGCCAGTGTTGGGTCATCGACGATGTGCGCTATTTAGGTGGCAGCGTTCACGCCAAAGCGGGGACATTACGCCAGTCCATTGAGAACCGTTAATCCCTTGATTAGATTATAACCCCTATAAATTGTCCGGCATTCTGTGAGGAATGCCGACATTTATGCTCGCCGAACAGCGCCCCCGTTATTTTGTGCTATGTTTATTGAATAATGCGCTTTGCTTTTAACTTTTAAAGCATAAATATTGCATAATTATTCTGTCAAAGGTACTATCTTCGACCTCAATAGCTATCAGACTGCCAGTATACGAGTGTCAATGAGTATTCAATTAAACGGCATTAATTGCTTCTACGGCGCACACCAGGCGCTGTTCGATATCACGCTGGATTGCCCGCAGGGCGAAACGCTGGTGTTACTTGGCCCCAGCGGCGCGGGGAAAAGCTCGCTGCTGCGTGTACTCAATCTGCTTGAGATGCCGCGCTCCGGTACGCTCAACATTGCAGGCAACCATTTCGATTTCACCAAAGCACCGTCTGACAAAGCGATTCGCGACCTGCGTCGCAACGTCGGCATGGTGTTTCAGCAATACAATCTGTGGCCGCATCTCACCGTGCAGCAAAACCTGATCGAAGCGCCATGCCGCGTACTCGGCTTGAGTAAAGATCAGGCGCTGGCTCGCGCAGAAAAACTGCTTGAGCGTCTGCGTCTCAAACCTTATAGCGATCGTTACCCGCTGCACCTTTCTGGTGGTCAGCAACAACGTGTTGCTATTGCCCGTGCGCTGATGATGGAGCCGCAAGTACTGCTGTTTGATGAACCGACCGCCGCGCTGGACCCGGAAATTACGGCACAGATCGTCAGCATCATTCGTGAGCTGGCGGAGACCAATATTACCCAGGTGATCGTCACCCATGAAGTTGAAGTGGCGCGTAAAACCGCCAGCCGTGTGGTGTATATGGAAAACGGTCACATCGTTGAACAAGGCGACGCGCGCTGCTTTACCGAGCCGCAAACCGAAGCATTTAAAAACTATCTCTCTCACTAAAGATTCGGGATAACGACAATGAAAAAAGTTCTGATTGCCGCGTTAATTGCAGGTTTTAGTCTTTCCGCCACAGCTGCCGAAACCATTCGTTTTGCTACCGAAGCCTCCTATCCTCCGTTTGAATCTATAGACGCGAATAACCAGATCGTCGGTTTTGACGTCGACCTCGCACAGGCGCTGTGTAAAGAGATTGATGCAACCTGTACCTTCTCCAACCAGGCATTTGACAGCCTGATCCCGAGTCTGAAATTCCGCCGTGTGGACGCCGTTATGGCAGGTATGGATATCACTCCAGAGCGTGAAAAACAGGTGCTGTTCACCACTCCGTACTATGACAACTCCGCCCTGTTTGTGGGTCAGCAAGGTAAATACACCAGCGTTGATCAGCTGAAAGGCAAGAAAGTCGGTGTGCAGAACGGGACAACACACCAGAAATTCATTATGGATAAGCACCCGGAAATCACTACCGTGCCGTATGACAGCTACCAGAACGCGAAACTGGATCTGCAAAACGGGCGTATTGACGGCGTATTCGGTGACACCGCAGTGGTAACCGAATGGCTGAAAGATAATCCAAAACTGGCGGCTGTGGGCGACAAAGTGACCGATAAAGATTACTTCGGTACTGGCCTCGGCATCGCAGTACGTCAGGGCAACACTGAACTGCAGCAGAAATTTAATACTGCGCTGGAAAAAGTGAAGAAAGATGGCACTTACGAAACCATCTACAACAAATGGTTCCAGAAGTAATTCCTGATGAATGAATTTTTTCCTTTAGCAAGCGCCGCCGGGATGACCGTCGGCCTTGCCGTTTGTGCATTGATTGTCGGACTGGCGCTGGCGATGTTCTTTGCAGTATGGGAGTCAGCAAAATGGCGCCCTGTTGCGTGGGCAGGTTCGGCGCTGGTGACGATTCTACGCGGCCTGCCAGAAATTCTGGTGGTGCTGTTTATCTACTTTGGCTCCTCGCAGTTACTGCTGACGCTTGCGGATGGCTTCACCATCAATCTTGGATTCGTGCAGATCCCGGTGCAGATGGACATTGAGAACTTCGACGTTAGCCCGTTCCTTTGCGGTGTTATCGCTCTGTCACTGCTGTATGCCGCTTATGCTTCGCAAACTCTGCGTGGCGCACTGAAAGCGGTGCCGGTGGGTCAGTGGGAATCGGGTCAGGCGCTGGGGCTGTCGAAATCGGCTATCTTTTTCCGTCTGGTGATGCCGCAGATGTGGCGTCATGCGCTGCCTGGTCTCGGCAACCAGTGGCTGGTACTGCTGAAAGATACCGCGCTGGTCAGTTTGATTAGTGTGAATGATTTAATGCTGCAAACCAAAAGCATCGCCACCCGTACCCAGGAACCGTTTACCTGGTACATTGTGGCGGCGGCGATTTACCTGGTGATTACCCTGTTGAGCCAGTACATTCTCAAACGCATTGACCTGCGCGCGACACGTTTTGAGCGGAGACCTGGCTGATGCTTGAGTATTTACCCGAACTGATGAAAGGGCTGCATACCAGCCTGACGCTGACGGTTGCCTCGCTGATTGTGGCGCTGATTCTGGCGTTGATTTTTACCATCATCCTGACGCTGAAAACGCCGGTGCTGGTGTGGCTGGTGCGTGGCTATATCACGCTGTTTACCGGTACGCCGCTGCTGGTGCAGATCTTCCTGATTTACTACGGACCGGGTCAGTTCCCGACATTGCAGGAGTATCCGGCGCTGTGGCATTTGCTATCGGAACCGTGGCTGTGTGCGCTAATTGCGTTGTCGCTGAACAGTGCGGCGTATACCACGCAACTGTTTTACGGGGCGATTCGCGCGATCCCGGAAGGTCAATGGCAGTCCTGTAGCGCGCTGGGAATGAGCAAAAAAGATACGCTGGCGATCCTCCTGCCGTATGCCTTTAAACGCTCGCTCTCTTCCTATTCCAACGAAGTGGTGCTGGTGTTCAAAAGTACCTCTCTGGCATACACCATTACGCTAATGGAAGTGATGGGCTACAGCCAGTTACTGTACGGACGCACCTACGACGTAATGGTGTTTGGCGCGGCGGGGATTATTTACCTCGTCGTCAACGGCCTGCTGACGCTGATGATGCGTCTGATTGAGCGTAAAGCACTGGCATTTGAACGTCGGAATTAATGTGACTGCGTACACATTCGCTGGGGGGTTTTGTAGGTCTGAGAAGACGCGCCAGCGTCGCATCAGACACCTGCACGGTGCCTGTGCCGGATGCGGCGTACATAGTGCATAAATCCTTATAATGAAGACGGACAACCCACTAAGTTGTCCGTCTTTTTTTATCTCTCGCAAACTATTTAATCATATTTATTGCATACAAATTCATTTGATGGCATTGTAAATCCATGCCGCAGACACGGCTAATAATCATAAGATTGACAGACGGGAGTTCCATCATGAAAAAGCTAGTTCTTGCCGCATTACTTGCATCCTGTGCATTCGGCGCTTCTGCCGCAGAGAAAATCAATTTCGGCGTCTCTGCCACTTATCCGCCATTCGAATCGATGGATGCAAACAACCAGATCGTCGGCTTTGATATCGATCTGGCAAAGGCGTTATGCAAACAAATGCAGGCAGAATGTACTTTTACTAATCACGCTTTCGACAGCCTGATCCCGTCACTGAAATTCAGAAAATATGACGCAGTGATTTCCGGGATGGACATCACGCCAGAACGTAGCAAGCAGGTAGCCTTTACCACCCCCTATTACGAAAACTCAGCCGTCGTGATTGCCAAAAAAGATACCTATAAGACTTTTGCCGACCTGAAAGGTAAACGTATTGGTATGGAAAACGGCACTACCCACCAGAAATACATTCAGGATCAGCATCCGGAAGTGAAAACCGTCTCTTATGACAGTTATCAGAATGCATTTATCGACCTGAAAAATGGTCGTATTGATGGGGTATTTGGTGATACAGCGGTAGTTAATGAGTGGCTGAAAACCAATCCGCAACTGGGCGTTGCGACTGAGAAAGTAACCGATCCGCAGTACTTCGGCACCGGTCTGGGCATCGCTGTACGTCCGGATAACAAAGCTCTGCTGGAGAAACTGAATAAGGCACTGGCAGCCGTTAAAGCAGACGGTACATATCAGAAAATCAGCGATCAGTGGTTCCCGCAGTAAGATTCAGAAAGCCGCAGATGCGGCTTTTTTATTGCTTCACCAGCAGCGTCAGCACTTCATAATGTGCGGTGTGGGGGAACATATCGAAAAGCTGTACCCGCTCAATGCGATATCCTGGCAGTTCGCGGATATCTTTCGCCATCGTTTGGGCGTTACAGCTTGAGTAGATAATAAAACGCGGTGCCATCGTCGAGAGATAATCACACAGCGGTTTACCAATGCCGCGACGCGGTGGATTAACCAGCACCAGATCCGGCACTTCACCCTGAGCGGTGGCAAACTGAGTGGAGTCCAGCGCCTGAAATTGCAGACGCGTTAGACCCAGTTCAGCAGCAGATTGTTTCGCACAGGCAATCGCTTCTGGCGCAATCTCAATCCCCGTTAACTGCATTTCTGGCGTTGCGCAATGCAAACCAAAACCGCCAACGCCGCAGAACAGATCCCACATATGATTTACCGGCAATTGCCGCACCCAGTCACGCGCGGTGGCGTACAGCTGGCTGGCGACCGCCGGATTTGTCTGGAAGAAACTTTGCGGTCGGATCCACAGCGGCACGTCATTAAAACGCTCTGCCAGCGCCTGCTGTTCGGTCAGGTAGATCTCCATCTCCCCTTCCATTATCGCCATATGCACTGGCTGAATATTGACGGTAATGACTTTTAGCTGTGGCAGTTGCGCCTGTAACCACGGCAGCGCCTTACGCAGTTGCGCCAGCTTGGTTTCAGAACGCAGTACAAAGCGCAGCATCATACCGCCATCCATCTGGCTTTCAGTCAGCAGAATATATTTCAGTTCGCCACGCTTGCGCGCCACGTTGTAGGGCGTCAGCCCCGCACGGGCGATAAACGGTTTTAGCGCCGCAAAAACGGGCGCAAATGAGGCAGGGTAAAGCGGGCAGTCGCAAAGATCTTCTGGCGTACCGTCGCGGTGTAGCATTCCGAGCAGTGGTTTTTCAACGCTACCACTCACCACCATTTTGGCTTTATTGCGAAACCCTTGTTCCGGACCAGACACCGGCGCGCACCACTCCGCAACCGGAAAATCGGCCAACAGATTTTTAAGATCGGCGGTTTTAGCGGAGAGTTGCTCTGGAATCGGCTGCGTTATCCACTGACAGGAGCGACAGCGACCCGCGTCGTAAAGTGCGCACTGCATACATTGACCTTCACATCATCAGGGGCGAGGATTATACACATTATTGCAGCTGGAAGAACCGCCGACTGGTGGCGGGAACAAACAGCAGCAATAAGATGAGCATATCCGGCAGCTTTTGTAACATCAGGCTATGGAAGATTTCACGTTTCGATTCACCAGGAATGCTGAACAGCTCAGGGTAACCATAACCGAGCGAAGCTGCCCACAGGTAACTGGCGGCCGTGATTTGCGTCAACAGATACAGCCAGCGCGCCAGGCGACGCCCTTTCACCAGCGAAAACGCACACCAGATTTCAATAAAAACCAGCGCAAGGCTGCTTAGAAAGACCAGCGTTAAACTCCAGGTTTGTACGCTGCGATGAATGAACTCGCCGATACCGCGCACGCCCAGCGTATTGAAAATCATCAGCACGTCGAGGCCACGGATCATAATAATGGCGAGCGCCGCCACCTGCACCAGTGCAGGCACATTCAGGCGAGCATGTGATGAAGATGTTTTCTTAAAAAATCCCAACGTTTCGTCTTCCATGAAAACAATGCCGCGACATGCGCGGCATTATGTAGCCAGGTTGGCAAATTTTAGTGTCTTCAGCCACGTCTTGCACGCTGGATATCGCGTATCCGCTGCTTTTCTGCGCGCGCCATTAAATACCAGGCGATAAATCCGACAATTCCGACCGCGCCGAGAATCAATGTTGCCAGGGCGTTGATTTCCGGATTCACCCCCATCCGCACGCTGGAGAAGACCAGCATCGGTAACGTGGTGGCTCCCGGCCCGGAAACAAAGCTGGCGATCACCAGATCGTCGAGCGACAGAGTAAAAGCAAGCAACCAACCAGAAATGATCGCCGGCATGATCATCGGTAGTGTAATGACGAAAAACACCTTCAGCGGCGTCGCGCCGAGATCCATCGCCGCTTCTTCAATGGAGCGATCCAGTTCCCGCAGACGCGAAGAAATAACAACTGCCACATAAGCCGTACAGAAAGTCACGTGCGCCAGCCAGATAGTTAACATACCGCGATCGGCAGGCCAGCCGATGGCATGAGCAAGAGCAACGAACAATAACAACAGCGACAGGCCAGTGATCACATCAGGCATGACTAACGGCGCGGTGATCATAAAGGCAAAGCCATTTGATCCACGAAACCGCCCGAAACGTACCAGCACGACCGCCGCAATAGTCCCAAGGATCGCCGCCGCCGTCGCCGCACAGGCGGCAATCGTCAGACTTAAGCCGACCGCGCTCATCATCGCATCATCACGCAATAACTCACCGTACCAGCGCGTTGACCAACCGGCCCACACCGTCACCAGCTTCGAACTGTTAAATGAATAGATGACCAGCATCAGCATCGGCGCATAGAGAAAGGTGAAGCCCAGCAACAAAATCACAATTCGCCAGGGCGAACGAACGACCGGTAAATTATTCATCCGTGTTCCCCTACGCTTTTTTGCTGATATTTGTGGAACCACATAATTGGCACAATCAGCAGCAATAACATAATGATCGCCACCGCAGAGGCCACCGGCCAGTCGCGGTTATTGAAAAACTCCTGCCACAGAACGCGCCCGATCATGATGCTATCAGGGCCGCCGAGCAGTTCCGGGATCACAAACTCACCCACCGCCGGAATGAAAACCAGCATTGATCCGGCGATAATCCCACCTTTGGTAAGCGGCACAATCACCGTAAAGAAAGTCTTCAGCGGACGCGCGCCGAGATCCAGCGCGGCTTCCACCAGCGAATAATCAATACGAATCAAGGCGGTGTAGATCGGCAGCACCATAAACGGTACGTAGGCATAAACAATGCCGATATAAACTGCCAGATTGGTATGCAGAATGGTCAGCGGCTGATCGATAACCCCCAGCCACAGCAGAAAATTATTCAGCACGCCATTGTTTTTTAGTATCCCCATCCAGGCGTAAACACGGATTAAAAATGAGGTCCACGACGGCAGGATCACCAGCAGCAATAAGATATTGCGGGTCGAAGGTTTACTGTGCGCCACTGCCCATGCCAGTGGGTAGCCGAGCAATAAGCAACAAACGGTCGAAATCGCCGCCACCTGTAACGACTGGAGATAAGCATCGAAATAGAGCGGATCGTCAGTCAGTTGCAGGAAATTACCGAGATTAAGAGTGATGGAAAGTTGCCCGTCAGCCCACTCCATCAGTTCGGTATAAGGTGGAATAGCGCGCGCCATCTCCGCCAGGCTTATTTTAAAGACAATCAGAAATGGCAGCAGAAACAACAAAATCAACCAGATATACGGCAGCGCAATCACCAGTTTGCGCCCGTGCTTCATTTGCCACTGTGTAAGCCACTGCTTTAACCCGCCCGGCTGGGCAGCAGGTTCAAGTGTACTCATCTTTGCTCCTTAAACCGTCAGCACCACACAACTGTCTGATTCCCAGCACAAACGAACTTCATCGCCCCAGGTCGGTAACCCTTTGCGAAAACGATGGGCGTTTTGTAACTGGGCGCTGATCATCTGCCCGCTTTTCAGACGGACATGATAAACAGACAAATCACCGAGATAGGCAATATGTGTCACCTCTCCCACCGCAAAATTGCAGCCATCAGCAGGCGGTTCGTCACAGAGCATGATTTTTTCCGGACGCAGCGCCACATGCACCGGCACGTTATCCACCACCGACGCATCGGGATCGACTTTCAACGGATGCACCAGCCCAGGCGAATAAAGCAACAGGCCATCTTCCTGGCGTTCCTTAAGCAGCCCTTCGAAAACATTGACCGATCCAATGAACTCGGCGCTATATCGCGTGGTCGGGTGCTCATAAATTTCTTCCGGCTCGCCAATCTGAACAAATTTACCGCGATTCATAATCGCGATGCGCCCCGCCATGGTCATCGCCTCTTCCTGATCGTGCGTTACCATCACACAGGTCACGCCGACACGCTCCAGAATATCCACCACTTCAAGCTGCATCCGGTCGCGCAGTTTTTTATCCAGCGCGCCCATCGGTTCATCGAGCAGTAATAGTTTCGGGCGTTTGGCAAGGCTTCGGGCCAGCGCCACTCGCTGACGTTGACCACCGGAAAGCTGATGCGGTTTGCGTCTGGCAAACTCCTGCATATGCACAAGCCCCAGCATCTCGTTGACCCGACTGGCAATTTCCGCTTTTGGTAACTTGTCTTGTTTCAGACCAAAGGCAATGTTTTGCTCCACGGTCATATGGGGGAATAGCGCGTAGGACTGGAACATCATGTTGATGGGGCGCAGATAAGGCGGAACCTGTGACAAATCGACGCCATCAAGCATAATCTGCCCGGCAGAAGGTTGTTCGAAACCTGCTAACATACGCAGCAGTGTGGACTTGCCACAGCCGGATGCGCCCAGCAGTGCAAAGATTTCGCCTTTATAAATGGTCAGACTGACATCATCGACCGCATGTTGACCATCGTAAGATTTGGTCAAATTGCGGATTTCTAATAGTGGTGTCAGCGACTTACGACTTTTCGCCTGCGGGCGAGGGATAGCGTCATTCACGGCTGCTCTCCGGCATTTAATGTGTGCAAGCGCACCATGATGGTGCGAATTGCCGGCGGGGGTGGTGCGCCCGTCCGGCATCTAAGGCTGCGGATTATTTTCCGCTCTTCACTTTGGTCCACGCGCGGGTGCGCACACGATCAATTTTCGGATCCTGCACTTGCAGGGTGAACATTTTGGCGCGGACATCTGCCGGAGGATAAATACCAGGATTGTCACGCACTTCCGCGCTCACCAGCGGCGTAGCTGCTTTGTTCGCGTTGGCATAGAACACATGGTCGGAGATATGTGCCACTACATCCGGACGCAGCAGATAATTCAGAAACTGATACGCTTCGTCTTTATTTTTGGCATCGGCAGGCATGGCGAATACATCAAAGAATGCCATCGCCCCTTCTTTCGGAATCGAGAAAGAGACATTCACGCCATTCTTCGCTTCCTTCGCGCGGTTTGACGCCTGCCAGACATCGCCCGCCCAGCCGATAGCGACACAAATATCGCCGTTTGCCAGGTCGTTAATGTATTGAGATGAATGGAAATAACGAATATTCGGGCGCAGCTTTAACAGCAGATCGGTAGCCGGTCCGGTGTAATCATCCGCTTTAGTGCTGTTGGGATCTTTGCCGAGATAATTCAGCACGGTAGCAAAAACTTCTTCTGGCGCATCGAGGAAAGATACACCGCAACTTTTTAGTTTTTCCAGATTTTCAGGCTTGAGGATCAAGTCCCAGCTATCGACGGGCGCGTTTTCGCCCAGCACCGCTTTAACTTTATCGACGTTATAGCCAATCCCGGTCGTCGCCCACATATAGGGCATAGCAAATTTATTGTCGGGATCGTGTTTTGCCACCAGCTTCAGCAGTTCTGGATCGAGATTCTTCCACTCCGGCAATTTGCTTTTATCCAGCGGCTGGAATACTCCCGCAGTCAACTGGCGTTCAAGAAAGCTGGCTGACGGCACAACGAGATCAAAGCCGGTACTCCCCGCCATTAATTTGCCTTCCAGCACTTCGTTGGAATCAAAAACATCGTAGACGACTTTGATACCGGTCTCTTTTTCAAAATTTGCCACCGTATCCGGGGCGATATAATCAGACCAGTTATAGATGTGGAGTGTTTTTTGTTCAGCCGCGAGCGTGCTGACAGAGACGGCCATCAGAGCACCCGCAACCAGGCCCGATAGCCATTTTTTATTTAAGGCAGTCATATCTCTTTCCTTCTGAAAGTTCGTTAACAAACGAACAAAAGTTGTCACACTGAAAGATATGCAATAAACGTGCATATTTTTTATCGGCGCGGTGCAAGAAAAGAGAACTCTCTCCCGGCCAGCATTGCTCGCTATATAAAAGCCTCGCAAGAATAACTTTAGCCAGGGTTTGAAACTATAGCTGTAATTAAAAAACGGTATTTAACAAATTTTTATGCGTATTTGCTCTATGTGATAAAGCAAACCCGGCACAATAGAAGTGAATTAATCTTTAATGAAAGGTTAAAATCAGCAGGAAATATTACGACGCGCAGTCACTGCGGCAGCGACTGCGTGCTCGAAGAGAGTTATCAGTGAAGGAAATAGTTTTCGGTAACGTTGTTTTGCCCTTCATCGTCAGTCGGCAACAGCAGCTGATGGGCATTAGCTTCGAGGATGACCATCGAAATCTGTTCTTCGCTCTGACGTACAAACCATGCAAACTGTTCATAGGTTACGCCCTGCATAACAGATAAAGACTGGCAAACCACCAGCTTTGGCAGATTATCATCCTGCATATCGAGAAATGCTTTCACGGTCAGTGAACTGGCATTGATGGCTGATAAATCCGCCGCCAGCGGCAACACGGCTGAAGGCCTGACTTCCGCCATGGCAGAAAACAGGATTGTGTTATCAATCAGGTCGATCTTGGCATCAAAGACACCGTCGAAATTCTGCATATGAGGCAGATGCAAAGCCTGACAGTTATCACATTCAAAAAAACTCATCCCCAGGTCATCGAGCCATTGACGCAACGTATCCAGACCAGGAACGACCAGCGATGTCATAATTTTGTACAACCTCTTCCGATAAAAAGACTGGCACAGCTTACGCAAAAAGCGCAGGCAAAACCATGATCAGTAATGTAATTGCGACTAACCACCCGTTTTCAGGCAATATTCTGCCGTGGCGTGGCGTTCGATCCAGCGGATCATTTTACCCGCAATGTCGATACCGGTGGTTTTTTCTATTCCTTCCAGCCCCGGCGACGCATTCACCTCCATCACCAACGGCCCGCGATTGGCACGCAGAATATCCACACCGGCAACATCCAGCGCCATTGTTCGCGCGGCTTTGATGGCGATTTCACGCTCTTTCGGCGTGATACTGGCGATGCTTGCTGCGCCGCCACGATGCAAATTGGAGCGGAAATCGCCCTCTTTCGCCCGCCGTTCAATCGCCGCGACAACTTCATCACCGACGACCAGACAGCGGATATCGCACCCTTGCGCCTCTTTTATATATTCCTGCACCAGAATATGGGCGTTCAGGCCGCGAAAAGCATCAATCACGCTTTCTGCCGCCTGGCGCGTTTCCGCCAGCACCACACCAATTCCCTGCGTGCCTTCGACCAGCTTAACCACCAGCGGCGCACCACCGACCATATCGATTAAGTCGCTGGTATCATCCGGCGAATGCGCAATCCCCGTGACAGGCAGGTCAATGCCCTGACGCGCCAGCAGTTGCATGGAACGCAATTTGTCACGCGCCCGGGCAATCGCGACCGATTCGTTCAGCGGGTAACTCCCCAGCATTTCGAACTGGCGCAGCGCCGCCGTTCCATAAAAGGTTATAGCAGTGCCAATGCGTGGGATCACCGCGTCAAAATGGGGGAGTTTGCGGCCTTTATAGTGAATGGAAGACGCCGCAGGATTAATGTTCATGTAGCAAGAAAGCGGATCGAGAATTTCAACCAGGTGACCACGCTGTATGGCGGCTTCACGCAGCCGCTTACACGAATAGAGCGTTCCATCCCGGGACAATATGGCAATTTTCACCCTGCACCTCTCTGTCAGACCTGGTCAAAAGCCCGCGTATAATACATCGCCGTAACGGTTTTAGCGCGTCGCCCAACCTTGTTTATGCAAATAATCGAGAATAAAAGGACGGCTTTCTTTGATAATCGTCCGGCGAATATGATCGCTCCAGGTATCCCGGCGATTATTGCTGCCACGGGTAAGATAATATTCCGCCAGTTGCTCGTCATACTGCGCCAGAGCATCTTTATCCAGCGACTGGTAGCTGTTTTCATGCACCAAAATGGAGGCCGGTAAACGCGGCTTGAGATCCGGGTTATCCGCAGGCCAGCCGAGACACAGGCCAAACAGCGGCAGAACATGCTTTGGTAATTTCAGCAGTTCCGTCACCGCTTCAATGTTATTGCGCAGGCCGCCAATATATACACCGCCCAACCCCAACGATTCCGCTGCGGTTAAGGCGTTTTGTGCCATCATCGCCGTATCAACAACACCGAGCAACAACTGCTCTGCCAGGCCGAGTTGAGCATCCGGGCAGATTTGTAAATGACGGTTAAAGTCGGCGCAGAACACCCAGAACTCCGCCGCTTGCGCAACGTGTTTTTGCCCGCCGGTCAGCGGCACCAGGGCTTCACGCAATGCGGGATCGGTAATGCGAATAATGCTGCTGCACTGCAAAAAGCTGGAACTGGAGGTCGCGCGGGCGCTGTTGATAATCGCCTCACGCTGTTCAGCGGAGATAGGTTCATCAGTGAAATGGCGAATGGAGCGGTGACCACAAATAAGTTCAATGGTTGGCGTCATTATCTTTTTCTCTTTCTGAACGTGAAGATTCCGGTGGATGATTCATCAGTTGCGGGGCCAGCCGTTTTGCCACCTGAAGAATAACCACCACCGCAGCGGGAAGCATGAGCAAAACACCGAGAAAAATCATCAGAATTTGCGCTTCTGGCGTAGAAAACGGCGCTGGAAGCGAAAAGTTGTCACTTATCGACAGCAACGCCACCGCCAGTAACATCATTCCAATAAATTCCAGTATCAACACGCTTTTAGGCAATTTACCGATCGCGCGCATAAACTTCCCTCTGCAAAGTGAGCTGCCAGTTTAAAACCTTTCGCCGCGTTGTGCTTAACAGTTATAGCTTTAAGCAATCAATGCAACAGGTTAAACCTACTTTCAGCGAATAAGATTTGGCGTGATCATGCACACATGAGAGATAAATGGAGAAAGCCAATGCAAACCGTTATTTTCGGTCGTCCGGGTTGCCCTTACTGCGTGCGTGCCAAAGATTTGGCAGAAAAGTTAAGTAATGAACACGATGATTTTCACTATCAGTATGTGGATATCCGTGCTGAAGGGATCACTAAAGAGGATCTGCAACAGAAAGCTGGCAAGCCGGTAGAAACCGTACCGCAGATTTTTGTCGATCAGCAACACATCGGTGGCTATACCGATTTTGCTGCCTGGGTGAAAGAGAATCTTGACGCCTGATTACCGGATAAGCCCTCTCTGTTTGAGGGCTTTATTGATTTTTTCTGTGTTGTGGCCTGAACAAGCTACTAATAAACAAAAAACATAACGCGCCCAGCGCACACCAGAAGACGGCACTCAACAACCACGCCAGCTCCTGCCAGAATGAGCGTGATGGTGAAAAAAACAGACGCATAATTAACATAGAACACGGTGCTGCCAGCATTGCGCCAAACAGTGGTTTAAGGACTTCTCTACGCCGCGAAAAAAAGCTGGCTACAGCCCCAGGAAGAATGAAAAACAGTAAGCCGATTTCAGGGTGCCCGGCAGCCCGAAAAGCTCCCTTCATATGTGTCGCCAGAAAAAGGCACACCACAATAAAGAGGACAAAACAGCAAATTGCCCCCGCCCAATGTTGTTTATGTTTCACATGTTCCTCCTGACACTGCCTCTATCGAACACATTTTTCGCCGGTGTGGCGCTCAGTAAGATAAAGCCGCTTCGCATTCCATGCTAATATAGGCCAACACAATTCTTATAGCCGTTGGTATCTAATGTGATTACACTAGTAAAATATATTGTTACTTTACTATTGATTAAGTGCGCTGAATGAATCTGCGCTCTGAATTCAGGTAAAAACATTATCTTAAATTACCATTTCTTTCAACAGCTTACTCGTAAACAAGAAGTTAGTCTCCGTGAATATAAACGTCGCCGAATTGTTAAATGGGAATTACATTCTGTTATTATTCGTGGTCCTCGCGCTTGGACTATGTCTCGGAAAATTACGACTTGGTTCAATCCAACTGGGTAATTCCATTGGCGTTTTAGTCGTATCACTGTTATTAGGTCAACAACATTTCAGTATTAACACCGACGCGCTTAATCTTGGCTTTATGCTGTTTATTTTCTGCGTCGGGGTCGAAGCCGGACCCAACTTTTTTTCCATTTTTTTCCGCGATGGGAAAAATTACCTAATGTTAGCCCTGGTAATGGTCGGTAGTGCACTGCTGATCGCCTTAGGGCTGGGTAAGTTGTTTGGCTGGGACATCGGCCTGACGGCCGGTATGTTGGCTGGTTCAATGACATCAACACCGGTTTTGGTTGGTGCGGGCGATACCTTACGCCACTCAGGAATAGAAAGCGGGCAGCTCTCTGCGGCACTGGATAATTTAAGCCTCGGGTATGCATTAACCTATTTGATTGGCCTGGTGAGTTTGATTGTCGGGGCGCGTTACTTGCCTAAGTTGCAGCATCAGGACTTACAAACCAGCGCCCAACAAATCGCTCGTGAACGAGGTCTGGATACCGACGCCAGCCGTAAAGTCTATCTGCCGGTCATTCGCGCCTACCGCGTCGGGCCGGAACTGGTCGCCTGGGCCGATGGCAAAAACTTGCGCGAACTGGGTATTTATCGACAAACCGGTTGCTACATTGAACGTATTCGTCGTAACGGGATTCTGGCAAATCCGGATGGTGACGCCGTGCTACAGATGGGCGATGAAATAGCGTTGGTAGGATATCCCGACGCCCACGCCCGACTCGATCCCAGCTTCCGTAACGGTAAAGAAGTTTTTGATCGAGATCTTCTCGACATGCGTATCGTCACTGAAGAGGTGGTCGTCAAAAACCATAACGCTGTCGGTAAACGCCTGGCACAACTGAAGCTGACCGATCACGGTTGTTTCCTTAACCGCGTCATCCGCAGCCAGATCGAAATGCCGATCGACGATAACGTGGTGCTTAATAAAGGCGATGTATTGCAGGTGAGCGGCGATGCCCGTCGCGTGAAAACCATCGCCGATCGCATCGGCTTTATCTCGATTCACAGCCAGGTTACCGATCTACTGGCATTCTGCGCGTTCTTTGTCATCGGTCTGATGATCGGGATGATCACCTTCCAGTTCAGCACATTCAGCTTCGGCATGGGTAACGCCGCCGGGTTGTTATTCGCTGGTATTATGCTGGGCTTTATGCGAGCGAACCACCCGACCTTCGGCTATATTCCCCAGGGCGCGTTAAGCATGGTGAAAGAGTTCGGTTTGATGGTATTTATGGCGGGCGTGGGTTTAAGCGCCGGTAGTGGCATCAATAACGGCCTGGGTGCGATTGGCGGTCAGATGTTGATTGCCGGATTAATTGTCAGCCTGGTGCCCGTTGTTATTTGCTTCCTGTTTGGCGCTTATGTGCTGCGCATGAACCGCGCGCTGTTGTTCGGTGCAATGATGGGCGCACGTACTTGTGCTCCGGCAATGGAGATCATCAGCGACACTGCGCGCAGCAACATCCCGGCCTTAGGTTATGCGGGCACTTATGCAATAGCTAACGTACTGCTGACGCTGGCAGGGACAATCGTCGTAATGGTATGGCCAGGACTCGGATAAAACTGAAGTTGCCCCAAAAATGAAATTTTTTTGTACAACCGCAGAACTTTTCCTCGGGGCATCAGTCTTAATTAGTGCCACTGCTTTTCTTTGATGTCCCCATTTTGTGGAGCCCATCAACCCCGCCATTTCGGTTCAAGGTTGATGGGTTTTTTGTTGCCTGAAATTTATCTCCTGCCCTGCCAATTGCGCCACCATCTGCAAAATCTCCTCGCGCGATAGCGGCTTACGGTCAGTGACAAAATGCAGTGTCATCCCTTCAATAAACGCATCCAGCGCGCGGGCGGTTCCGGGTTCAAACCATTGTTCGAGCGTTTGCTGACTGCGCTGCATCCAGTTTTGCATCACCGTTTTTAATAGCGGTTTTCGGCTGGCCAATGCGTAAAGTTGATACATCAGTTCCATGTTATCCGGCGTTGCAACCTGCGAGCTGTAGATCATGTCGGTTATGGCCTGGCAGGCGCCTGAGGCATCACTAACATCGCTAAAAAATGCCTGATATTGCTTAGACATTATCTCTGTAAAACTGCTGAACGCCTCCAGCAGCAACTCATCAATTCCTGAAAAATAGTAGGTCATCGACCCCAACGGTACTCCGGCAAGGGTAGCGATTTTGCGGTGCGTAACGGCATGTATTCCGTAAAGTTTCACCGCCTCCAGCGTAGCCTGGATGATTTTTTCTCGCCGTTGCGGATCGTTAGCGCGACGCATGTCATTTCCTCTCTTTGCAATTGTGTACAAATGTACACAACCTTGCTAAGGTTGTCTTCCCTCTTCTTTTTTTGACGTGATCTATGACCGTAAATTCTTCACGTAATGCCTTGAAACGCCGAACCTGGGCGCTGTTTATGTTCTTCTTTTTGCCAGGCCTGTTAATGGCGTCCTGGGCAACCCGTACGCCAGCGATTCGCGACATTCTTTCTGTCTCGATCGCTGAAATGGGCGGTGTACTCTTTGGCTTGTCGATCGGTTCGATGAGCGGAATTCTCTGCTCGGCGTGGTTAGTGAAACGTTTTGGGACGCGTAATGTCATCCTGGTCACGATGTCCTGCGCGTTGATCGGGATGATGATATTAAGTCTGGCGCTCTGGCTGACATCGCCCGTGCTCTTTGCCGTTGGTCTTGGCGTCTTTGGAGCCAGTTTTGGTTCCGCTGAAGTTGCTATAAACGTTGAAGGTGCCGCCGTTGAGCGAGAAATGAATAAAACGGTTTTGCCGATGATGCACGGCTTTTATAGCCTCGGCACGCTGGCAGGCGCTGGTGTTGGGATGGCGCTAACGGCCTTTGGCGTTCCGGCAACTGTGCATATTTTGTTGGCGGCACTGGTAGGCATCGCGCCTATTTATATCGCCATTCAGGCAATCCCTAGCGGTACGGGAAAAAATGCCGCCGATGGCACGCAACATGGCGAAAAAGGCGTACCTTTTTATCGCGATATCCAGTTGCTGTTGATTGGTGTCGTGGTGCTGGCGATGGCTTTTGCAGAAGGTTCTGCCAACGACTGGTTACCCTTGTTAATGGTTGATGGTCACGGTTTTAGCCCCACTTCCGGCTCACTGATTTATGCCGGTTTCACATTGGGGATGACCGTTGGACGCTTCACTGGCGGTTGGTTCATCGACCGTTACAGTCGCGTTGCCGTGGTTCGTGCCAGTGCGCTAATGGGTGCGTTGGGTATTGGGCTGATTATTTTTGTCGATAGCGCCTGGGTCGCTGGGGTGTCTGTTGTTCTTTGGGGATTGGGTGCCTCGCTGGGCTTCCCGCTGACCATTTCTGCCGCCAGCGATACCGGCCCCGATGCGCCGACCCGCGTCAGCGTGGTAGCAACAACCGGTTATCTGGCTTTCCTCGTCGGACCGCCGCTGCTGGGCTATCTCGGCGAACATTATGGATTACGTAGTGCAATGCTGGTTGTACTGGCGCTGGTTATTCTCGCGGCTATTGTCGCGAAGGCCGTCGCCAAACCCGATACCAAAACGCAGACGGCGATGGAGAATAGTTGATGAGCATTAAATTAATTGCGGTAGACATGGATGGTACTTTCTTAAGCGATCAAAAAACCTATAACCGCGAGCGGTTTATGGCTCAGTATCAGCAAATGAAAGCACAAGGGATTCGCTTTGTGGTCGCCAGCGGGAATCAATATTATCAGTTGATCTCTTTCTTCCCCGAAATTGCCGATGAAATTGCCTTTGTGGCAGAAAACGGTGGTTGGGTAGTGAGCGAAGGCAAAGATGTTTTTAATGGCGAGCTGTCGAAGGATGCATTTGCCACTGTCGTGGAACATTTACTGACGCGCCCGGAAGTGGAAATTATTGCCTGCGGAAAAAATAGCGCCTATACCCTCAAAAAATATGACGATACCATGAAAACGGTGGCGGAAATGTATTATCACCGTCTGGAATATGTCGATAACTTTGACAACTTAGAAGATATCTTCTTTAAGTTTGGCCTGAATCTTTCCGATGAACTGATTCCGCAAGTGCAAAAAGAGTTACATGATTCGATTGGCGATATTATGGTGCCGGTTCATACCGGCAACGGTAGCATCGATCTGATTATCCCCGGCGTACATAAAGCCAATGGCCTGCGGCAACTCCAGAAGTTATGGGGAATAGACGACAGTGAAGTGGTGGTCTTTGGCGATGGCGGTAACGATATCGAAATGCTGCGCCAGGCTGGCTTTAGCTTTGCGATGGAAAATGCCGGCAACGCGGTCGTAGCTGCGGCGAAATACCGCGCAGGCTCCAATAACCGTGAAGGCGTACTGGATGTGATCGATAAAGTTCTTAAGCACGAAGCGCCATTTAATCAATAAAACGGCAGCACGCCCGGCAACACAATGCCTGAATGAAGGATGCATAATTCGCGGAAATTCCCCTTCTGGATTATTTCAGGCGAAATGATGATGAAAAATTGTGTACTGCTGGGCGCGTTTCTGTTGAGTTTTACTGGTGTGGCAATGGCGCAAAGTGTCACCGTTGATGTGCCGAGCGGATACAAAGTGGTGGTAGTCCCCGATTCAGTCAGCGTTCCACAAGCGGTCAGCGTCGCGACTGTGCCGCAAACTGTCTATGTGGCGCCTACTCCAGCTCCGGCTTACCGCCCACATCCGTATGTTCGTCATCTTGCCAGCGTAGGCGAAGGGATGGTTATCGAACATCAAATCGACGACCATCACCATTAATCCATGAATGCCTGATTGTACAAAGCAACCAGGCATTTTCTTATCCGTCGTTTGAATTTCCTGTTTGTTTATCTTTTAAAAAAATAAACATCAGCAGCAGCCACAAAATTCCGTTGGCAAGGTTAAAGAGATTAAACAGGCCGTTGCCCCCGTTCAACCAGGCATGTTTGCTGATTTCAATACCGACGGTAAAGATCAGCATTTGTAACATCCCCATCGCCGCAGAAACCGTACCTTTACTCATATCGCTGGCAAACAGGGTTAATCGCACCAGTCCCGCATTCGCCAGACCAATACCGAAAGCATAAATACTTAATCCGGCGGTCATCCATAAATACGCGTGCGATGAGATAACCGTTGCGGCAGCGGCGACTAGCAGGCCAATCATAATCGGCCAGCCACCCATAATGATCAATGCACGAACGGTGCGGCGCGAGGTCAAACGCGCTAACAGCAAGTTACCCGCAATTAACGCCCCGAAAACTGGCACTTGCAGCAAACCATATTCATAGCTGCTCAACTTTTCGCCGGTGATGATGATAATCGGTGACTGGGCGATCCACGCCAGCAGCGGCAGGCTGACGAACCCCAGCGCCAGTGCTCCGGCAACAAAGCGACCGTTCTTCAGCACCAGCTTGTAGTCATGGCCAAGCTCTTTCAGGGACAGTTTCTCACCAATACGCGTGGCAGTTTCCGGCATAGCGCGTTGCAGACCGAAAAAGGAGATCGCCGCCAATGCAGCAAACAGCACAAACATGCCTTCCCAGGGCAGCACATGGATCCACGCGGCGCCCACCAGCGGACCGAGTAGCGGAGCAATCAGCGCCACGTTCGCCATCAGCGCGGTGATCTTGATACAAACCGCCTCTTCGAAGGATTCCTGAATCGCGGCGTATCCAACAGCGCCAATGAAACAAAGACTTATGCCTTGCAGGAAGCGTAGTAGCGTGAATTGTTCAATGTTTTGCGCCAGTAATATTGCCAGACAGGTGACGATAAACCACACCACGCCCGCCAGCATCACCGGACGGCGACCAATACGATCCGACAGCGGCCCCAGGAGCCACTGTAAAAACATCCCGCCCGCCAGGTAAGCGGTCATCGAAGTAGGAACCCAGTCAATACCCGCCTGATACTCTTCCACTACCGCGAGCATACCGGGTTGAATCATATCATTGCCGATATAGGTCGAGAATTCGTAGAGCACCAGACAGAGGGGGAAAAGTAATGCCTGACGCCCAAGTCTGGCACCGGAAGCTAATCTATTTTGCATGCAATTTCTTCGCCAATAATAATCGCGCAAAGTTTAATAAAAGCGCGGCAAACGAGAAAGTAAATTTTGTAGGTGAAACCACGCTTAAGCACATTCTTACATTATTCCGGGTATAGCTACTCTTTCTTTAAGCTTTATTTAATTCCTTCGCGTTACTATTCCCTGTTGTAAGCCAATTCGAAAGTGAAATAAGACGATGCTGCTTTACCCTGTTTAACACGCACTTTATGCTCATCGACTTGCCTGATGGCTCCCCATTTTAATCACCTTTTGAGTCTGAAAGTTATGCTGGAAAATCTGAATTACTCATTATTCTCTCTTATTAATGCGACGCCAGACTCATCCGCATGGATGATTTCGTTAGCGATTTTTATTGCCAAAGATTTAATTACTGTAGTGCCGCTGCTGGCTACGGTGCTTTGGCTATGGGGATTTACGGCTCAACGGCAACTGGTGATAAAAATCGCCATCGCGCTGGCAGTCAGCCTGTTTGTTTCCTGGACGATGGGGCACTTATTTCCGCACGACCGTCCGTTTGTTGATCATATCGGCTATAACTTCCTGCATCATGCGGCGGATGACTCTTTCCCAAGCGACCACGGTACGGTGATTTTCACCTTTGCGCTGGCATTTTTATGCTGGCATCGCCTGTGGTCAGGCACAATCCTTATGGCGCTGGCGCTGGTCATTGCCTGGTCACGTGTTTATCTCGGTGTTCACTGGCCGCTGGACATGCTCGGTGGATTGTTGGCAGGAATGATTGGTTGCCTTAGCGCCCAGATTATCTGGCAGGCAGTGGGGGCTATACTCTACCAGAAGCTGCAATTGTGGTATCGCTTCTGTTTCGCCTTACCGATACGTAAAGGCTGGGTGCGTGGCTGATTTCGGATAAAAAGTGTAATATCAGGCGGCTCGCTTCAATAACTATTCAGAGGGAATATGGAAACACGTCGCGAAGAGCGTATAGGGCAGTTATTACAAGAATTAAAACGCAGCGATAAGTTACACCTGAAGGACGCCGCCGCCCTGCTCGGGGTTTCAGAGATGACGATTCGTCGTGATTTGAATAATAACAGTGCCCCCGTCGTACTACTCGGCGGCTATATTGTTCTGGAACCGCGTAGTGCCAGCCATTACCTGTTAAGCGATCAAAAATCCCGCCTGGTGGAAGAAAAACGCCGGGCGGCAAAACTGGCCGCGACGCTGGTTGAACCCGATCAGACCCTCTTTTTTGACTGCGGCACCACCACGCCGTGGATTATTGAAGCGATAGATAATGAAATCCCTTTCACCGCCATTTGTTATTCACTAAATACCTTTCTGGCGCTGAAAGAGAAACCCCATTGTCGCGCGTTTCTTTGCGGTGGTGAATTTCACGCCAGCAACGCTATTTTCAAGCCCATTGATTTTCAGCAAACACTGAATAATTTTTGCCCGGATATCGCTTTTTATTCCGCAGCGGGCGTGCATGTCAGTAAAGGCGCAACCTGTTTTAATCTTGAAGAGTTGCCGGTAAAACACTGGGCGATGTCGATGGCACAAAAGCACGTGCTGGTTGTCGACCACAGTAAGTTTGGCAAGGTACGTCCGGCGCGCATGGGCGAGCTGAAACGCTTTGATATTGTGGTGAGCGATTGTTGTCCGGAAGATGAGTATGTGAAGTATGCGCAGACGCAGCGTATTAAGTTGATGTATTAATGACGCATAACCGGATGACGTTTCCGCGCCATCCGGTCATCAGAAGATTAAGAGAACCAGCTGCCGAACCACTGATGGAATTTCATCATCACGAAGTCCCACATCCGACCAAAGAACCCGCCCTCTTCCACATTTTCCATCACGATCAGCGGACGCTGTTCAATAGATTTACCGTTAAGCTGGAAATCAATGGTGCCGACAACCTGACCTTTTTTCAGCGGCGCGGTGAGCTGCGGTTCCGTTAACGTATAACTCGCTTTCAGGTTTTTCAGTTGCCCGCGTGGGATGGTCACTGATCCCCCTTCGCCTGCGCCGAGATTCACTTCGCTCTTATCACCGAACCAGACGCGCTGAGTCACAAAGGTGGCATCAGGTTTAATTGGCGTCACGGTTTCAAAAAAGCGGAAGCCCCAGGTCAGTAATTTCTCAGACTCATTAAAACGGATGCGGTCAGTTTTTGCCCCCAGCACCACGGAGATCAAACGCATATCACCCTGAGTAGCAGAAGCGACCAGATTGTATCCCGCACCTGCCGTGGTTCCGGTCTTCATACCATCAACGTTAACGTTGCTGCTCCACAGCAGACGGTTACGGTTTGGTTGGCGAATTTTGTTAAAGGTAAACTCTTTCTCTTTATGAATGGCGTACTCTTCCGGCACATCGTGGATTAACGCTTTACCCAGCAATGCCATATCGCGCGCGGTACTGAATTGCCCCGGCGCATCCAGACCGTGCACAGTCTGGAAGGTAGTGTTGGTCAGGCCCAGTTTTTTGGCATAACCATTCATCAAACCAATAAATGACTCCTGGCTCCCGGCAACGTAATCGGCCAGTGCAATACAGGCGTCATTACCGGACTGGATAATCACACCTTTGTTCAAATCTGCCACCGAAACCTGATCGCCCGGTTTGAGGAACATCACCGACGAACCGCGCAGTGCCGGGTTTCCCGTCGCCCAGGCATCTTTACCGACCGTCACCATATCGGTGAGTTTGATCTTATCGGCCTTAAGCGCCTGCCCAACCACATAGCTGGTCATTATTTTGGTCAGGCTCGCGGGATCCAGTTTCTCATCCGCATTGCCTTCTGCCAGCACTTTACCGCTGGCGTAATCCATTAAAATCCATGCACGCGCATCCACGCTCGGCGCGTCAACGGTTTGTTCCGCCGCGAATGCCGTTGGGGCAAAAAGGAATAAAAATGCAGAACCCGCTGCAAAACCACGAAGGAAAGAGGAGTATTGCGTCATAAATGCCACCCGAGTATCCATTCAAAAAAAATACGTTATATCGCCGTATGATAAGTTCGGTGATTAATAACGCACACACAAGTTTAAAGAAACCGTAAGTTGGTAAAGTTTTTAAAGTTTATGCAATATCCTGCCGCTTCGCTGCTTCTGGCGTCATTTTTTTACTCGCTGTTGCTTAAAAGTTAACTTTACTTCACCATCGGAGTCCTGTTCAGCCTGTGGCTGCCTGTCGGAAAAGGGGTGAGTATGATTACGCTGTGGGGTCGGAATAATTCAACCAACGTTAAAAAAGTGTTGCTGACGCTCGAAGAACTGGAACTGCCTTATGAGCAAATTTTGGCGGGGCGTGAGTTTGGGGTAAACCATGACGCCGATTTTCTGGCGATGAATCCCAACGGGCTGGTGCCGCTGTTGCGTGACGACGAAAGTGACTTAATTCTTTGGGAATCAAATGCCATTGTCCGCTACCTGGCTGCACAGTACGGGCAAAAACGTCTGTGGATCGACTCACCGGCACGTCGCGCAGAAGCCGAAAAGTGGATGGACTGGGCAAACCAGACGCTCAGCAATGCCCATCGTGGGATCCTGATGGGATTAGTCAGAACGCCACCGGAAGAACGTGATCAGGCCGCCATTGATGCCAGCTGCAAAGAGTGCGATGCCCTGTTTGCCCTACTCGATGCGGAACTGGCAAAAGTAAAATGGTTTTCTGGCGACGAGTTTGGTGTGGGCGATATCGCTATCGCACCGTTTATTTACAATTTGTTTAACGTTGGCCTGACCTGGACACCGCGTCCGAATCTGCAACGCTGGTATCAGCAACTCACCGAACGCCCCGCAGTGCGTAAAGTGGTGATGATCCCCGTTAGCTAATTGCGTGGGCTAACTTTGAGTAATTCCCCGTTGGACTCGTCGGTGAGAACGTATAAATAACCGTCGGGTCCAGTGCGAACATCACGAATTCGCTGCCCTCTGTCCGTTAAAATACGACCATCTTCTGTCACTTTGTTACCTTTGACGCTCATCACGATGACATCTTTATCTTTCAGCGCACCAATAAATAATTTTTGCTGCCACTGGGGGAATTTGTCGCTGTTATAGAAGGTCATGCCGCTCACCGCTGGTGAGTCTTTCCAGTAAAAAACCGGTTGCTCGGTTCCGGCGACGATTTCCCCTTTCGCTTCCGGTATTTTAAAACCTGAGTAATTAATGCCCCAGGTAGCCAGCGGCCAGCCGTAGTTTTTGCCTTTTTGCGGGATATTTATTTCATCGCCGCCGCGCGGGCCATGTTCATTCAGCCACAGTGCATTACTCCACGGGTTCATCGCCATCCCTTGCGGGTTACGAATGCCATAAGACCAGATCTCTACGCGCGCACCGGATTCCCTGGCAAAAGGATTATCATCCGGGATCTCGCCCTGGTCGGTCAGACGCACTAATTTACCCTGCAATTTATCCAGATCCTGCGCTGTCGGGCGCTGATTGTTTTCTCCCAGACCAATAAACAGATAACCTTTACCGTCGAAGACCAGCCGCCCGCCAAAATGGTTGCCGGTAGAAAGTTTTGGTGTCTGGCGAAAAACGGTACGGAAGTCGGTCACTTTTGAGAGATCATCACTTAAGCGACCATAACCCACGGCAGTTCCGGCTTTGCCATCATCGCCAACTTCGGAATAACTTAACCAGATGCGGCGCGACTGGGCAAAATCAGGCGCTAATGCCACATCCAGCAAGCCTCCCTGCCCGTGCGCCCAGACGTTCGGCACACCGGCAAGCGGCGCAGATAATCCTTTTCCTGCTTGCCAGTGACGCAACTCGCCACCGCGCAGGGTGATTAACATGCCATGATTATCAGGTAAAAAGGCCAGCGCCCACGGATGATCGAGTTTGTCTTGCAGGACTTCGACATTTACTGGCGCAGGAGCCGCCCAGAGAGCGGAAGAAACACAGAGAAAGGGCACAAGGAAAAGGGATTGTCGATGCATAACGCCTCCGGATTGACTCTGGCTTAAAGCGTAGTCAGTGGAGGAGATGACAAATTCATTTTTACAAAAACTTAAACATGAAGGGGGAGACGCTTTCTCCCCCTTAGTTTTCAGGCCTGCTCAAGCATGGTGTGCTGTTCAAGGCTCTGGATACTCAGCGTTAAGCTCATCAGACAATTTTCAAGCTTATCGGCGTTGACGGTAATAACAGTCGGGCAATCATGATGCCCGCTCATCAAACATACTGCGGCTGTCGCTAATGCTTCTTCAGCATGATGAAGAGCACTCCACTCTTCCTGATCCAGATGAAGATTCAACCGCAGCGATTTATCGTGCAGTTCGCGATTCAGTTTAAAAAAGTTATCTCGTAGATGATTGCTTTCGCTGACGGACATGTATCCTTTGGCCTTCCTCAGTTGCACATATGCGGCGAGGTCAACTCTTGCATCGATCAACCGGTTAAGTAGATCGCTTCGCTGTCTGTCAACGAACATACTTCGATCCTCCTCTTTGCAGCCTTTGTGCAATTAAATAGTATGGCTACTTTTTGTACAAAATGCTGTCAAGGATCAATACTTCACATCTTATTAATAAGAATTTACATTATTTCTCTTTCCAGTACCTCACATCCCCACGGCGCCAGTTCTAATGCTTGTGAACAAGCCTTGCCTGTTTCCGCCACTCGCCATGCTCCAGGAAGCACAACATTTTGTACATGAGCAGTGTAATTTTGTACAAAAACCCATTCCTGCTCGCCGTCTGTCCGACGCGTTGCAATAACGCCAGCAGGAAGTTCAGTAGCAAGTGCTTTTGGGAGATGAAGTGTGTTGATCAACATCGCGGCAAACGCTTGATGAAATGACGCATCATTACGCGAAGCCACATAGAAAGCTCGACCTTGTCCGACGTGATTTACCGTTAACGCCGGCGTACCCGCATAAAAATCCTCACCATAGCGCGCCAGAACCTGTGCACCTTCAGCGTGAATAACCGCACATAATTCCCGTGCCTGCCATTGCCCCTGCAGTCCATACGCATTCGGCTCGCAGATAACTTCGTTATGCTGATAATCATTAAGGCTATCAATCTCTTCAGCCCACACGCCCATCAGATCACGCAACGGGCCAGGGAACCCACCCAGGTGACATAAATCGGTTTCATTGACAATCCCGGACCAGTAGGTGGTGACAAAATTGCCACCAGCTTCAACATAGGCGCGAGCACGAGCAGCAAATCCATCGCGAACCATATAGAGCATTGGGGCGATAACTAACTGATAACCCGTAAGATCACAATCAGCATTGATAATATCGACCGCCACGCCCTGCTCCCAGAAAGGTCGGTAATGCTCCACTACCGTTTGCTCGTAGTGGATACCGCAATTGCGCGGCCCGGCAGCATCATTGACCGCCCAGCGGTTTTCCCAGTCAAAAATAATGGCAACTTTTGCCTGGGTTTTCGTTCCGACCAATTGCTTAAGATGTGCCAGTCGTTGCCCCAGTTGTATGACTTCGCGCCCGGTACGCGTCTCCAGATGACCGACGTGATCAACCACCGCACCATGAAACTTCTCCACGGCGCCACGACTCTTACGCCACTGAAAATAATGCACGCCGTCTGCGCCGTGAGCGACGGCCTGTAAGGAAGAAAGAATATTCATTCCCGGCTTTTTCAATTTGCTGGTTGGCTGCCAGCTTGTCTGGCTGGGCGTGGATTCCATCAGAATAAACGGTTTATTTTTCAAAGTACGCATCAGGTCGTGATACATCGCTGTTTTACAGGCAACGGCGCGTTCATCTTCCTGTTTATGCCACATGGGATAGCTATCCCAACTCACAAAATCAACCACTTCAGCTAATGCCCAGTAGTTGTAGTCATTGAAATACCACATAAAATTGGTCGTCGCTGGTAAATCGGGGCGTACTGCTTTTAACGGCGCGATCTCCATTTGATAGAACTCTTTTACCTGCGATGTGACAAAGCGCCGCCAGTCAAGATTCAAACCGTGGTTAGACATCTCACCTAATGGGGAAGGAGATTCAATTTGTGACCAGTCACTGTATGTATGGCTCCAGAAGCCAGTCCACCATGCCTGATTAAGCGCCTCAAGAGTGGTGTAACGAGTCTGCAACCAACGGCGAAACGCTTGTTGGCATCCATTACAATGACACTCTCCGCCATACTCATTACTGATATGCCATCCCAGAACCGCCGGATGATTTGCGTATCGCTGCGCCAGCTTACGGTTAATTTGCGTCACTTTCTCTTTATACACGGGAGAAGAAAGGCAGTGATTATGGCGACCGCCGTGAAGCATTTTCTCGCGTGAGGCGCTAACTCTCAGAACCTCTGGATAACGTGCAGCAAGCCAGGCGGGTTTGGCTCCGCTTGGTGTTGCGAGGAAGACAGAGATCCCACCAGCATGAAGTTTATCCAGCACCTCATCCAGCCAGTCAAAGCAATATTCCCCCTCTGTGGGTTCCAGCATTGACCAGCTAAAAATACCCACCGACATGGTGTTACAACCAGCCTGTTGCATCATGGCGATATCTTTCTCCAGAATCCCGGGGACATGTAACCATTGCTCCGGATTGTAATCAGCACCATGAAGTAACCATGGGGCTCTGGGAATGATCGGTGGGTGCTTGTCCATGCTGACTCCTGAATTGTTTTAAACAGACAAAAAATGTTATTCGTTCACAATACTGTCATCTAGTAATTAATTGCTTCGTTATGCAAGGAATGTCCGGCAGGAATGTGATCAAGTACGCGTTTTTCCCTGCAAACAGGTTCGATGGGTCAGCTTACCGGCACTGAGACAGGTGAGCGTGATACGTATGACATTCACTGCGGTATACTGTGACAAATCTTTTAGCCGGGGCGAATATGAAAACCAAAGCTGCAACCCTTGCCGATGTTGCTCGTCATGCCAATGTTTCTTATCAGACAGTGTCGCGGGTGCTTAACAATTCAGCGAACGTGTCTGCCAAAACACGTCAAAAAATTGAACAAGCCATTGCCGAACTTAAATACGTTCCAAATCGCGTAGCTCAACAGTTGGTAGGGAAAGAGAGCAAAACGGTCGGGCTGGTTACAACTTCGCTCGCCCTACATGCCCCCTCGCAAATTGCGGCAGCAGTGAAAAAATATGCCGGAGAACAGGGATATCAGGTACTGATATCCATGATAGATGATGTTGATATTAAAGGTATTCAGGCTGCAATTAATGACTTAAAAGCACAACGGGTAACAAAGATTATTATCAACGCACCGCTGGAAACGGCATTGGCTGAAACTCTGGTTGCTGAAAACAGCGATGTGTTGTGTCTGTTTCTCGACGTGGACCCTTATAGCCCGGTGTTTAACGTCACTTTTAATCCTGCAGAAGGTGCACGCGCCAGCGTGAAATATCTTTACGATTTGGGGCATCGTCAATTTTGCCTGATCTCCGGCCCAGAAAACTCAGTACCGGCGCGGCTACGACTCAATACCTGGCGCGATACTCTCGCCTCACTCCAACTTACGCCGCTGGCCATTCATTACGGTAGTTGGGACGCTCAAAGCGGCTATCTGGCGACGTTACAGATGCTACGTGAAACGCCACAGGCGACCGCTCTTCTGATCGCCAATGATCAGATGGCATTGGGGGCGTTAAGCGCCTTACATCAGCAAAAACGTAAAATCCCGCAAGATATTTCTGTCATTGGCTATGACGACACCTATGAGAGTGCGTTTTTTGAACCTTCGCTAACGACCGTCGCAATCGACTTTGATTTACAAGGGAAAATTGCCGTTCAACAGATTTTACAGCCGGACGATGAACACGCAATGCTCCGCTCTTCAACCATCCTTCCCAGTCGCCTGGTCGTGCGTAACTCTGCTGGCCCTCTGCACTCACCACAGACTGATCTGATGAATATTGCTGAACACCTTCGTACACTGGCGGATGAGCTAACACGCAAGGCATAAAAGTAATACGTTCTCATAAAAAGATTTAGTGATCTATTTCGCTAAATCTTTTTTATTACCAGCAATAATTGTGATGCAAATCGCAAACATTCATTTAACACATTGCCTAATCATCGCAGTCAGGGTCAGAGTAAAAATGAAATTGTTAACGTATGACATTTTCCGGAGATGCATACCAAAACAATAACCAGTAAGCACAGCGAATGCCTGTGCCAACGGTAAATGACCCAACGCCAGTGATTGAGGATATGGCTATGTTATTGCCCGGTAAACGTAATTATATTTTGCTCAGTATTTTCGATTTCCTGTACCTCTTTGCCTGGTCGGCAACGATGGCATTTTTTGTCATATGGACGACACAGCATCTGGAAATTACCGCCACACGCACAGGATTACTTTATTCCGTTAATGCTTTCATTGCGTTATTAATGCAACCGTTCTTCGGTTTCATCTCCGATAAATTTGGTCTTAAGAAACAACTCATCTGGATCCTCGTCGCATTATTACTTCCCGTAGGCCCATTCTTTATTTATGTATACGCCCCGCTTCTGGTTCATAACTTCTGGCTGGGTGCTGTTTTGGGTGGCGTTTACCTGGGGATCATTTTTAATTCTGGCTGTGGCGTTCTGGATTCCTGGATAGATAAAGTTTCGCGTCGTTATCATTTTGAATATGGTCGCGTAAGAATGTGGGGCTCTCTGGGATGGGCCGCCGCCGCGTGGATTGTGGGTAAATACATCGATACCAGCCCTAATCTCTCTTTCTGGCTGGCAAGCTGTGCCATTGTGGTCGCCGCAATCTGCTTTATGTTTACCAAAATCGAACTGACCGAGGCGGAAATTGAAAAAACCAATTCGCTGAAAGCTATCCATGCGCTTGAACTGGCGAAAAATAGTCAGTTCTGGTTTTTATTGATGTTCACTCTGTTCGTAACGCAAATTTATGACACCTACGATCAACAGTTCGCACAATATTTTTCGCTGCAATTTCCGACGCCAGAAGAAGGCAATCGCTGGTACGGGATTCTGGCTTCTGTCCAGGTCTGCGGAGAAACCCTATTTCTCTGTCTGATGCCGTGGTTTGTTAACCGCACTGGCGCAAAATGGGCATTAGTGATTGCCGGAACCATTATGTCGTTACGCATTGCCGGTTCTGCTATCCAACTGGGACCGGTGTGGATTGCGGCCGTTAAAATGATGCATGCCATCGAAAAACCACTGATCCTGGTGTCTGTGTTTAAATTTATCGCGGCTAACTTTGATCACAAACTCTCTTCGACGGTCTACCTGCTGGTGCTTTTTGTGGCATCCATCGCCACGGCAATCTATTCACCCATTGCCGGCTATCTGTATGACACCATTGGCTTTGCTGAAACCTATCTCATCCTGGGGGCTATTGCCGGTTGCTTCACGCTTATTTCGGTCTTTACGCTGCGGGACAAATCCAGCAGCCAGCCTGCGAAGGCGCTAACTGAAAACCCAGTATCATGATAACCATTTACGCCCCGATAGTTGGGGCGTTTTCCTCGCCTGTTGACCAGATTACGATACAAATTTTATCCAGAACTCTGTAGAATCCCTGCCCTGACCTTTCCTGTAACTGAATATTTTTTAAGCTATGAGCAAAGTAACTCCCCAGCCGAAAATCGGCTTTGTTTCCCTTGGCTGTCCGAAAAACCTCGTCGATTCAGAGCGTATTCTGACCGAACTGCGCACTGAAGGTTATGACGTAGTACCGAGCTACGACGACGCAGACATGGTGATCGTCAACACCTGCGGTTTTATTGACAGTGCGGTGCAAGAATCACTGGAAGCCATTGGTGAAGCGTTGAATGAAAACGGCAAGGTAATAGTGACCGGTTGTCTGGGGGCGAAAGAAGATCAGATCCGCGAAGTCCACCCAAAAGTGCTGGAAATCACCGGCCCTCATAGCTATGAGCAGGTTCTGGAGCACGTTCATCACTACGTGCCAAAACCGAAACACAACCCATTCCTGAGCCTGGTGCCGGAGCAAGGCGTTAAGCTGACGCCACGTCATTACGCCTATCTGAAGATTTCCGAAGGCTGTAACCACCGTTGCACCTTCTGCATTATTCCGTCTATGCGCGGCGATCTGGTGAGCCGTCCGATTGGCGACGTGTTAAGCGAAGCGAAACGCCTGGTTGACGCGGGCGTTAAAGAGATTCTGGTGATCTCCCAGGATACTTCCGCGTATGGCGTTGATGTTAAACACCGTACAGGCTTCCACAACGGCGAGCCGGTAAAAACCAGTATGGTCAGCCTGTGCGAACAGTTATCAAAACTGGGGATCTGGACACGTCTGCACTACGTTTACCCTTACCCGCATGTAGATGACGTTATCCCGCTGATGGCTGAAGGCAAAATCCTGCCGTATCTGGACATTCCGTTGCAGCACGCCAGCCCACGAATTCTCAAACTGATGAAGCGTCCGGGGTCTGTAGATCGCCAACTGGCACGCATCAAACAGTGGCGCGAAATTTGCCCGGAACTGACCCTGCGTTCAACCTTTATTGTCGGCTTCCCTGGCGAGACGGAAGAAGATTTCCAGATGCTGCTCGACTTCCTGAAAGAAGCACGTCTGGATCGCGTTGGCTGCTTTAAATACAGCCCGGTTGAAGGCGCTGATGCCAATGCTCTGCCTGACCAGGTTCCGGAAGAAGTGAAAGAAGAACGCTGGAATCGCTTCATGCAACTGCAACAGCAGATTTCCGCCGAGCGCCTGCAAGAAAAAGTGGGCCGTGAAATTCTGGTGATCGTCGACGAAGTGGACGAAGAAGGCGCGATTGGTCGCAGCATGGCAGATGCACCGGAAATCGACGGCGCGGTTTATCTCAACGGCGAAACCAACGTTAAGCCGGGCGATATCCTGCGTGTGAAAGTCGAGCACGCCGACGAGTACGATTTGTGGGGTAGTCGGGTTTAATTAATTCAGGCCGGGCAAAATCATTTGCCCGGTTCGTTAATAAAAATTACTGCCAGCTAATTTGTGCCCTGCCGTTTTTCTTACTCTTATACAGCCGCTCATCCGCCAGCATTTTCAGTCGTTCAACGGTAGTACATTCATTTGAATGCGCCACGCCGATACTGGTGCTTAAATTAATACTCCCCACCTGGAAATTGACAATATCTTTTAAAATCGATAGCAACTCATCCAGGGTTCCGCCAGTATAAATTATCGCAAATTCGTCGCCGCCAAAGCGGTAGACTTTACCTTTATCCACCGGGATTTGTGATTTAAGGATTTTCACTACCTTCATCAACACTTCATCGCCCAACAAATGACCGAAGGTGTCGTTAATATTTTTGAATTTATCGACGTCAAACAGGCATAAATAACCGCCTTTTTCCGGTAAGGCTTTTAAATCTTCGTCAAAGGATTTTCTGCCCATTGCTTTGGTCAGATCGTCAAGAAACGCCGAGTTATACATGCTGTAGAGTTTTTTGACATCCGCCGCCGAAAAGAAAAGCCCACCGTCCAGAACGCGATCAAAATGGTTATTAATAATGGCTTCTTTCTCAACAATGCCACGATTAATCACTCTGCGTATCAGATAGAGGCAACTTGTGCCTGAAATAACTGCCACCAGGGCAGCAAAGAAAATAATCAGCGTACATACCTGCAAATAAACGTCTTTTTTATAAGCAAATACGTACAATCCGGTCGGCAAATAGGAGAAATGCTCCATCGCTTCCGAAACGGTGAAGATGGCATTTTTGGCATTATATTCATCACCGGTAACTGGTTTGCCGTTCTTAAACAGTGAGAACATCAGGTTCTCGCTATCCATTGCCAGTGACTTTGACAGTAACGAAAATCGTTCCAGCCCAAGCAAAAATATCAGACTGCGATTGTGAGTAACCGGATAGAGATAATAGACGAAGGTTTTGCCGTCAAAAGAGATGAACCCCGTATTTTTAACATGCCGATACTTAACAACCTGCATAATATCTGCACAATAATTGTTTTCATACTCCTTAACCTGAATACACTCATCACTGGAAATCAGATAAGGGCCAACATCATACAAATAAGAAGGTGAAACCGAGTCAGCATAAGCTGTGCGCAAGCCAACCAGCAGTTGTTCTTCAGTCGGGTTAAGCGTGTTAATGAGATCAATTGCCACACTACGCCGATATTCAGCAATATTTGCCACCGCAAAAGCAGTATCAATAACGGACTGTTTCAGGCCATACACCCGTTCTTTTACCATCTGGGTATAGATCCCGCAGGCAACCGCTGAAATCATGATAAAAATCAGCAGACTGACTGTAAGTACGAATTTATTGATTCTGGACATACCTAAACTACTCTTTTACTAACTTCCCATTTTTGTCCCAGGCAGAGAATGGCAACGGCTTCTGGTACAGATACCCCTGGGCCTGAATACACCCTAATTTGATTAATTCACGCGCAACCTCTTCGCTCTCAACACCTTCTGCAATCACCGGGATCCGGTTATAGCGTGCCAGGTCGAAGATAATGCGCAAAATTTTGCCCGCAGTGCCGAAAATATCGCCGGTAAATTGCGAGTCCACTTTTATGCTATCAGGATTAATTTCATAAAAACGTTTCAGGTTTGACAAACCTGTACCAAAGTCATCAATCGATATTCGTACCCCTTGTTTACGCAATTGTTCAATATTGAGATAAAAATGTTCACTAATTCGCTCGATCACAGTTTCAGTGATCTCAATACAGAGACTTTTCGCTGTCAGTTCATGTTCTTTCATGATGGCGATAAAACGCTCATGAAAATGTGGTTCGTTTAACTGCCAGGGCGAAACATTAATATGCAGTAAGAAATCCTGTTTCAGGAGCACACGCTGGCTAAAATGGCGGAATTCAGCCATCGCCGTTTTAATAATTTGGTAACCCAGTTCATTGATAAAACCGATATCTTCCGCGATAGCAATAAACTTCAGCGGCGAGATGATCCCCCGCTCCGCAGAAACCCAGCGACACAGCGCCTCAGCGCCCAGAATGTCGCGGGTGTTAATATCAACAATCGGTTGATAAACCAGGAATAGCTCGCCTTTTTCCATGGCGTGACGGATATTGCGCGCAATCCAGATATTCTCTTCAATTTCGCTGAGTTTCGCATCATCACAGAAAATAAACTCAGAGAACATATGGTCACGGATGCTGGAAATCGCCAGCTTCAGTTTTTCTGCATAGCTCCAGGCATTTTCGCCCTTCAGAGGTTCACAAATGGCAGATTTGTGTATACGCAGATTGCGGTAGCCAAAGCTACTGTCGAAATCGTTTATCATCGCGATCTTACGGGTAAAAGTCTGTATATTTTCCCGACACAATAATAAATAGAGATCGGCATTAAATGTCACGATATCGCAGCATTGTGCATATTTCTCGGCAATTCGCTGACACAGCTTCCTGACGATCTTGTTGCGTTCCTCAACACCAAACACGGCTTCGACGGCTTCCAGTCCGCAAAGTTTGATGATCCCAGCGGCCAGATACTGATTATTGTTTGACTCAATAATCGCCATATTTTTGATAAAACCGCTTTCCTGATCGTAGGAGATCAGCGAGAGCAATTTATTTGAACGCTCAACTTCAGCATCTTTCATTTCCGCGATCGAATTTTTGATGCTGATAATCTCTTTCGCATCGCCTTCACGAATTTTCAGTGCCTGCATTTGATCCGCAGAGTCAGGTAAAAACTCCAGCGTATTGACCAGCGTTGTCATTTCTGAAAATTGGCGACGGAACACACGGGTCGTCATTAAGTAAAGCGCCAGCAATACGACAATAATGAAAGCAAACGGCAAATAAAAGAGTTTATCTGACGCGTTAAATAGTTTCCCCGTAGGATAATAAAAATAGATTTCGAATAGCGAGTTATTGGGTACGCACGATGTTTTTGCTATATACTCCGTATCGACAGAATCAATAATATTATAATTATCTTCGCTATTATAAATAATCAATTTTTCACGGGCGAGTTGGTTCTTGGCAATGATTTCATAACCTTGTTTCAGAAACAAGACTTCATCAGATGCGCTGATATGATCAAGGTATTCGTTCAGATATCGCCAGTTTAAATCGACATGAATTTTATCAATAGCCAGCAAATCACGGTCTTTGCCGTTAATTCGCAGCGTAAAAGAAATACATTTTTTCCCCGGACGATCAAAGCAATTATATGCCGGATTCCAGCTACTGTCAGAGCCATCCGAAGCTACTGACCACGGGCGCTGCGACGGATTAAAATCGGCAAAGATGACGCGTCCTGTCTCATCAACAAGGGGGCCATTTACCTTTTCCTGATGATAAACAACGATTTTATCATTCGTCCGCCGCGAAAATAGATAATATTTATTATTATCCAGTACCAGCCCCACTGAATCTAAAAATGGCATCATTTCCATTTTCAGGATGACGGCACGTTTAATCTCCTCACTGTTTTTCAATAAATAGAGTGAGTCCTTTAACGTCAGAGCGGAACGTTCAATATCTTTAAAGAAATAGCCAACGTTTTTTTGAATAAGTTCAAAGCGGCTATCGGCACGTTTTACCGCACGCTCCGATACCAGTTGATAGTTAATGATGAAAAAAAGAACAATAAATGACAGCGCAGCCAATAAAAATAAAATTATCAGCCTTATCTTTATCTTTTCGTATAAACTCAGCATGTTAATACATTTAACAAAATAACTGTCAGTACGCTGTGCCGCTGCATAAATAGTCCCTCACAGCGGCTTTTTAACCAAATTACTCGATTCTACAAAATTAGAAGAAAGTTACAACACTTGCTTAAGGCAATAATTTCCTCTGAGGTCATTACCCTTTCAAGCAATATTCAACCGTGACTATCCTTTAATTTTGGGGTCCAGCGCATCACGCAAACCATCACCCAGCAAGTTGAACGCCAACACGGTCAGGAAAATAGCCAGTGCCGGAAAAACCGCCACATGCGGCGCGATAACCATATCCGCTCTCGCTTCGTTGAGCATCGCTCCCCACTCCGGGGTCGGCGGCTGCGCTCCCAGGCCGAGAAACGACAGACTGGCGGCGGAGATAATCGAGGTGCCAATGCGCATGGTGAAAAACACGACGATGGAAGAGACTGTCCCCGGTAAGATGTGGCGCAACAAAATGGTCATATCGCTGGCCCCAATACTGCGCGCTGATTCAATAAAGGTTTGCTGTTTTAACACCAACGTATTGCCGCGCACCAGTCGGGCAAACGCCGGAATAGAAAAGATAGCGACGGCGATAATCACGTTAGCAATGCCGCTTCCCAGCACCGCAACAACAGCAATAGCCAGCAAAATGCCAGGGAAAGCAAACAGCACATCACAAATACGCATGATCAGCCGATCCCACCAGCCTTCATAATATCCAGCCAGCAAACCCAGCAACGTCCCAATCGCCGCACCGATAAACACCGCAAACACGCCCGCCGCCAGCGAGATTTGTGCACCAACCAGGACACGGCTGAAAATGTCGCGTCCCAGTGAATCGACGCCAAACCAGTGCTGCAAAGAAGGCCCGTTATTCAGATTGTCATAATCGAAATAATTTTCGGCGTCATAGGGGGCGATCCAGCGAGCAAAAATGGCCACCACAATCAACAAAATGACGAATAATACGGCGGTCATCGCCATATGCTGGCGGCGAAAACGTCGCCAGAACTCATGCCACGGAGTACGCACCTGATCAGGTTTTACCAGTGGCATGGCGTTTAACACCACCTGACGACGCCAGTTAAATAATCGCATCCTTACTTGTACCTGATAGCCGGGTTAATGGCGGCATAAAGCACGTCCACCACTAAGTTGATAAGAATAAATTCCAGCGAGAAAAGCAGAATTTCCGCCTGAATCACCGGGTAATCGCGCATTTCTACGGAGTCAACGAGTAAGCGCCCAAGTCCGGGCCAGTTGAAGACTTTCTCCACCACGATGGACCCACCGAGCAAAAAGCCAAACTGTAAGCCCATCATGGTCACTACCGGGATCATGGCGTTGCGTAGCCCGTGTTTGAGGACAACCCAGGTTTCGCTCACCCCTTTCGCCCTCGCGGTACGCATATAATCTTCGCTTAAGACGTCGACAAACGACGCGCGGGTAAAGCGCGCCATCACGGCTGCCACTGCCGCGCCGAGCGTCAGGGAGGGTAAAATGTAGTGCTGCCAACTGTCTGCACCTACCGTAGGTAGCCAACCCAGCTCAACGGAGAAAACCTGAATCAAAAGCATCCCCAGGGCAAATGCCGGGAAGGAGATCCCCGACACCGCGATGGTCATACTCAAACGATCTGGCCAGCGGTTACGCCAGACGGCGGCAACAATCCCCGCCGCCATACCAAATATCACCGCCCAGACCATACTGGTTATGGTCAGCCACAGCGTTGGCATGAAGCGGCTGGCAATCTCATCGGCAACCGGACGACGCGAGACCATCGACAGGCCAAAATCTCCCTGCACGGCATTGCTGATATAGTGCCAGAACTGGTGATACAGCGGCTGATCCAACCCCAGTTGCTGACGCACCAGTTCGATGACCTGAGCATCGGCTTCCGGCCCGGCAATCAATCGCGCCGGATCGCCGGGCAGCATATGGACAAATAAAAACACCAGCACCGAGACGATAAACAGCGTCGGAATCAACCCCAGCAAGCGTTTGATAACGTAATTAAGCATTCCACTCCCTGCGTTGCTTAGTGCAAATCCGCATCTTCAAAGCTGAAGCCGGTGTCTGGCATGATCCAAAAACCGGTCAGATTTTTACTGTGTGCCGACACCAGTTTTTCGACCACCAGCGGAACCCACGGCGACTCTTGCCAGATGATATCCTGCGCCGCCTTATACAAGCGGGTCTTTTCCGCCGGATCGTTAGTTTTCAGTGCCTGGGCCAGGTAGTCATCCACCTGTTTATTGCTGTAAAACGCAGTATTAAACAGCGTCGGTGGCCAGTTCTGTGACGCAAACAGCGGCGATAACGCCCAGTCAGCTTCGCCGGTCGATGCCGACCAGCCAGTGTAGAACAGTCGCACGCCACTCTCTTTTTGCCCTTTACCTTCTACTTCTGCCGCCCGCTGTCCGGCATCCATCGCCGTCACCTGGGCTTTAATCCCTACCTGCGCTAACTGCTGCTGGGTAAATTGCAGCACTTTCTGCGCGGTGCTGTGGTTATGCGACGACCACAGCGTGGTACTGAAACCGTTGGGATATCCCGCCTCTTTGAGTAATGCGCGCGCTTTTGCCGGATCGTAAGGCCACGGTTGGTAACTTTGCGCGTAGGCGATACTCGGCGGCACCACACCAGTGGCGGGCGTTGCATATCCCGCAAACGCGACTTTCACCAGTGCCGGACGGTTGATGGCATAATTCAGCGCCTCACGTACCTTCAGGTTATCGAACGGCTTTTGCGTCACATTCATACTAATATAACGCTGCATAATCGACGGACTGGCCATCAGCTCGATATTTTTGTTTTTCTCCAGCAGCGCGGCCTGCTCGTAGGGAATGGGGAAAGCAAACTGCGCTTCACCGGTTTGCAGCATGGCCGCACGGGTGTTGTTATCCGCCACCGGACGCCAGGTAATGCTGTCCAGTTTGGGCAGTCCCGACTGCCAGTAACCAGTGAATTTTTTCACCTTCACAAAATCGGTCTGATTCCAGGTATCCAGTTCATACGGTCCGGTTCCCACCGGATGAAAACCAATCTCCGTGCCATATTTTTCCAGCGCCGCCGGAGAAATCATCGCTGTTGCCGGATGGGCGAGAATATTAATAAACGCGGAGAACGGCTGTTTAAGCGTAATCTTCACCGTTGTCGGATCGACCGCTTCAGTTTTGGCAATATTCTTGTACAGGTTATAGCGTTTAAGATGATTCGCCGGGTCACTGGCCCGATCCAGATTCGCTTTTACCGCCGCCGCGTTGAAGTCGGTGCCGTCCTGGAACTTGATCCCTTCACGCAATTTCACGGTATAAGTGAGGCCGTCGCCGGAGACGGTATAACTCTCTGCCAGCACATTTTTCAGCTTCATCTCTTTATCCAGACCGAACAGCCCCTGGTAAAACGATTTCGCCACGGCCTGTGACAACGTGTCATTCGCGTCATACGGGTCAAGGGTGGTGAAGTTCGATCCCACCGCCACAACCACATCTTTGGCAGCGAATGCACAAGATGCCATCAACGCTGTGACAATACCCAGCGCCACTAACCCACTACGGTGTACAGCTCTTGCCATTTGATTCTCCGCCTGAATGTTATCTACGCATGAATGCGTATTCTGATTGTGGTTGTGCGACGTAATGCCCCGGCCCGACGCATTGCAACGAGACGGCTGCAACCTCTTCGCCACGCTGATAAATATTGCTGGGAAGATCGTCCGATAGCAGTACGCGCTGTGGCCGCAGTCGGGATGGTTCAGCAACCGGAACTGCCGCCAGTAATTTACGCGTATAAGGGTGCTGCGGATTTTCAAAGATCGCGCGTCGGGGGCCTATTTCGACAATTTGCCCGAGATACATCACCGCTACACGATGGCTGATCCGCTCCACGACCGCCATATCGTGGGAGATAAACAGATATGCAATGCCGAAATCACGCTGGAGATCGAGCAACAAGTTGATAATCTGCCCGCGAATAGAAACATCCAGCGCCGACACGGCTTCATCGGCAATAATGACTTTGGGATTCAACGCCAGCGCACGGGCAATACAGATACGCTGACGCTGGCCGCCGGAAAACTCATGCGGGTAGCGCCACGCATGTTCGGGTAACAGACCAACGCGTTCCAGTAGCCACGCAACGCGTGCAGCAGCTTCTTTACCCTGCAATAACCCATGAACACGCAGCGGTTCAATAATCGAATCACCAATAGTCTGGCGTGGATCCAGTGAGGCGTAAGGATCCTGAAAAATGAACTGAATATCGCGGCGCAATGCCTGAAGTTTGCCGGGTGACAGAGTATCAATTCGCTGACCGTTGAAGATAATTTCGCCGCCCTGGCTTTCAACAAGGCGCAACAGCGCCCGTCCGGTGGTGGATTTGCCACTGCCAGACTCCCCCACCAGCGACAACGTTTCACCCGGCCAGAGATCAAAACTAACCTTTTCAACGGCGTGCACTTCCCGCGTTACGCGATTCAACAACCCACTACGCAAAGGGAAACGGGTGACCAGATTACGCACCTGTAAAACAGGTTCGCCATCAACCACCGTTTTCTGCTCGACAGGGCGTTCCTGTTTAGTCGGATGTTCAAGCGATATCAACGGGAAACGTCGGGGATAATCTTGCCCTCTCATCGCGCCAAGCTGCGGAACAGCAGCCAATAGCACACGGGTATAAGGATGCTGTGGCGCATGAAAAATCTGTTCGACGCTGCCTGTTTCCACCGCCTCGCCCTGATACATCACCAGTACCCGATCGGCAATCTCCGCCACCACGCCCATGTCGTGAGTGATAAAGATGACGCCCATCGACATCTCTTTTTGCAACACTTTGATTAATTGCAGGATCTGCGCCTGAATGGTGACATCCAGTGCGGTCGTCGGCTCATCGGCAATCAGCACCGCCGGGCGACATGACAGCGCCATGGCAATCATCACCCGCTGGCGCATCCCACCAGAGAGTTGATGCGGATAACGCGAAAGAATGGTTTGTGCTTCCGGGATGCGAACCTGATCCAGCATCCGCTTCGCCTCCGCCATCGCTTCTTCACGGCTGGCGTTCTGATGCAGACGGATAGACTCGGCAATCTGCTCGCCCACGGTAAATACCGGATTTAGCGACGTCATTGGCTCCTGGAAAATCATCGCCATATCCGCACCGCGTATATGCTGCATTTGCCGGGAACTCTGCTCACTAAGCTCAATCACCTCACGACTGCGGCGCCGCAATACCATTTTGTCGCACTGCACCAGCCCCCCCGCCTGTTCTAACAGACGCATCAGCGCCAGTGCTGTGACTGACTTGCCGGAACCGGACTCTCCAACAATCGCCAGCGTCTCGCCACGTCGCAGGCTAAAAGAGAGACCTCGAACCGCAGCCACTTTCTGCTGGTCCTGCATAAAGGCAATATTGAGATTATCAACCGCCAGCACATCACCGGCATCAAGCTCATCACTGTGTGGCAACGGTGTCCCCTTTTTCACGATAGATACCGGTGGTTGGCGTATCGCCTGCGTAGCCCCAGGCGCGATACATTCCCTCGGTGTTAAAAGGTAGCGCGACGTTACCTTCGTGATCGATAGCGATTAGTCCGCCACTGCCGCCGAGCGCAGGGAGTTTTTCCATAACGACCCGCTCGCAGGCTTGTGCGAGGCTTAAGCCGCCGTAATCCATCAACGCGGCAATGTCATACGCCGCCAGCGCGCGAATGAAAACTTCGCCCGTGCCGGTACAAGAAACTGCCACGTTGGCGTTATTGGCGTAGCATCCGGCGCCAACCAGCGGGCTGTCGCCGACCCGACCAGGTAATTTATTGGTCATTCCCCCCGTGGACGTGGCAGCCGCCAGATTGCCATGGAGATCCAACGCCACGGCTCCCACAGTGCCCATTTTCTGTTGTTCATCCAGCGGTGCGCCGCTATGGTCGAGGAGCGTTTCCCCTTCCTCACGCGCCGCCAGCAATTGTTCATAACGCAAAGGCGTGGAGAAAATCTCCGGCGAGACGCGCTCCATGCCATGAGCAAAAGCAAAATTTTCTGCGCCCTCACCTATCATCATCACATGCGGGCTTTGTTCCATCACCAGACGGGCGGCAAGAACCGGATTACGCAGATGACTGACGCCCGCCACTGCACCGGCTTTCAGGGTGTTGCCATCCATCACACAGGCGTCGAGTTCATGGGTTTCATCACGCGTAAAGACAGCGCCAGTTCCGGCGTTAAACAGTGGGCACTCTTCCAGTAAGCGCACGGCTTCCGTCACTGCATCCAGCGCACTTGCGCCCGCTTCGAGCATTTTCTGTCCGGTTTCGACAATGGCTGACAGTGCCTCAATGTAGCGTAATTCCTGTTGCAGACTCATCTGTGCGCGGCTAATTGCGCCTGCGCCGCCGTGAATTGCAATGACTGCTTTGCCCATAGTATTCGTCCATTAAGGGTGGCTCGCCACTTTGCTATAAATATCAGAATTTTTATGAATTATTCATTCAATTTTTGAATATAGAAAGATGTATATGGCATGTAAAGGCAGGAGCCCGCTCTACGACCGAGGTGGCATACAGTCCGTGGCGTTTTTCTGACATAATAGGCGGATTCGATTTTGCCCCGCAGGAGTGTTTTCATGGAATTTACCACCGGTTTGATGTCGCTCGACACCGCGCTTAATGAGATGCTTTCTCGCGTTACCCCTTTGACTGCTCAGGAAACGCTGCCACTGGTTCAGTGTTTTGGGCGTATTCTGGCGAGCGATGTGGTTTCGCCGCTCGATGTCCCTGGGTTTGATAACTCGGCAATGGACGGCTACGCGGTTCGTTTAGCCGATATCGCCTCCGGGCAACCGCTTTCTGTTGCTGGCAAATCGTTTGCCGGTCAGCCGTATCATGGTGAATGGCCTGCTGGCACCTGTATTCGCATTATGACCGGTGCTCCGGTGCCGGAAGGCTGCGAAGCGGTGGTGATGCAGGAACAGACCGAACAAACAGACGCAGGAGTGCGTTTTACCGCTGAAGTGCGTAGCGGGCAAAATATTCGTCGTCGCGGTGAAGATATCTCTGCGGGTGCGGTTGTTTTCCCGGCGGGTACTCGCCTGACTACCGCAGAGCTGCCGGTGATTGCTTCGCTGGGAATTGCCGAAGTTCCGGTGATTCGCAAAGTGCGTGTGGCGCTGTTTTCCACCGGTGATGAACTCCAGTTGCCAGGTCAGCCACTGGGCGACGGTCAAATCTACGATACCAACCGTCTCGCCGTACACCTCATGTTAGAACAACTGGGTTGCGAGGTGATCAACTTAGGGATTATCCGCGACGATCCCCACGCCTTGCGCGCAGCATTTATTGAAGCCGACAGTCAGGCGGATGTAGTGATCAGTTCTGGCGGTGTTTCGGTTGGTGAAGCAGATTACACCAAAACCATTCTCGAAGAGCTGGGTGAAATTGCCTTCTGGAAGCTGGCGATTAAACCAGGTAAACCGTTCGCGTTCGGTAAACTCGGCAATAGCTGGTTCTGCGGCCTGCCGGGTAATCCAGTTTCAGCAACGCTAACCTTCTACCAACTGGTACAACCGTTACTGGCAAAATTAAGCGGCAACACCGCCAGCGGCCTGCCCGCGCGCCAGCGCGTACGCACGGCTTCTCGCCTCAAGAAAACGCCTGGTCGTCTTGATTTCCAGCGTGGTGTGCTGCAACGCAATGCCGACGGCGAACTGGAAGTCACCACTACCGGGCATCAGGGCTCGCATATATTTAGCTCCTTTAGCCTCGGCAACTGTTTTATCGTGCTTGAACGCGATCGCGGCAATGTTGAAGCGGGCGAATGGGTGGAAGTAGAACCGTTTAACGCGTTGTTCGGAGGCCTGTAATGGCGGAACTCAGCGATCAGGAGATGCTGCGCTACAACCGGCAAATCATCCTGCGTGGTTTTGATTTTGATGGTCAGGAAGCGTTAAAAGATTCTCGCGTGCTGGTCGTCGGCCTCGGTGGACTCGGCTGCGCAGCCTCGCAGTATCTGGCAAGCGCCGGTGTCGGCAACCTGACGCTGCTCGACTTCGACACCGTTTCGCTCTCAAATCTGCAACGCCAGACGCTACACAGTGACGCTACGGTCGGGCAACCGAAGGTTGAATCTGCTCGTGACGCCCTGGCACGGATCAATCCATATATCGCGATTACGCCGGTGAATGCGTTGCTTGATGACGCTGAGCTTGCAGCGTTGATTGCTGAACACGATCTGGTGCTCGACTGTACGGATAACGTAGCGGTACGTAATCAACTGAACGCTGGCTGTTTTGCCGCAAAGGTGCCGCTGGTTTCCGGGGCAGCAATTCGTATGGAAGGGCAAATCACCGTCTTTACTTATCAGGACGGCGAGCCTTGCTACCGCTGCCTTAGCCGTTTGTTTGGTGAAAACGCGTTAACCTGCGTAGAAGCTGGCGTGATGGCGCCATTGATTGGCGTAATTGGTTCGTTGCAGGCAATGGAAGCGATCAAACTGCTGGCAGATTATGGCAAACCTGCCAGCGGAAAAATCGTGATGTACGATGCGATGACCTGTCAGTTCCGCGAAATGAAACTGATGCCCAATCCGGGATGTGAGGTTTGCGGACAGTAATTGTCGCCTCCAGGCCTGATAAGACGCGGCAGGCATCGATGCACTCCGCCACGTCATAAGCAATTGATGAGGATGCAGAACATCCTGTTAAATCGACGTTCTGCCAAACGCGCCCTGCCAGTCCTGCTCAAATTTCGCTACGGCAGCGTCAACCGCCGGATAGCTAATCATCTGCTGCGCCACATCCAGCGGCAGGGTGATTGATTCACACCCTGCCAGTAAGCAGTCCAGCGCCTGACGCGGGGTTTTGAAACTCGCGGCTAACACTTTCGCCTGTGGCGCATGCATTTTCAGTAACTGATGCAAATCGGTCACGGTTTGAATACCGCTCCCCCCCTGAGCATCAATACGGTTGACGTAAGGCGCAACATATTCCGCGCCCGCCAGCGCCGACAACAGCCCTTGTGCTGCGCCATACACCGCCGTGCCCAGCGTCGGGATCCCTTCCGCTTTTAACATTTTGATAGCTGCCAGCCCCTCGGCGGTCACCGGTACTTTCACCACGATATCCGCAATGATAGAACGCAGTTTGCGTGCATCGTTCACCATGCCTTCAGCAGTGGTAGCCATTACCTGCGCAAACAAACGCCCCTGACCGCCCATCGCTTCATGAAGTTGCGGAAGCACAACGTCCAGCGTTTTTTTACCCGCAGCGATAATGCTTGGGTTAGTGGTCACACCCGCCAGCGGAAAAACGCGCGCCAGCGCCTTCACTGCTGCAACGTCTGAAGTATCCAGATACAGTTCCATAACCATCCTCAAAATGTACTTTTTGTCTGAAACCAGACTACCACGAGAAAACTCTCTGAACAGTTGACGCACATCAACACAACTTTCATTCGAAAGTAATTTAATGTTTGAACGAAACAGAGAGGCATCTATGATCTTCAATATTCAACGCTACTCGACCCACGACGGTCCCGGCATTCGCACAGTGGTTTTTCTGAAAGGTTGCTCGCTGGGTTGCCGCTGGTGTCAGAACCCAGAAAGCCGCGCCCGCACGCAGGATCTGCTGTATGACGCGCGTCTGTGCCTGGAGGGCTGCGAGCTGTGCGCTAAAGCGGCTCCGGAAATGATTGAGCGCGCGCTGAATGGTTTGCTTATTCATCGGGAAAAGTTAACCCCTGAACATCTGACGGCGTTAACCGACTGCTGCCCGACACAGGCGTTAACCGTGTGCGGCGAAGTGAAAAGCGTTGAGGAGATCATGGCGACCGTTCTGCGCGATAAACCGTTTTACGATCGCAGCGGCGGCGGCTTAACGCTTTCTGGCGGTGAACCGTTTATGCAGCCGGAAATGGCGATGGCGCTACTGCAAGCCAGCCACGAGGCCGGCATTCATACTGCGGTAGAAACCTGCCTGCATGTGCCGTGGAAATATATCGCCCCTTCTCTGCCCTATATCGATCTGTTTCTTGCCGATTTAAAACACGTCGCCGACGCGCCGTTTAAACAGTGGACCGACGGTAACGCCGCCAGAGTGCTGGATAACCTGAAAAAACTCGCTGCGGCGGGCAAAAAAATCATCATCCGCGTACCGCTGATTCAGGGCTTTAATACCGATGAAACCTCTGTGAAAGCCATTACCGATTTTGCCGCCGACGAGCTGCACGTTGGCGAAATCCATTTCCTGCCCTACCACACGCTGGGCATCAACAAATATCACTTACTTAATCTGCCCTATGACGCCCCGGAAAAACCGCTTGATGCGCCAGAACTGCTCGACTTTGCCCAGCAGTATGCCTGCCAGAAAGGGTTAACCGCGACTTTACGAGGATAACAACCATGACAACACTGAAACTGGACACGCTCAGCGACCGCATTAAAGCGCACAAAAATGCGCTGGTGCATATTGTGAAACCGCCGGTCTGTACCGAGCGCGCACAGCACTATACCGAGATGTATCAACAACATCTCGATAAGCCGATCCCGGTACGTCGCGCGCTGGCGCTGGCGCATCACCTGGCGAATCGCACCATCTGGATCAAACACGATGAGTTGATCATCGGCAACCAGGCAAGCGAAGTTCGTGCCGCGCCGATCTTCCCGGAATATACCGTCTCCTGGATCGAAAAAGAGATTGATGATCTGGCGGATCGTCCGGGTGCTGGTTTTGCGGTGAGCGAAGAGAACAAACGTGTTCTGCATGAAGTGTGCCCGTGGTGGCGCGGTCAGACGGTACAGGATCGCTGCTACGGCATGTTTACCGATGAGCAAAAAGGCCTGCTGGCGACCGGTATCATTAAAGCTGAAGGCAATATGACCTCCGGCGATGCGCACCTGGCGGTCAATTTCCCGCTGCTGCTGGAAAAAGGGCTTGATGGTCTGCGCGAGAAAGTCGCGGAACGTCGCTCGCGTATCAACCTGACGGTACTGGAAGATCTGCACGGCGAGCAGTTCCTGAAAGCCATTGATATCGTGCTGGTGGCAGTCAGTGAACACATTGAACGTTTCGCTGCTCTGGCGCGTGAAATGGCAGCCACCGAAACTCGCGAAAGCCGTCGTGATGAACTGCTGGCGATAGCAGAAAACTGCGACCTTATCGCCCACCAGCCGCCGCAGACTTTCTGGCAGGCGCTGCAACTGTGCTACTTCATCCAGTTGATTTTGCAGATTGAATCTAACGGTCACTCGGTTTCGTTTGGTCGTATGGACCAGTATCTCTATCCGTACTATCGCCGCGACGTTGAACTCAACCAGACGCTGGATCGCGAACACGCCATCGAGATGCTGCATAGCTGCTGGCTGAAACTGCTGGAAGTAAACAAGATCCGCTCCGGCTCGCACTCGAAAGCCTCTGCGGGTAGCCCGCTGTATCAGAACGTCACCATTGGCGGGCAAAATCTGGTTGATGGTCAACCGATGGACGCAGTGAATCCGCTCTCTTACGCGATCCTTGAATCCTGCGGTCGTCTGCGCTCCACTCAGCCTAACCTCAGCGTGCGCTACCATGCGGGAATGAGTAACGATTTCCTCGATGCCTGTGTACAGGTGATCCGCTGCGGCTTCGGGATGCCCGCGTTCAACAACGACGAAATCGTGATCCCGGAATTTATCAAACTCGGTATTGAACCGCAGGACGCTTACGATTATGCAGCGATTGGCTGTATCGAAACCGCCGTCGGCGGTAAATGGGGCTATCGCTGCACCGGCATGAGCTTTATCAACTTCGCCCGCGTGATGCTGGCGGCGCTGGAAGGCGGTCGTGATGCCACCAGTGGCAAAGTGTTCCTGCCACAAGAAAAAGCGTTGTCAGCGGGTAACTTCAACAACTTCGATGAAGTAATGGACGCGTGGGATACGCAAATCCGTTACTACACCCGCAAATCAATCGAAATCGAATATGTCGTCGACACCATGCTGGAAGAGAACGTGCACGATATTCTCTGCTCGGCGCTGGTGGATGACTGCATTGAGCGAGCGAAGAGTATTAAGCAAGGTGGCGCGAAATATGACTGGGTTTCCGGCTTGCAGGTTGGTATTGCCAACCTCGGCAACAGCCTGGCGGCGGTGAAAAAACTGGTATTTGAACAGGGTGCGATTGGTCAACAACAACTGGCTGCCGCACTGGCGGAAGACTTCGAAGGTCTGACTCACGAGCAACTGCGTCAGCGTCTGATTAACGGCGCGCCGAAGTATGGCAACGATGATGATAGCGTCGATACGCTGCTGGCTCACGCCTATCAGACCTATATCGACGAACTGAAGCAATACCACAACCCGCGCTATGGTCGTGGTCCGGTTGGTGGCAACTATTACGCAGGTACATCATCTATTTCCGCCAACGTACCGTTTGGCGCGCAGACGATGGCAACGCCGGACGGACGTAAAGCGCATACCCCGCTGGCAGAAGGCGCAAGCCCGGCCTCCGGTACTGACCATCTCGGCCCAACGGCGGTCATTGGCTCTGTGGGTAAACTGCCTACGGCAGCGATTCTCGGCGGTGTGTTGCTCAATCAGAAACTGAACCCGGCGACGCTGGAGAACGAATCTGACAAGCAGAAACTGATGATCCTGCTGCGCACCTTCTTCGAAGTGCATAAAGGCTGGCATATTCAGTACAACATTGTTTCCCGCGAAACATTGCTGGAAGCGAAAAAACATCCCGATCAATACCGCGATCTGGTAGTGCGTGTCGCGGGCTATTCCGCCTTCTTCACCGCGCTCTCTCCAGACGCACAGGACGATATCATCGCCCGCACCGAACACATGCTGTAATCCCCTCAGCCCGGCGTCGCCGCCGGGCTAAAACATTCACGAAATCAATTTTACTCTCGCTTTCATTCGAAATTAGTTTGTGCTCCGCATCACATTGTCATTACACTGTGGCGTTTGCATTCATTGCCGGGAGCACTTTTATGACTGTAAAAGTTATCGTTTGCGATATGGACGGTACTTTTCTTAACGACGCCAAAATGTACAACCAGTCACGTTTTATGGCGCAGTATCAGGAACTGAAAAAGCGCGATATTGAGTTCGTTGTCGCCAGTGGTAACCAGTATTACCAGCTTATTTCCTTCTTTCCTGAGCTAAAAGATGAAATCTCTTTTGTCGCGGAAAATGGCGCACTGGTCTATGAACATGGCAAGCAGTTGTTCCACGGCGAACTGACCCTGCATGAATCCAGGATTGTCATTGGCGAACTGCTGAAAGATAAACAACTCAATTTTGTCGCCTGTGGTCTGCAAAGCGCATACATCAGTGAAAATGCGCCGGAAGCATTCGTCGCACTGATGGAAAAACACTACCATCGACTGAAACCTGTGAAGGATTACCAGGAGATTGATGACGTGCTTTTTAAGTTTTCGCTCAACCTGCCAGATGAACAAATCCCGCTGGTTGTCGACAAACTGCACGTTGCGCTCGATGGCATTATGAAACCTGTCACCAGTGGCGCGGGTTTTATCGACCTGATTATTCCCGGCCTGCATAAAGCAAATGGTATTTCGCGGTTGTTAAAACGCTGGGGTCTGTCGCCGCAAAATGTGGTAGCGATTGGCGACAGCGGTAACGACGCAGAGATGCTTAAAATGGCGCATTATTCCTTTGCAATGGGCAATGCTGCGGAAAACATTAAACAAATCGCCCGTTACGCTACCGATGATAATAATCATGAAGGCGCGCTGAATGTAATTCAGGCGGTTCTGGATAGCACCACTCCTTTCAATAAGTAATCTTCTCCCGGCCGGAGTGACCGCTCCGGCATCTCTCTTTTTTGCTCACTTTGTGCACTAACTCAAGATTTTCATCTTGCGTTAACTTATTTTTAACTTAAAGTATCAATCGTAATCATTTTTACTTTCGAACGAAAGCTATGAGGTTGATATGACTTTTACCCATGAGACGCTGCCAACAGATGCGAAAACGGCTATCCGTGAGATGAAAGCGGAGCTGCGGCAACAGATCGGCGATGTACAACAGGTCTTCGATAAACTCTCTGCAAAAATCGAAGCGCGTGTAGCAGAAATAGACGCACTGAAAGCGCAAGGATTGCCGGTTTGGCCGGAAGTTCCTTATAGCGACATTGCAGCAGGTACAGTGAGTGAAGCCACGCGCAATGAGATAAAACGTCGCGGTTGCGCGGTAATAAAAAGCCATTTCCCCCGCGAGCAGGCGCTGGCGTGGGATCGCGCAATGCTCAACTACCTTGATGCCAATCACTTTGATGATGTTTATAAAGGTCCCGGTGACAGCTTTTTCGGCTCGCTGGAGGCGTCTCGCCCCGAAATCTATCCCATTTACTGGTCACAGGCGCAGATGCAAGCACGACAAAGTGACAATATGGCTGCGGTGCAATCTTTCCTTAACCGCCTGTGGAAGTCTGAAAGCAGCGGCAAACAATGGTTTGAGCCCGATGTCAGCGTGATCTATCCAGACAGGATCCGCCGTCGCCCACCGGGCACGACGTCCAAAGGCCTGGGCGCTCACACCGATTCTGGCGCGCTGGAACGCTGGTTATTACCCGCTTATCAGCGCGTTTTTGCCCATGTTTTCAACGGTAATTTTGATGATTACGATCCGTGGGATGCCGCACACCGTACCGATGTAGAAGAATACACCGTCGATAACACCACCAAATGTTCGGTGTTTCGCACGTTCCAGGGCTGGACGGCACTTTCCGATATGTTACCAGGCCAGGGGTTGTTACATGTGGTGCCGATCCCGGAAGCGATGGTATACATTCTGCTGCGTCCGTTGCTGGATGACGTGCCGGACGACGAGCTGTGCGGCGTCGCGCCTGGTAAAGTTCTGCCTGTTTCTGAGAAATGGCACCCCTTATTGATGAAAGCACTAACGTCAATTCCGGCAATAACAGCGGGGGATTCTGTCTGGTGGCACTGCGATGTGATCCACTGTGTCGCACCGGTAGACAATCAACAGGGCTGGGGGAACGTGATGTATATTCCTGCCGCGCCGATGTGCGAGAAGAACCGGGCTTATGCGCACAAGGTCAAAGAGGCACTGGAAAAAGGCATCTCGCCGGGGGATTTCCCGCGTGAAGATTATGAAACAAACTGGCAAGGTCGTTTTACGCTGGAGGATCTGAACGTTCACGGTAAACGCGCGCTGGGCATGGATGTTTGAGAGGTGATGGATTAGTGGAAGTGAATTGATGTGAGGTTAAGGAAGTCGGTTCGATGTTGCTCAGATTGCTGACAAAGTGCGCTTTATTCATGCCGGATGCGGCGTTAACGCCTTATCCGGCCTACAAAGTCCTTCAGATTCAATATATTGCAGGTACTGCGTAGGCCTGATAACAATCTTGCATTTGTCACCAGTAGCCCTGACATTACCAGGGCTACTGACAATAACTTACTCGATCCCTTTACTACGCAGGTAATCTTCGTAATTACCGCTAAAGTCAATCACGCGTTCCGGCGTGATTTCCAGAATACGGGTCGCCAGGGAGCTTACAAACTCACGGTCGTGAGAAACAAAAATCAGCGTGCCCTGATACAGTTCCAGCGCCATGTTAAGCGACTCGATGGACTCCATATCCAGGTGGTTGGTCGGTTCGTCCATGATCAGAATGTTCGGTTTCTGCATCATTAACTTACCAAACAACATACGGCCTTTTTCACCACCGGAAAGCACTTTGGCAGGCTTTTTGATGTCATCCTGACTGAACAATAAGCGACCGAGAATGCTGCGCACCGCCTGCTCGTCATCGCCTTCCTGCTTCCACTGGCTCATCCATTCAAACACGGTCAGGTCATTATCGAACTCATATTCGTGATCCTGCGCGTAGTAACCAATGCGCGCGTTCTCTGACCATTTTACGGTGCCACTATCCGGTTCCAGATCACCCACCAGCGTTTTCAGCAAGGTCGATTTACCGACGCCGTTGGTACCGAGTACCGCCAGCTTTTCACCCACTTCCAGCAGCAGGTTGAGATTTTTAAACAGCGGACCGTTATCAAACCCTTTGGTCAGCCCTTCCACTTCCAGCGCGTTACGGAACAGTTTCTTATCCTGCTCAAAACGGATGAACGGGTTCTGACGGCTGGAGGCTTTCACCTCTTCCAGTTTGATTTTATCAATCTGACGCGCACGCGAAGTTGCCTGACGAGATTTCGAGGCGTTGGCGCTAAAGCGGCTAACGAAAGATTGCAGCTCGGCAATCTGCGCTTTCTTCTTGGCGTTATCAGCCAGCAGACGTTCGCGTGCCTGCGTCGCCGCCGTCATGTACTCATCGTAGTTGCCCGGATAAACGCGCAGTTCGCCGTAATCCAGATCCGCCATGTGGGTACAAACCATGTTCAGGAAGTGACGGTCGTGCGAGATGATGATCATGGTACTGTCACGCTCGTTCAGCACCTGCTCCAGCCAGCGAATGGTATCGATGTCGAGGTTGTTGGTTGGTTCGTCGAGCAGAAGAATGTCCGGATCAGCAAACAGCGCCTGCGCCAGCAACACACGCAGCTTCCAGCCAGGAGCAACTTCACTCATCGGGCCATAGTGTTGTTCCACTGGAATTCCCACGCCAAGCAACAGTTCACCAGCGCGAGCTTCCGCAGAGTAACCGTCCATTTCGCCGTATTTCACTTCCAGATCGGCAACTTTATAGCCATCTTCTTCGCTCATTTCCGGCAAAGCATAGATACGGTCGCGCTCCTGCTTCACTTCCCACAACTCTTTATGCCCCATGATCACCGTATCCAGCACGGTGAACTCTTCAAAGGCAAATTGATCCTGGCGCAACTTACCAATTCGCTCGTTGGGATCGAGGGAAACGTTACCCAGCGTCGGCTCAAGGTCGCCGCCGAGGATCTTCATAAAGGTGGATTTACCACTACCGTTCGCGCCAATCAGGCCGTAACGGTTGCCGCCGCCAAATTTGACGGAAATGTTTTCAAACAACGGCTTACTGCCGAACTGCATGGTGACGTTACTGGAAACTAACACAGGCGTATCCTGAAAAGAGATATGACAAACCGCGCATTATGCCATAAGTCTGAAAGAAGATCCCGTCCCCCGCTTAAGGTCTACACTCTTCCCAAAGGCAAAAAATGTGATTTCGTACACATCTGATTTCACTGTTAGCTGGAATGAACATATAATGCGCTTCCAATACTCTAATATTCTCAACCTAATGGCCTGCCAGGCACGAAATCTCGCTTAACATGAATATGAAATTGAAAACGTTATTCGCAGCGGCCTTCGCTGTTGTCGGCTTTTGCAGTACCGCTTCAGCGGTAACTTATCCTCTGCCAACCGACGGGAGTCGCCTGGTTGGTCAAAATCAGGTGATCACTATCCCTGAAGGTAACACTCAGCCGCTGGAGTACTTTGCGGCGGAGTATCAGATGGGGCTTTCCAATATGATGGAAGCGAACCCTGGTGTGGATACCTTCCTGCCGAAAGGCGGCACCGTACTGAACATCCCGCAGCAACTGATCCTGCCGGACACTGTTCATGAAGGCATTGTGATTAACAGCGCAGAGATGCGTCTGTATTACTATCCGAAAGGGACTAACACCGTTATCGTACTGCCGATCGGCATTGGTCAGTTAGGTAAAGACACACCTATCAACTGGACCACCAAAGTAGAGCGTAAGAAAGCAGGCCCGACCTGGACGCCGACCGCCAAAATGCATGCAGAATACCGCGCTGCGGGCGAACCGCTTCCGGCTGTCGTTCCGGCTGGCCCGGATAACCCGATGGGACTGTATGCACTGTATATCGGTCGCCTGTACGCTATCCACGGCACCAACGCCAACTTTGGTATCGGTCTGCGCGTAAGCCACGGTTGTGTGCGCCTGCGTAACGAAGACATCAAATTCCTGTTCGAGAAAGTGCCGGTCGGTACTCGCGTACAGTTTATTGATGAGCCGGTAAAAGCCACCACCGAGCCGGACGGCAGCCGTTATATTGAAGTCCATAATCCGCTGTCTACGACCGAAGCTCAGTTTGAAGGTCAGGAAATTGTGCCGATTACGCTAACCAAGAGCGTGCAGACAGTGACCGGTCAGCCAGATGTTGACCAGGCTGTTCTGGATCAGGCTATTCAAAACCGTTCCGGGATGCCGGTTCGTCTGAATTAATCTTCAAAACTTAAAGCACAAGGCGGACTCATAATCCGCCTTTTTATTTGCCAGCTCTTACACTGCCGGGAGCATAACTAACAAAACGTATCCTACCAGCGCCGCCCACAACAGCATTGGTATCGAATAAAGATGGAAACGCCACCAGATACGACGATCGTTCGCCATCCGTAGCGCAATCAAATTTGCCAGCGATCCCGGTAACAAGCCAAAACCACCTACGTTAACCGCCCATGCCAGCAGCAACGACGGCGGCACATAGTTCAGCAGCAAAATAGTACTCGGCACGTTACTGATCACCTGCGATAAACCAATCGCCGTTAACCATAATCCGGGTTCGGATAAATGACTCACGTTACTCAACACGCCTTGCAACGCCGGAAGCTGGGTCAGTAAATGGACGTCAATAAACATCGCCATAAACACCAGCAGCAACGTCCAGTCCACACTGAGCACCACGCGACGTGCCAGCAGCGCAAAGCCCGCCGCCACAATCACCAGCCCCCACAGCTCTTGTTTCAACTCCAGCGCCGTAAGGAAGACGATATACAGCCCCAGACAACTCCACACCAGCCGTGGTTTCCACTCCGGCGTTTGCGTCCCCGTATGATATTGCAGCGCCTTTCCAGGAAAACAACACCAGCACAGCAGCAGCAATGTCAGCATCATCGCACCAGCCAGCGGTGCCATCTGTGCAATAAAACCGGCAAACGAAAGACCCGAACGTCCCCAGATAAGGATATTTTGCGGATTACCAATCGGCGTCAGTAGAGAACCAGCGTTGACTGCCAGCGCCTCAAAAATAATCAGCCGATTAACCGGGATCTCACACAGTCTTTTTAGCGTGATAGTCAGCGGAACAACAATAAACAGCGCGACATCGTTGGTCAGAAAGGTAGAAAGCAGCGCCGCCGCCAGCACCATAAACATCGCCAGCCGACGCTCCGTAGCAAAGCGGCGCACCATTTTGCGCCCCAGCACATCAAAATAACCGCTTAATTCAACACCCTTGGTCAGCAGCATCAGGCCACTTAAGGTAATGATGGTGTGCCAGTCGATAGCAGCAGGCCAGGATTTCGGCGCAAAGGGAACAAAAAAACTTAATCCGATACCAACGAGAATTAATAACTGAAAAAAGCGATCGCCTTGCAGCGTGCGTAAAAAAGGCAGGCTCATTTGGCACCGTGTTTCTGGGTAAACAAACGAAAGGCGTCCAGCGTCTCTTCACTCACATGGTGTTCCATACCCTCCGCGTCACGACGGGCAATTTCCGGGCTGACGCCCAACACCAGCAAGAAATTTTCGACTATCTGATGGCGCTCGCGGCTTTCCTGCGCCAGCTTCTCCCCTTCCGCCGTTAAAAACACGCCACGCCACGGGATCATTTCAATCAGTCCCATGGTTGCCAGCCGCTTAAGCATTTTAGCCACCGTCGGTTGCGAAACGCCCAGACGAGCAGCCATGTCCACCTGACGGGCTTCCCCCACTTCTCTTATCAGGTCAGAAATCAGCTCAACATAATCGTCAATAAGTTCGCGGCGATGCGCTTCTCTGACCTGGCGAAACCCTTCAACGTGTTCTTCCACGTTCACTAACTGCGTCACTTTTTTTGCTGTTGGCGTACCTGCGCGACGACTCATTGTGCTTCCTCATTATGGTGACACACATATAGCGTTCTCATTTCGTGCGCACATTGTAAACCAGAGTTGCGAAGGCACAAAAAATTAACGTTTTAGCAATAGCTATATAATATAGCCTGTGCTATATCTGTATGTAATGCAATCATCCCTCATGGATCGACGGGATTAGCAAGTCAGGAGGTCTTATGAATGAGTTCAAGAGGTGTATGCGCGTGTTTAGTCATTCTCCCTTTAAAGTACGGTTAATGTTGCTCTCTATGTTGTGCGATATGGTCAACAATAAACCGCAGCAAGATAAACCTTCCGATAAATAGCGGCGTCGCGGTACGCCGCTTCACTCGTGCTTTATTGCAGGCATAAATAGTTTCTGCCTGAAAACCCCCATTTTTTGTCGGATTTTTAATCCCCTTCGCAAAAGATTTGTTCGTCAGTAGTTGACCTGAACGGCGGCTCGCTCTATCTTCTTGCAGCCCTGCGTATATTGCGGCTCGCGGATGCGGACCCTTTTCCCCTCTTCACGCACTCTTGCAGGTATTGACCCTTGACGCCAGGGTAAGCACATGGCGTTTGTTACGATAGTGGCATATGAATTTAACCCTCAAAGAATCGCTTGTTACCCGTAGCCGGGTATTTAGCCCGTGGACTGCGTTCTACTTTTTACAGTCGCTATTAATTAATCTCGGCTTAGGCTATCCCTTCAGTTTTCTCTACACCGCCGCGTTTACGGCTATTTTGCTTTTGCTATGGCGGACATTGCCTCGCGTGCAAAAAGTCTTGGTCGGCGTCAGTTCGTTAGTGGCAGCCTGTTATTTCCCTTTTGCTCAGGCCTACGGCGCGCCTAATTTCAATACCTTGCTGGCCCTGCACTCCACCAATATGGAAGAGTCGACCGAAATCCTGACGATTTTTCCGTGGTACAGCTACCTGATCGGCTTATTTATTTTTGCGCTCGGCGTGATAGCTGTCCGGCGAAAAAAAGAGAGTGAAAAAACGCGCTGGAGTAAATTCGACAGCCTGTGTCTGGTATTCAGCGTGGCGACTTTTTTTGTTGCCCCCGCGCAAAACCTGGCCTGGGGCGGCGTATTTAAATTGAAGGATACTGGCTATCCGGTATTTCGTTTCGCTAAGGATGTCATCGTCAACAATAACGAGGTGATTGAAGAGCAAGAGCGGATGGCAAAACTTTCCGGGATGAAAGATACCTGGACGGTTACTGCAGTTAAACCGAAATATCAGACCTATGTGGTGGTGATCGGTGAAAGCGCACGTCGCGACGCTCTCGGTGCCTTTGGCGGTCACTGGAACAACACCCCGTTTGCCAGCAGCGTTAACGGTCTGATCTTCGCTGACTACATTGCCGCCAGCGGCTCCACGCAAAAATCGCTTGGCTTAACGCTTAACCGCGTCGTCGATGGCAAGCCACAATTTCAGGATAACTTTGTCACCCTTGCCAACCGCGCAGGTTTTCAGACCTGGTGGTTTTCCAATCAGGGACAAATTGGTGAGTACGATACCGCCATCGCCAGCATTGCTAAACGTGCAGATGAAGTGCACTTCCTGAAAGAAGGTAATTTTGAAGCAGATAAGAACACCAAAGACGAAGCGTTACTGGACATGACCGCTCAGGTGCTGGCGCAAGAACACTCGCAACCGCAACTGATTGTTTTGCATCTGATGGGCTCACATCCGCAGGCCTGCGACCGGACACAAGGCAAATACGAAACCTTTGTGCAATCGAAAGAGACGTCGTGCTATCTCTACACCATGACGCAAACGGACGATTTACTGCGCAAACTCTATGACCAGTTACGCAACAGCGGTAGCAGTTTCTCGCTGGTTTACTTTTCTGACCACGGTCTGGCCTTTAAAGAACGCGGTAAAGAAGTGCAATATCTGGCTCATGACGATAAATATCAGCAAAATTTCCAGGTGCCTTTTATGGTCATTTCCAGCGACGATAAAGCGCACCGGATAATTAAAGCCCGCCGTTCAGCCAATGACTTCTTAGGTTTTTTCTCTCAATGGACAGGGATTAAAGCGAAGGAGATCAACATCAATTACCCGTTTATCTCTGAGAAGAAAGCCGGGCCGATATATATCACTAACTTCCAGTTACAGAAGGTGGATTACAACCATCTCGGAACCGATATATTCGATCCCAAATCTTAAGATAAAAAAATCCGCCCCGAGAGGCGGATTTTTTATATCACCGAAGTGATTAGAAGCGGTAACCAACACCGGCAATCCAGGTGCCTACGTCAACGTTACGAATACGGCTCTGCTCGTAAGAGAAGTCCAGAGCAACGTTTTCGATTGGGTTGAACTGCAGACCCGCGCCGTAGGAGAAGCCGTAGTCGCTGGTGTCGTGTTTGTAGATCGGGTATTCAGTGGTCTGGAATTTACCATAGCCCACACCCACTACACCGTAGATGCTTGCCCAGTCGTTAATGCGGTAAGCCGGACCAGCAGTGATGCCGTAGTACTGGGTTTTGTTGTAGTCACCAGAGCTTGCAGTGCGGCTTTTCTCGGTGTAAGTGAAAGAACCGATCACACCCAGCGGGCTGTTGTCTTCTTCATAGCGGTATTTCAGGTTGAAACCGCCCATTTTGTTCATTTTGCCCTGAGCGTCGCTCTGTGCATAACCACCAGTTACGGTAGAAGTAGCAGCTACGGAAGTACCTGCGGTGAAAGCCAGAACTGCGGCCAGTGCTGAAAGACATGCAATTTTTTTCATAACCACCTCAAATGTGATTCAAATAAGTCCTAAGTTTTAAATATATCAAAAATTAATGGGAAACTCTTCGCGATTTGTGATGTCTAACGGGCCATTTCGTGTAACAGAACGTTTCCATTCACCGCTATCCATCTAAATTTAAATCACTTTTTCTGTGAACAGCGTAAGTATTACGCATATATTCACACTCTCTCATCCAGATTATTCTTAATCAGCAAACTGATGAATCCATCAATCCTGGCGCATTTTAGCCAAAATGGGGAAAAATTTTTCAACAAATGCTCAACCAGCCACTGGTACATCCAGTACACTCCACGCTTTACCTTGCTATACAAATTTATGGGAGAAAAGATGCCAGGGTCATTACGTAAAATGCCGGTCTGGTTACCAATAGTCATATTGCTCGTTGCCATGGCGTCTATTCAGGGTGGGGCTTCATTAGCAAAATCACTTTTTCCACTGGTTGGCGCGCCTGGAGTGACTGCACTGCGCCTTGCGCTGGGAACATTGATTCTTGTCGCTTTCTTTAAACCGTGGCGGCTGCGTTTTGCCAGAGAACAACGGTTACCGCTGTTGTTTTACGGTGTATCTCTGGGTGGGATGAACTATCTCTTTTATCTCTCTATTCAGACTGTACCTCTGGGAATTGCAGTTGCGCTGGAGTTCACCGGGCCACTGGCGGTGGCGCTGTTCTCCTCTCGTCGCCCGGTAGATTTCGTTTGGGTTTTGCTGGCAGTACTCGGTCTGTGGTTCCTGCTGCCGCTGGGGCAAGATGTTTCCCATGTCGATTTAACTGGCTGTGCGCTGGCGCTCGGTGCCGGTGCTTGCTGGGCTATCTACATATTAAGTGGGCAACGTGCCGGTGCTGAACACGGCCCTGCGACGGTGGCGATCGGTTCGCTGATTGCGGCATTAATTTTCGTGCCAATCGGCGCGTTACAGGCTGGAGAGGCTCTCTGGCATTGGTCGGTTGTTCCATTAGGTTTAGCTGTCGCAATTCTCTCGACCGCTCTGCCCTACTCGCTGGAGATGATTGCCCTCACCCGTTTGCCGACGCGGACATTTGGTACGCTGATGAGCATGGAACCGGCACTGGCCGCCATTTCCGGGATGATTTTCCTCGGTGAGATGCTGACGCCAATACAGATTCTGGCGCTCGGCGCTATCATCGCAGCTTCAATGGGCTCCACGCTGACAGCACGCAAAGAGAGCAAAATAGAAGAAATAGATATTAATTAAATTTACAATTCTGCATGGTTATGCATAACCATGCAGAATATTTCGCTAATTTTCACCTGCCACATCCTTATATATCTGACTATACAAAAGCATATTTATTCCGAAAATTCCTGGTGGACAAATAAATAAGAATCGTTCTTATTGGAATATATAAGCTTCTGTATTTTCAGTGGTTTTATCTTTCACGCTTGTTACCACTATTAGTGTGATAGGAACAGCCAGAATAGCGGAACACATAGCCGGTGCTATACTTAGTCTCGTTAATTACTGGGACATAACATCAAGAGGATATGAAATTATGAGTACCGCTAAATTAGTTAAATCAAAAGCGACCAATCTGCTTTATACCCGCAACGATGTCTCTGACAGCGAGAAAAAAGCGACAGTAGAGTTGCTGAATCGTCAGGTTATCCAGTTTATTGATCTTTCGTTGATTACCAAACAGGCACACTGGAATATGCGCGGCGCTAACTTCATTGCCGTACATGAAATGCTGGATGGCTTCCGTACCGCTCTGATCGATCATCTGGATACCATGGCTGAACGTGCGGTACAACTGGGCGGCGTTGCCCTTGGCACCACTCAAGTTATCAATAGCAAAACACCGCTGAAAAGCTACCCACTGGACATCCACAACGTTCAGGATCACCTGAAAGAGCTGGCGGATCGTTATGCAATTGTCGCCAATGATGTACGTAAAGCCATCGGTGAAGCAAAAGATGATGATACTGCAGATATCCTGACCGCCGCCTCCCGCGACCTGGATAAATTCCTGTGGTTTATCGAATCTAACATCGAATAACACCACCGCTGATGGTTCAAAACGTTAACAAACAATAAAAGCGGCTTCCTGAAAGGGGGCCGTTTTTTTTGATGCCCAGTCTCTACGCACTTTTTTAGTGCATCCAACCGCCCTTCCAGCCTGACAAAGTAAACTTTTTGTATCAACATCATCACACAATCGTTACATAAAGATTGTTTTTTCATCAGGATTTACGCTAAATAATCACTGTGTTGACTGCACTATTTTAGCGCACCACTTTGGCGCCCCATAATGGTGCAATCTAACGGTGTTGCCTCATAAATCGTGCAATCCGTTTTCATCGCCTCTCGAAAAATCAACGAGTTGCAAAACTGGCACGATTTTTTCATATAGGTAAATGTTACGCAGGGGATCGTCCCGTGGATAGAAAAAAGGAAATGCTATGAAGTCTGTATTAAAAGTTTCACTGGCAGCACTGACCCTGGCTTTTGCGGTTTCTTCCCATGCCGCAGATAAAAAATTAGTTGTCGCGACAGATACCGCTTTCGTTCCGTTTGAATTTAAACAGGGCGACAAATACGTGGGCTTTGATGTCGATCTGTGGGCGGCAATCGCCAAAGAACTGAAGCTGGATTACGAACTGAAACCGATGGATTTCAGCGGTATCATTCCGGCGCTGCAAACCAAAAACGTCGATCTGGCGCTGGCGGGCATAACTATCACCGACGAGCGTAAAAAAGCGATCGATTTCTCTGACGGCTACTACAAAAGCGGTCTGTTAGTGATGGTGAAAGCGAACAACAACGATGTGAAAAGCGTGAAAGATCTCGACGGTAAAGTGGTTGCTGTGAAGAGCGGCACTGGCTCCGTTGATTACGCGAAGACGAACATCAAAACCAAAGATCTGCGACAGTTCCCGAACATCGATAACGCCTATATGGAACTGGGTACTAACCGCGCAGACGCCGTCCTGCACGATACACCAAACATTCTTTACTTCATCAAAACCGCCGGTAACGGCCAGTTCAAAGCGGTGGGTGACTCTCTGGAAGCACAGCAATACGGTATTGCTTTCCCGAAAGGTAGCGACGAGCTGCGTGATAAAGTCAACGGCGCGTTGAAAACCCTGCGCGAAAACGGAACTTACAACGAAATCTACAAAAAATGGTTCGGTACAGAACCGAAATAATAACACTACGCCTGTAAAGCGCACGGACAGTCCCCTCTCCCCTCTGGGGAGAGGGTTAGGGTGAGGGACACAGGCCATTAATTACCCTGAATTTGATTATTTACACCACGGTAACAGGAACAACATATGCAGTTTGACTGGAGTGCCATCTGGCCTGCCATTCCGCTTCTGATTGAAGGCGCCAAAATGACCCTGTGGATTTCGATCCTCGGTCTGGCTGGCGGCCTGGTGATCGGACTGGCGGCAGGTTTTGCACGCACCTTTGGCGGTTGGATAGCCAACCACGTCGCGTTAGTCTTTATTGAAGTGATTCGCGGCACACCTATCGTCGTCCAGGTGATGTTTATCTACTTCGCCCTGCCGATGGCGTTTAACGACTTACGCATCGACCCGTTTACTGCGGCGGTGGTCACCATCATGATCAACTCCGGCGCATACATTGCGGAAATCACGCGTGGTGCAGTGCTGTCAATCCACAAAGGTTTCCGTGAAGCCGGGCTGGCACTTGGTCTTTCACGTTGGGAAACCATTCGCTACGTCATTTTACCTCTGGCACTGCGCCGTATGCTGCCGCCGCTGGGCAACCAGTGGATCATCAGCATTAAAGACACCTCGCTGTTTATTGTTATCGGCGTGGCGGAGCTGACCCGTCAGGGGCAAGAAATTATTGCCGGTAACTTCCGCGCCCTTGAGATCTGGAGCGCCGTGGCGGTGTTTTATCTGATTATTACCCTGGTGCTGAGCTTTATTCTGCGTCGTCTGGAAAGAAGGATGAAAATCCTGTGATTGAATTTAAAAACGTCTCCAAGCATTTTGGCCCTACCCAGGTGCTGCACAATATCGATTTGAACATTGCCCAGGGTGAAGTGGTGGTGATTATCGGGCCTTCTGGTTCCGGTAAATCAACCCTGCTGCGCTGCATCAACAAACTGGAAGAAATTACCTCTGGCGATCTGATTGTCGATGGTCTGAAGGTTAACGATCCGAAAGTTGACGAGCGACTGATTCGCCAGGAAGCGGGCATGGTGTTCCAGCAGTTTTACCTCTTCCCGCACCTGACGGCGCTGGAAAACGTGATGTTTGGTCCGCTACGCGTGCGTGGCGCAAACAAAGAAGAGGCGGAAAAACTGGCACGTGAGCTGCTGGCGAAGGTCGGTCTGGCAGAACGCGCGCATCACTACCCTTCCGAACTTTCTGGTGGTCAGCAGCAGCGTGTGGCGATTGCCCGTGCGCTGGCGGTAAAACCGAAAATGATGCTGTTCGATGAACCGACTTCCGCTCTTGACCCGGAACTGCGCCATGAAGTGCTGAAGGTTATGCAGGATCTGGCAGAAGAAGGCATGACGATGGTGATTGTGACCCACGAAATCGGTTTTGCTGAGAAAGTGGCTTCACGTCTGATCTTTATTGATAAAGGCCGGATTGCGGAAGATGGCGATCCTCAGGTGTTGATCAAGAACCCGCCGAGCCAGCGTTTGCAGGAATTTTTACAGCACGTCTCTTAACTTCTCAGCCTCCCTTTCCCCCGAAAGGGAGGAACACCAGATTCCTCTCATTTCAAATCGCTCCTCCCCCAGCATCTATACTTATCTTTTTGCTCTGTTTTCTCACTGGAGGAGTCATGCGGTGGATTCTGTTCATCCTCATCTGCCTGCTGGGCGCACCTGCCCACGCGGTGTCCATACCCGGCGTAACAACCACAGCAACAACAGATTCAACCTCCGAACCGGCTCCGGAACCGGATATCGAACAAAAAAAAGCGGCCTATGGCGCACTGGCGGATGTGCTGGATAATGACACCTCGCGCAAAGAGTTGATCGACCAGCTACGCACCGTTGCCGCCACGCCCCCCGCAGACCCCGTACCGAAAATCGTGCCGCCGACGCTGGTTGAAGAGCAAACCGTGCTGCAAAAGGTGACTGAAATCAGCCGCCATTATGGCGAAGCCCTCTCCGCGCGCTTCGGGCAACTTTACCGCAATATCACTGGCTCCCCGCATAAACCCTTTAACCCGCAAACCTTCAACAACGCGCTGACCCATTTTTCAATGCTAGCGGTTTTAGTGTTTGGTTTTTACTGGCTGATTCGCCTGTGCGCGCTGCCGTTATATCGCAAAATGGGTCAGTGGGCGCGGCAAAAAAACCGTGAGCGCAGCAACTGGTTACAGCTTCCGGCGATGATCATCGGCGCGTTTATTATCGATTTGCTGTTGCTGGCAATGACATTATTTGTCGGCCAGGTATTAAGCGACAATCTGAACGCCGGTAGTAAAACCATTGCTTTTCAACAAAGCCTGTTTCTCAATGCTTTCGCTCTGATTGAATTTTTCAAAGCTGTTTTACGCCTGATTTTCTGCCCGAACGTGGCAGAGCTGCGCCCGTTCAATATTCAGGATGAAAGCGCCCGCTACTGGTGCCGCCGTCTTAGCTGGTTAAGCAGTCTGATTGGTTATGGACTGATTGTGGCAGTGCCGATTATCTCTAATCAGGTGAATGTGCAAATCGGGGCGCTGGCAAACGTGATAATCATGCTGTGCATGACCGTCTGGGCGCTGTATCTGATCTTTCGTAATAAAAAAGAGATTACCCAGCATCTGCTCAACTTTGCGGAGCATTCGCTGGCCTTTTTCAGCCTGTTTATCCGCGCCTTTGCGCTGGTGTGGCACTGGCTGGCAAGCGCCTATTTTATCGTGCTGTTTTTCTTTTCGTTGTTCGATCCGGGCAACAGCCTGAAATTTATGATGGGTGCAACGGTGCGCAGCCTGGCGATTATTGGTATCGCAGCGTTTGTTTCCGGTATGTTTTCCCGCTGGCTGGCGAAAACCATCACTCTCTCGCCACATACTCAGCGCAACTATCCGGAGCTGCAAAAACGGCTGAACGGCTGGCTATCAGCAGCACTGAAAACGGCGCGTATTCTGACGGTGTGCGTGGCGGTAATGTTGCTGCTCAGCGCCTGGGGGCTGTTCGATTTCTGGAACTGGCTGCAAAACGGCGCGGGGCAGAAAACCGTGGATATCCTGATCCGTATCGCGCTCATCCTTTTCTTCTCGGCGGTTGGCTGGACGGTGCTCGCCAGTTTGATCGAAAACCGGCTGGCTTCGGATATTCACGGTCGCCCGCTGCCTAGCGCCCGCACGCGTACCCTGCTGACACTGTTTCGCAACGCGCTGGCGGTGATTATCAGTACCATCACCATCATGATTGTGTTGTCGGAAATCGGCGTCAATATCGCGCCGCTGCTGGCAGGTGCCGGGGCATTAGGTCTGGCTATCTCGTTTGGTTCGCAAACGCTGGTGAAAGATATTATTACTGGCGTGTTCATTCAGTTTGAAAACGGTATGAACACTGGAGATTTGGTTACCATCGGGCCGTTGACCGGCACGGTGGAACGGATGTCGATTCGCTCCGTGGGCGTGCGTCAGGATACCGGTGCGTATCACATCATTCCGTGGTCTTCGATAACCACCTTTGCTAACTTCGTCCGTGGCATTGGTTCGGTGGTAGCAAACTATGATGTCGATCGGCATGAGGATGCCGATAAAGCCAATCAGGCGCTGAAGGATGCCGTAGCGGCGGTGATGGAAAATGAAGAAATTCGCGGGCTGATTATTGGTGAACCGAACTTTGCCGGTATTGTCGGCTTAAGCAATACCGCGTTTACGCTGCGTGTTTCATTTACCACGCTGCCGCTCAAACAGTGGACGGTGAGATTTGCCCTCGACAGCCAGGTGAAAAAACATTTCGACCTGGCGGGTGTTCGTGCGCCGGTACAAACTTATCAGGTGCTGCCGGGAACGCCCCCGGTAGCACCACTGCCATCGGGGGAGCCTACGCTTTAACGCTGGCGATTGACAAAACGACGGCGCTGTTCGTCGTTCATAAAGGTCCAGGCAATAAAGCGACTCTGTTTTTGCCCCTGGGCCATCTCTTTTTTGACCACTTTCACCGCGCCAACATCCGTCAGAGCACGATACAACGGCGGTAAGTTTTCGCCACGAGATACCAGCGAGGTAAACCACATCACCTGCTTCGCGAAGCCTTTACTCTCTTCAATCATCTTTTTGATAAAGGCCACTTCGCCACCTTCACACCACAACTCCTGTTGCTGACCCCCAAAGTTCAGCGCGTTATCTCTGTCCAGCCCCAGGTTACGCCGTTTGCGTTCGCTGTCGGCACGCGCTGCTGCTGCGGAGTCATGGAACGGTGGGTTGCACAAGGTTGCGTCGTATTGCTCGTTTTTGTGGATGATGCCGTTAAAAATGGCGCCGGTATCCTTTTGCCGACGCAGGCGGATAGCGCGGTTAAGACCCGGATTGGCGCTGATGATCGCCTGCGCGCTGCTTAATGCCTGGCTGTTAGTTTCTGTACCAGTAAAACGCCAGCCATATTCATGCACACCAATCAGCGGATAAATACAATTCGCACCAACACCGATATCCAGAATGCTGGCATTGGCTGGAATTGTTCCACTTGCCTCAGCCAGTAAATCAGCAAGATGGTGAATATAATCTGCCCGACCCGGCACCGGTGGGCAGAGAAAACCGTCAGGGATATCCCAGCTCGCCACAGCATAAAAATGTGCCAACAGCGCCTTGTTGAGCGCCTTCACTGCCAGCGGATTGGCGAAGTCAACGCTTTGCTCACCTGCAGGGGTAAGCGTAAGGAATTGCGCCAGTTCAGGATTCACCTGACAAAGCGTGGCGAGATCGTAGCGACTGTGATGACGATTGCGCGGGTGTAACCCCGGTTTCTGGGCGGACATAGCATTCTCCTTTAAGCAGCGGCGTAAGATACCCGCATAACGCAGCAGGGTAAATATCTGGCTGCGTTTAACATGCTTCAAAACCTTAACCTGACTGCATTTTTCATCAATTCATCATAAAAATCAGCACGCTGCATGTCATTGATTTGTCTTGTTTTGTAAAAATATATTGTTCAAAAAATAAGCACATCTCTGTCAATTTTTTGCGTCATTTTCATCGCACAGGAGACCTACACTTATCAGGCACTACTCGTTGTATTTATGAGGATGTCATTATGAAAAAGTGCCTCGCACTACTGATTGCCACCGTCCTGAGCGGAATCACCTTCACGGCTTATGCCGCGCAGCCACTGAGTAACCAGGACAGCGGTCAACTACGACCAGCCGGAACCGTTTCGGCGACCGGCGCATCTAACCTAAGCGATCTGGAGGATAAACTGGCAGAAAAAGCGCGCGAACAAGGCGCGAAAGGTTATGTCATTAATTCCGCAGGCGGAAATGACCAGATGTTCGGTACTGCAACCATCTACAAATAACCCCACCAACGTAACTGCATTCGCCTCTGGATGCAGTTTTCGTCCATTTTGTAATCGAAAAACATCAAATATGAACACAATGTAAATAAATGTATTTCTTTTTCGCGCAATGGGTGATAGAAAATCGCGCCAAGTGATAATGCTTATCAAAATTATTATCACTTGCACGATCGCTTTTACGGGATTAACAGTGGCATCGCATCCGCAGAGATGCTTTCTCGTGACAGTGAAAATTTTAACATATAAGAAAAAGTCACCTGCAAAATGGAAAACAATCGCAATTTCCCTGCCAGACAATTTCATTCGCTCACGTTCTTTGCCGGTCTTTGTATCGGTATCACGCCTGTGGCACAGGCACTCGCCGCCGAAGGGCAAACTAACGCGGATGACACGCTGGTTGTCGAAGCATCAACGCCTTCGCTTTATGCACCACAACAATCTGCCGATCCGAAATTCTCACGTCCGGTAGCGGATACAACCCGCACGATGACGGTGATTTCGGAACAAGTGATTAAAGATCAGGGCGCAACCAACCTTACCGACGCGCTTAAAAACGTCCCCGGCGTGGGTGCGTTTTTTGCTGGTGAGAACGGTAACTCCACCACTGGTGACGCCATTTATATGCGCGGCGCCGATACCTCTAACAGCATTTATATTGATGGTATTCGCGATATTGGCAGCGTCTCGCGCGACACCTTCAATACCGAACAGGTCGAAGTGATTAAAGGCCCGTCCGGCACCGACTACGGGCGCAGCGCGCCGACGGGTTCGATCAATATGATCAGCAAACAGCCGCGCAATGATTCAGGTATTGACGCCTCCGCCAGTATTGGTAGCGCCTGGTTCCGTCGCGGCACGCTGGACGTTAATCAGGTCATTGGCGATACCACAGCGGTACGTCTGAATATGATGGGCGAAAAAACGCACGATGCCGGGCGCGATAAAGTCAAAAATGAGCGTTATGGCGTCGCCCCTTCCGTGGCATTTGGTCTCGGTACGTCGAATCGTTTGTATCTCAACTATTTACACGTTACCCAGCACAATACGCCAGACGGCGGCATTCCGACCATTGGTTTACCGGGCTATTCCGCACCTTCTGCGGGTACGGCGGCGCTGAATCATTCTGGAAAAGTTGATACGCATAACTTTTATGGTACGGATTCCGATTACGACGATTCGACCACCGATACTGCCACCATGCGTTTTGAGCACGACATCAGCGATAACACAACTATTCGCAATACTACGCGTTGGTCGCGCGTGAAGCAGGATTACCTGATGACGGCAATTATGGGGGGGGCGTCGAATATTACCCAGCCCACCAGCGATGTGAATAGCTGGACGTGGTCACGCACTGCGAATACCAAAGATGTGAGTAATAAAATTCTCACCAACCAGACCAACCTGACCTCGACGTTCTATACCGGCTCTATCGGTCATGATATCAGTACCGGCGTGGAATTTACCCGCGAAACGCAAACCAACTACGGCGTTAATCCGGTGACGTTACCGGCGGTGAATATTTATCATCCTGACAGCAGCATTCATCCCGGTGGCCTGACGCGCAACGGTGCCAATGCTAACGGTCAGACAGATACCTTCGCGATTTATGCCTTCGATACGCTGCAAATCACCCGTGATTTTGAGCTGAACGGCGGAATTCGGCTGGACAATTATCATACTGAATACGACAGTGCTACCGCCTGCGGTGGCAGTGGTCGCGGTGCCGTCACCTGCCCGAGCGGCGTGGGATACGGTTCTCCAGTCACCACTGTCGACACCGCTAAGTCTGGCAATCTGGTGAACTGGAAAGCCGGGGCGCTGTATCACCTGACAGACAATGGCAATGTCTACGTGAACTATGCCGTTTCCCAACAACCACCAGGTGGCAGTAATTTCGCCCTTGCGCAGTCTGGTAGCGGTAACAGTGCCAGCCGCACCGATTTTAAACCGCAAAAAGCCAACACCAGCGAGATTGGCACCAAATGGCAGGTTCTGGATAAACGCCTGTTGCTCACCGCCGCACTGTTCCGTACTGATATCGAAAATGAAGTTGAGCAAAATGATGACGGGACTTACTCGCAATACGGTAAGAAACGCGTCGAAGGCTATGAGATATCCGTGGCCGGGAATATCACTCCCGCGTGGCAGGTGATTGGCGGCTATACCCAGCAAAAAGCAACCATCAAAAACGGCAAAGATGTTGCCCAGGACGGTTCCTCATCGCTGCCGTATACCCCGGAACACGCCTTCACCTTATGGAGCCAATATCAGGCAACCGATGATATCTCTGTTGGCGCGGGCGCACGCTATATCGGCAGTATGCATAAAGGTTCAGACGGCGCGGTGGGAACGCCAGCGTTTACCGAAGGTTACTGGGTCGCCGACGCCAAACTGGGGTATCGGGTTAATCGCAATCTCGACTTCCAGCTAAACGTCTACAACCTGTTTGATACCGATTACGTCGCCTCAATCAACAAGAGCGGTTACCGTTATCACCCGGGTGAGCCAAGAACCTTCCTGCTCACCGCCAATATGCATTTCTGATTCAGATGTGGGGTGAAAGCCCCACTTTTTGGAGAACTTATATGATGTACCACATTCCCGGCGTGTTATCGCCACAAGACGTCGCCCGCGTTCGCGAACAACTGGAACAAGCCGAATGGATTGATGGACGCGTCACCACCGGTGCACAAGGCGCGCAGGTCAAGAATAATCAACAGGTAAACACCAACAGCGCGTTATATGCCGCATTACAAAATGAAGTGCTGAACGCGGTTAACCAACATGCTTTGTTCTTTGCCGCTGCCTTGCCGCGTACCATTTCCACGCCGCTGTTTAATCGCTATCGGAACAATGAAACCTATGGTTTTCATGTGGATGGCGCGGTACGCAGTCATCCGCAAAACGGCTGGATGCGCACCGATCTTTCCGCCACGCTGTTTTTGAGCGATCCACAAAGTTACGAAGGCGGCGAACTGGTCGTCAATGACACCTTCGGGCAACATCGGGTAAAACTCCCGGCTGGCGATCTGGTGTTGTATCCCTCCAGCAGCCTGCACTGTGTAACCCCCGTAACGCACGGCGTACGGGTGGCGTCATTTATGTGGATACAATCAATGATCCGCGACGATAAAAAGCGCGCCATGCTGTTCGAGCTGGACAACAATATTCAGTCACTCAAAAGCCGCTACGGCGAAGGAGAAGAGATCCTGTCGCTACTCAATCTCTATCATAATCTGCTGCGGGAATGGTCGGAGATCTGACGCTTGAGCTGCCCAGGTTCATCCCTGGATTAGCTACACTTAACTGTACAAGTATTGATATGGGGAGGACGATATGGCATCCGGTTGGGCTAACGATGACGCCGTCAACGAACAGATCAACAGTACAATTGAAGATGCGATTGCCCGCGCCAGGGGTGAAATTCCGCGTGGCGAAAGCCTGTATGAATGTGAAGAGTGCGGCGCTCCCATCCCGCAGGCTCGTCGGGAAGCCATTCCTGGCGTGCGCTTATGCATTCACTGTCAGCAGGAGAAAGATTTACAAAAACCAGATTATACAGGATATAATCGCAGAGGTTCGAAAGACAGCCAGTTACGTTAACTGCAACTGGCATGATATGTAGATGGTATGATTTTCATTTTTCGTGGCATTCCGTGCCTTTAACGCAGCCGTGACTGCCACGTGTTACAAAATTGGTTCATACATGCGATAAATGAATTGATTATCAGCATGTTAGATATCAATCAATTTATTTGAACAAGGCGGTCAATTCTCTTCGATTTTATCTCTCGTAAAAAAACGTGATACTCATCACATCGACGAAACAACGTCACTTAAACAAAAATCACCTGCGAGAGATTAATTATGAAAACTATCAATACTGTTGTTGCTGCTATGGCTCTTTCAACTCTGTCATTTGGCGTGTTCGCGGCGGAACCGGTCACGGCATCCCAGGCACAAAACATGAATAAAATTGGCGTAGTTTCTGCCGATGGCGCATCCACCCTCGATGCCCTGGAAGCGAAACTGGCTGAAAAAGCGGCGGCGGCTGGCGCCAGTGGATACAGCATCACATCCGCCACCAACAACAATAAATTAAGCGGCACAGCGGTTATCTATAAGTAATTCGCAGGCCGGATAAAGCGTTTACGCCGCATCCGGCAAGAAGCTATCAGGTTCTGAATTTCCCTGTCTGTTTGCCGACAGACGCATGTGCTCCAACCCTCATTGATCCTATGTTACCCTTGTTTGCCCGTCCGTCACTGGACGGGCTTTTTTTAGCTGGCTGACTGCTGGCTGAAAGCCTGCAACGTCTCTTCTGATATACCAATCTGCCGCGCGGCGTCACAAATTGCCTGCCAGCTTCCGGCATCCAATGGAATCCCCATCTCCTGCCGTTCGCGGCGCATATTCACTTCCCACTCTCCCGGCAGCAAAATCGGTTTATCTTCATCATGCGGCGAGGCTTTCACCCACTCGGCAAAGGCTTCGGACTGCACTGCACAATCTGGCGCACCGAACAGCTCCGGGTTAATGATAATGCTCGTCATGCAGTTAAAACCGGCATCGGGGCTGTGCTGCAATGTTTCCTGATAAGTGGTTTTGCCGCCAGAAAGTGCACCACCGAGAATTTCGCACATCACCGCCAGGGCGTAACCTTTATGTTCAGCAAAGGCCAGCAACGCTCCTAACGGTGACTCCAGCATGACTGCCGGATCGGTCGTTGGCACGCCATTAACGTCGATCAGGCAACCAGGTGGTACGGGCACGCCTTTATGCCAGGCCACGCGCGCTTTACCAAACGCAATGGTGCTGGTGGCGTAATCAAGCAACAGCGGGAAATTATCTTTTCGGGGAAAGACCACGCAGAACGGATTTGTGCCAAAGCGACTGTCACGACCACGGAACGGCGCAACAGCCTTGCTCCCTACCACACTGACAAAGTGGATAGAGACAAACCCCGCCGCCGCGCACTGTTCCGCCCAATAACCAATGCGCCCGATATGATGTGAGTTACGCAGCGCCACGGCAGCAATGCCGTGGTGACGTGCTTTTTCAATCCCCAGAGTCATGGCCTCGTATGCAGCTACCTGACCACATGCGCGATCGCCATCAAGCGTGACTACAGCTCCCGCATCTTTGACAATTTTGGCGTGATGGTTGATCTGCAAATAGCCCTGCTGCCAGGAACGCACATAATTCGGGATCATGCCAATACCATGTGAATCATGACCTGCCAGATTTGCTGCGATTAAATGATCTGCTACTAATTTTGCTTCCTGTTCCTCGCTACCCATCTGACGAAACACAGTCAGAACAAAGTTGTGCAGCGTCCGGGCATGAAAGCGATGACCACTTTCCATGGTTAACTCCTGTTTATGTTATATGCCTGTTGTTTTTTATGCTGCGCGCCGCACACGGGAAGGTCAATAAAGATGCTGCACTTTCATGGTGCAGTGGAGTAAAGACCGGATGACAGTCATCATCCGGCTGAGGAAGAAATTAAAATGATTGCTTAATGCGCGCCAGACCATCGCTAATGGTTGCCACTTCGCCCGCCGCCGCCAGACAGCAAGCCATCTGGATGTTCAGTGACTCGGGAATTGGTTCGCTGCCAGCCAGGCAACGTTCAATCCACTTCGCCGTGGTTTCCGGGTCTTTTGCTTGTGGCAGTAGCTCGTTGCCAGCAGTGTCCTGTTTTTCATACAGCACCCGCATCCCTTCGCGGTCAATAAGATTTATTTGCGGGCAGCGTTGCGGATTAGCATAGACTTCGCCTTCAGTGCCGTGCATTAACAGCGCCCGTCCGCCGATATCGCTAAAGAACTTCGCGACTCGCCCGATGTATTCCGGATGCGAGACGCTGGAAAGACGCAGTGCCTCACCTTCGGCAAACGGTGTCGCCAGTTTCGCCAGGGTATGCGCACTGTTACGCACGCCCATCCGCCAGCGCATCGCCAGTTGTTTTTCCAGCGGCGGGCAAAATGCGCCTACGGGCATAAATACCGGCTGGTGCCCGTCAAGCTTCGCCTGTGCTTGTCCGGCATGTAGCGTTGGCGCAATCCCCATCAGTTGAAAAATGGTTTCGGTCAGCACGCGAGTCGGATCTTCACTAACGCCGTGAACGACCACCGGAAAACCGAGTTTATGCAGCAGAATCGCCAGCAACGGCGTCAGGTTGGCCTGTTTACGCGCGCCGTTGTAACTGGGGATGACAATCGGCATCGGCTTGCCGACGGGGGGCGTCAGCTTGATGGTGTGATTTTGCATGGCTTCGTAAAAGCCGAGCATCTCTGCTTCCCCTTCCCCTTTGATACGCAGTGCAATCAATATGCCACCCAACTCAAGGTCAGGCACTTCGCCATTGAGCATATGGGCATACAGACCGCGCGCCGTATCCTGGTCCAGATCGCGTGCGTGGTTTTTCCCGCGCCCGATCTCTTTGATGATTTTGCGATAGTCCATTTACGACTCCTTACCTGACTCACATCATTAACGCCGCCGACGGCGTGGGGATTTCGCTTTTTCTTTCTTTTTAACTATACCTTCAGGGACTTCCGGTTGCTCTATCGGAAATACCGGTAATGCATCCAGTAATCGCTTGCCATAATTTTTGGTCAACAAGCGTTTGTCGTAGATAACCACTTCGCCCCAGCAACCGTGGCTTCGAATAAGACGCCCAACCTGCTGGATCAGATTAAACGAGGCGCTCGGCAGGCTTTGCACCTCAAACGGGTAGCGGTTAAGACTTTTTAGCCATTCGCCTTCGGTGATCACCACCGGACTGTCGATAGGCGGAAAGGCGATTTTATGGATATGCACCTGACTGAGCAGATCGCCTTTCAGATCAAGGCCTTCGGCGAATGACTGTAAGCCCACCAGCACGCTGCGCTCACCGTTAGCGACGCGTTTGCGATGCAGTTCAACTAAGCGGTAGCGCGGCTGATCTCCCTGCACCAGTAACATCAGACGTAAATCCGTCACATAGTCGAGAAACCGCTGCATCGCCCGTCCGCTGGCAAACAGTACCAACATGCCGAGATGTTTTTTGCTCTCCACCTGTTCACGGAAAAAGGCGGCCATTTCAGCAATGTGCTGCTCTTCGTTGTCGATAGAAGGCTCAAAGCGCATCCGGGGAATAACAATTTTGCCCTGCTCGCAGTGGTTGAACGGTGAATCCAGCGCCACGAAACGATCGCCCGCTTTTTCTTTCAGCCCGCTCATCTCCTGCAAACGTGAGAAGCTGTTCAGCGAACGCAAGGTCGCGGAAGTGACAATAATGTGCGGAATGCTGCGCCACAGTAGTCTTTCCAGCTGATCGCTGACGCGGATCCCCACGCAGTGAAACCAGAGATGTAGCTGCCCGTCACGCTCTTCCCGCGTCGCCCATTTGGTCACTGGCGCACCGGAAGATTGCGCCAGCGAGGCCAGCCGCCAGAGTTTGCTTTGCGCCTCAAACATCCCCAGCGCGCGGTTCATCTGCAAAATAAGCCGATGCAGGCGCACAATGTCATGGCTGCCGGTTTTCTCGCTTAAATCGTTAAGGAATAGTTCTGCCAGACCACGCAACATCTCTGTCAGTTTCGCCAGCCGCTGGCAGATCTCCAGCACTTCATCAGGCAGTTCGCCCATCGCAAACCGGTGCTCAGCCTCCTGCCCGGCAGGCATATAGAGATTGAGAATGTTGTTTAAAGAGGCGATAAGCTCATACAACTCTTCACAATGCGCATTCAAACGTTCAGGGATTGCCAGCGGTGGGATCGTCTTCGGGCGAAACTGCTCCATGCAGGTGGCGACCAGTTTGGTGAACAAGTCCAGTTGGAGCCGATACCAGGGCGCGGTGATTTCGGCGCTCATCTCCAGCGCATCCCGCGCCACGTCCGGCAGGTGATGCCCTTCATCCAGCACCAGCAGCAAGTTTTTCGGGTCTGGCAATACAGCTTCGCTTTCCATCGCCGCCATCACCAGCGCATGGTTTGCCACCACCACTTCTGCTTCCTGAATCTCCCGACGGGCAACAAAAAACGGGCATTCGCGGTAGTAGTAACAGTTGCGGTTGAGGCAGCTGGCTTTGTCGGTACTCAGCCGTCGCCAGAGATCGTCATCAATAGCAATATCCGTATGATCGCGCAGGCCATCCCATTTATAAGTGTCGAGATCGCCCTTCAGCTTTGCACAGCGTTTTTGCTCTTCCTGATTATTAGGCGTCAGTTCATCGTCAAGAAAAGCGAGCAGATCCTGTTGCGTGGGTTCAGTGCTGGCAAGCGCCGTCAGGTTACGCGGGCAAACGTAGCGCCCACGCCCGAAAGCGGCGGTAAATTTAAGATCGGGAATGATCTTTTTCAGCAAAGGTAAATCTTTGCTGTAGATTTGATCCTGCAACGCCACGTTGGCGGTACTGACCACCAGCGTTTTTTGCTCTTCACGTGCAATCGCAATGCCGGGGATCAAATAGGAGAGCGTTTTCCCAACGCCGGTGGGTGCTTCAATCGCCAGATGCCGCCCTTCTTCTCCGGCCAGCGTTTTGGCGACGTCCGCAATCATCTGCCGCTGCGGCGCACGGGGAATAAAGTCGGGGATCTGTTCCTGAAGCGCCTTATACCAGGCGGCAATTTGCGCTTTAAGCGCGGCGGTTAATGCCATGAGAAAACCTGAAATACTGTATAAACAGCCAATATTGTGGCATTTTTCGGTTTTCAGGGGTAATGGTTTTTCTGTTTCTGGAAAGCGGCTCGCAATAACGTTTTCCGGATGTAGGGATTTCCCGCATCGGGAGAAACATCATTGTCCCCCCTCGCCCTTTTAGGGAGAGGGTCGGGGTGAGGGTAAATAATCACGCCAGTGCGGGTTTGTTCCCCTCACCCTAACCCTCTCCCCGAAGGGGCGAGGGGACTGTCCAGGCACTTTTGGGACTTTGTCATCAGTCTGCTGCCGGGCATAGCCCGGCATAAAAGATTACTGCGCAGCGGCAGGTTTACGCGGACGGCGGCGACGTTGTTGTTCGCCTGCCGGTTTGGCATCGCCGAGACGACGAGACGGTTTTTCTGCGGGTTTCGCGTTACCAGACTTCGCACCACCTTCTGCACGGCGTGGCTGCTGTTGAGCGCGACCACCACCCTGCCCACGACCGCCGCCACTGCGTTGCTGGCGACCGTTTTGGATCGGTTCGGCTTTGATTGATGGGTCCGGCTCATAGCCCGGAATCGCAATGCGCGGGATCTCTTTTTTCAGCAGTTTTTCGATATCACGCAGCAGTTTGTGTTCATCCACACACACCAGCGATAACGCTTCGCCGGTGGCGGCGGCACGACCAGTACGCCCGATACGGTGGACATAATCTTCCGGTACGTTTGGCAGTTCATAGTTGACGACGTGCGGCAACTCTTCGATATCCAGACCGCGCGCAGCGATGTCAGTTGCCACCAGTACACGAATATCGCCCGATTTAAAATCGGCCAGCGCACGAGTACGCGCACCTTGCGATTTATTACCGTGGATCGCCGCACTGCGAATGCCATCTTTATTTAATTGTTCAGCCAGATGATTAGCGCCATGTTTGGTTCGAGTAAATACCAGCACCTGCTGCCAGTTACCTTTACCAATCATGTGTGACAGCAATTCCCGTTTGCGTTTCTTATCGACAAAGTGAACGTGCTGGGTCACTTGCTCAGAGGCGGTATTGCGGCGTGCCACTTCGATTTCCAGCGGGTTATGCAGCAGTTTTTCTGCCAGAGCTTTAATCTCGTCAGAGAAAGTCGCGGAGAACAGCAGGTTCTGGCGCTTCGCGGGCAGTTTTGTTAACACACGACGAATATCGTGGATAAAGCCCATATCGAGCATACGGTCAGCTTCATCAAGGACGAGGATCTCTATCTGATCCAGTTTCACCGCGTTCTGGTGTTCCAGATCCAGCAAACGCCCCGGCGTTGCCACCAGCACATCAACACCGCCACGCAGCTTCATCATCTGCGGGTTAATGCTGACGCCACCAAACACCACCAGCGAACGAATGTTCAGGTATTTGCTGTAATCACGGACGTTTTCACCAATCTGCGCCGCCAGTTCGCGGGTCGGGGTGAGGATCAACGCGCGTACCGGACGACGCCCTTTGGCGTGCGGCTCGCGGGAAATCAGGTGTTGCAACAGCGGCAGCGTAAAGCCCGCTGTTTTGCCCGTGCCGGTCTGGGCACTGGCCATCAGGTCGCGGCCTTCCAGCACCGCAGGGATCGCCTGCTGCTGAATAGGGGTGGGTTCACGGTAACCTTGCTCGGCAACGGCGCGCAGGATATCAGGGCTTAAACCCAAAGAATCGAAAGACATAACTACTCCGAACCGCCCCGACCGTTACCGGTGTAGTTTTCAGGGAGATACTGAAAAGGAAAATGACAAAAACCACAATGTCATGAGGGAGCGGAGTGTAGCAGTTTTTGTGACGCAGCGCATAAATTATCCCTGTGACTGACGTTGCTCAAGTTCTTAGCCATACTGGACAACGCGAAAAATGAGTCATAATCTTAATCAATCATTTGATTAAGAATGGGCTGTGCTATGAATAGTCCTGCCATGACAACCAAAGGTGAACAGGCGAAAAAGCAGCTGATTGCCGCTGCACTGGCGCAGTTTGGTGAGTATGGAATGAACGCCACCACCCGCGATATCGCCGCTCAGGCCGGGCAGAATATCGCTGCTATTACCTATTACTTCGGTTCGAAAGAAGATTTATATCTCGCCTGCGCCCAGTGGATTGCCGATTTTATTGGCGAGCAGTTCCGTCCGCACGCCGAGGAAGCCGAACGATTGTTCACGCAACCACAGCCGGATCGCGCCGCCATCCGCGAACTGATTCTTCGCGCTTGCAGGAGCATGATTCAACTGCTCACCCAGGATGACACTGTCAACCTCAGCAAGTTTATCTCCCGTGAGCAGCTCTCTCCTACGGCAGCCTACCATCTGGTGCATGAACAGGTGATTAGCCCGTTACACAGCCATCTTACGCGTCTGATCGCCGCCTGGACCGGTTGTGATGCCAACGATACCCGTATGATCCTCCATACCCATGCATTACTTGGCGAGATTCTGGCGTTTCGTCTTGGTAAAGAAACGATTCTGTTACGCACCGGCTGGAGCGCGTTCGATGAAGAAAAGACCGAACTGATCAACCAGACGGTGACCTGTCATATCGACCTGATTTTGCAAGGATTATCGCAAAGGAGTTTGTAGTGATGAAAAAAACTGTCGTGACTGGACTGGCGGTAGTGGTGCTTGCCGCCGTGGTTGCCGGAGGCTACTGGTGGTATCAAAGCCGCCAGGATAACGGCCTGACGCTGTATGGCAACGTGGATATTCGTACGGTGAATCTGAGCTTCCGTGTCGGTGGTCGCGTTGAGTCGCTGGCGGTAGACGAAGGTGATGCGATCAAAGCGGGCCAGGTGCTGGGCGAACTGGATCATAAGCCGTATGAGATTGCCCTGATGCAGGCGAAAGCGGGCGTTTCGGTGGCTCAGGCGCAGTATGACCTGATGCTTGCCGGGTATCGCGATGAAGAAATCGCTCAGGCCGCCGCAGCGGTGAAACAGGCGCAAGCCGCCTATGACTATGCGCAGAACTTCTATAACCGCCAGCAAGGGCTGTGGAAAAGCCGTACCATTTCGGCAAACGACCTGGAAAATGCCCGCTCCTCGCGCGACCAGGCGCAGGCAACGCTGAAATCAGCTCAGGATAAATTGCGTCAGTACCGTTCCGGTAACCGCGAACAGGATATCGCCCAGGCAAAAGCCAGCCTCGAACAGGCACAGGCGCAACTGGCGCAGGCGGAGCTGAATTTGCAGGATTCGACGCTGGTTGCACCGTCTGACGGCACGCTGTTAACCCGCGCGGTAGAGCCTGGCACGGTGCTCAATGAAGGCGGCACGGTGTTTACCGTCTCGCTGACGCGTCCGGTGTGGGTGCGCGCTTATGTTGATGAACGTAATCTTGACCAGGCGCAGCCGGGACGCAAAGTGCTGCTCTATACCGATGGTCGCCCGGACAAGCCCTATCACGGGCAGATTGGTTTCGTTTCGCCAACCGCTGAATTTACCCCGAAAACCGTCGAAACGCCGGATCTGCGTACCGACCTCGTTTATCGCCTGCGTATTGTGGTGACCGACGCCGATGATGCGTTACGCCAGGGTATGCCAGTGACGGTGCAATTTGGTGACGAGGCAGGACATGAATGATGCCGTTATCACGCTGAACGGCCTGGAAAAACGCTTTCCGGGCATGGACAAGCCCGCCGTCGCGCCGCTCGACTGCACCATTCACGCTGGTTATGTGACGGGGTTGGTAGGGCCGGACGGCGCGGGCAAAACCACGCTGATGCGGATGCTGGCCGGGTTGCTGAAACCTGATAGTGGCAGTGCCACGGTGATTGGCTTTGATCCGATCAAAAACGACGCTGCGCTGCACGCGGTGCTCGGCTATATGCCGCAGAAATTCGGTCTGTATGAAGATCTCACGGTGATGGAAAACCTCAATCTGTACGCGGATTTGCGCAGCGTCACCGGTGAAGCGCGGAAGCAGACTTTTGCTCGCCTGCTGGAGTTTACGTCTCTTGGCCCGTTTACCGGACGCCTGGCGGGCAAGCTCTCCGGCGGGATGAAGCAAAAACTCGGGCTGGCCTGTACCCTGGTGGGCGCGCCGAAAGTGTTACTGCTCGATGAACCCGGCGTCGGCGTTGACCCTATCTCACGGCGCGAACTGTGGCAGATGGTGCATGAGCTGGCAGGCGAAGGAATGTTAATTCTCTGGAGCACCTCGTATCTCGATGAAGCCGAGCAGTGCCGTGACGTGTTGCTGATGAACGAAGGCGAGCTGCTGTATCAGGGGGAACCGACGGCTCTGACGCAGACTATGGCCGGGCGCAGCTTTCTGATGACCAGCCCGCACGAGGGCAACCGCAAATTGCTGCAACGGGCATTGAAACTGCCGCAGGTCAGCGACGGAATGATTCAGGGGAAATCCGTGCGCCTGATCCTCAAAAAAGAGGCCACGCCAGACGATATTCGCCATGCCGACGGGATGCCGGAGATCAACATCAACGAAACAACGCCGCGTTTTGAAGATGCGTTTATTGATTTGCTGGGTGGTGCCGGAACCTCGGAATCACCGCTGGGCGCAATATTACATACGGTAGAAGGCACACCCGGCGAGACGGTGATCGAAGCGAAAGAACTGACCAAAAAATTTGGTGATTTTGCCGCCACCGATCACGTGAATTTTGCCGTCAAACGCGGTGAAATCTTTGGTTTGCTCGGGCCAAACGGCGCTGGGAAATCAACCACCTTTAAGATGATGTGTGGCTTGCTGGTGCCGACCTCTGGTCAGGCGCTGGTGCTGGGCATGGATCTGAAAGAGAGTTCTGGTAAAGCGCGCCAGCATCTCGGCTATATGGCGCAAAAATTTTCGCTCTACGGCAACTTGACGGTCGAACAGAATTTACGCTTTTTCTCCGGTGTGTATGGTTTACGCGGTCGGGCGCAGAACGAAAAAATCTCCCGTATGAGCGAGGCATTTGGCCTGAAAAGTATCGCCTCACATGCCACCGATGAACTGCCGTTGGGTTTTAAACAGCGGCTGGCGCTGGCCTGCTCGCTAATGCACGAACCGGACATTCTGTTTCTCGATGAACCGACTTCCGGCGTTGATCCCCTCACCCGCCGCGAGTTCTGGCTGCACATCAACAGCATGGTAGAGAAAGGCGTCACGGTGATGGTCACCACACACTTTATGGATGAAGCGGAATATTGCGACCGCATCGGGCTGGTGTATCGCGGGAAGCTGATTGCCAGCGGTACGCCGGACGATTTGAAAGCGCAGTCGGCTAACGATGAGCAACCTGATCCCACTATGGAGCAAGCCTTTATTCAGTTGATCCACGACTGGGATAAGGAGCATGGCAATGAGTAACCCGATCCTTTCCTGGCGTCGTGTGCGGGCGCTGTGCGTCAAAGAGACGCGGCAGATTATTCGCGACCCAAGTAGCTGGCTGATTGCGGTGGTGATCCCGCTGTTGCTACTGTTTATTTTTGGTTACGGTATTAACCTCGACTCCAGCAAGCTGCGGGTCGGGATTTTGCTGGAGCAGCGTAGCGAAGCGGCGCTGGATTTCACCCACACGATGACCGGCTCGCCCTATATTGATGCCACCATCAGCGATAATCGTCAGGAACTGATCGCCAAAATGCAGGCGGGGAAAATTCGCGGTCTGGTGGTGATTCCGGTGGATTTTGCCGAACAGATGGAGCGCGCCAACGCCACCGCACCGATTCAGGTGATCACCGACGGCAGCGAGCCAAATACCGCCAACTTTGTGCAGGGTTATGTCGAAGGGATCTGGCAGATCTGGCAAATGCAGCGGGCAGAGGACAATGGGCAGACTTTTGAACCACTTATCGACGTCCAGACACGCTACTGGTTTAACCCGGCGGCGATAAGCCAGCACTTTATTATCCCCGGTGCGGTAACCATTATCATGACGGTCATCGGCGCGATCCTCACCTCGCTGGTGGTAGCGCGGGAGTGGGAGCGCGGCACTATGGAGGCTTTGCTCTCTACGGAGATTACCCGCACGGAGTTGCTGCTGTGTAAGCTGATCCCCTATTACTTCCTCGGTATGCTGGCGATGCTGCTCTGTATGCTGGTGTCGGTGTTTATTCTCGGCGTGCCCTATCGCGGTTCGCTGCTGATCCTGTTTTTTATCACCAGTCTGTTTTTGCTCAGTACGCTGGGGATGGGGCTGCTGATTTCTACGATTACCCGCAACCAGTTCAACGCCGCTCAGGTAGCACTGAACGCCGCTTTCCTGCCGTCGATTATGCTTTCCGGCTTTATTTTTCAGATCGACAGTATGCCCGCAGTGATCCGCGCGGTGACGTACATTATTCCCGCACGTTATTTCGTCAGCACCCTGCAAAGCCTGTTCCTCGCCGGGAATATTCCGGTGGTACTGGTGGTAAACGTGCTGTTTTTGATCGCTTCGGCGGTGATGTTTATCGGCCTGACGTGGCTGAAAACCAAACGTCGGCTGGATTAGGGAGAAGAGCATGTTTCATCGCTTATGGACGTTAATCCGCAAAGAGTTGCAGTCGCTGCTGCGCGAACCGCAGACGCGGGCGATTCTGATTTTACCCGTGCTTATTCAGGTGATCCTGTTCCCGTTTGCCGCCACGCTGGAAGTCACCAACGCCACCATCGCTATCTACGATGAAGATAACGGCGAGCATTCGGTGGAGCTGACCCAGCGTTTTGCCCGCGCCAGCGCCTTTACCCATGTGCTGCTGCTGAAAAGTCCGCAGGAGATCCGCCCGACTATCGATACGCAAAAGGCGCTACTGCTGGTGCGTTTCCCGGCTGATTTCTCGCGCAAACTGGATACGTTCCAGACCGCGCCGTTGCAGTTAATTCTCGACGGGCGTAACTCCAACAGTGCGCAAATCGCCGCCAACTACCTGCAACAGATCGTCAAAAACTATCAGCAGGAGCTGCTGGAAGGAAAGCCGAAGCCCAACAACAGCGAACTGGTGGTACGCAACTGGTATAACCCAAACCTCGACTACAAATGGTTTGTGGTGCCATCGTTGATCGCCATGATCACCACTATCGGCGTGATGATCGTCACTTCACTTTCTGTCGCCCGCGAACGCGAACAGGGAACGCTCGATCAGCTACTGGTTTCGCCCCTCACCACCTGGCAGATATTCATCGGTAAAGCCGTACCGGCGTTAATTGTCGCCACGTTCCAGGCCACCATTGTGCTGGCGATTGGTATCTGGGCGTATCAAATCCCCTTCGCCGGATCGCTGGCGCTGTTCTATTTCACGATGGTGATTTACGGTTTGTCACTGGTGGGATTCGGTCTGCTGATTTCATCACTCTGTGCAACGCAACAGCAGGCGTTTATCGGGGTATTCGTCTTTATGATGCCCGCCATTCTGCTTTCCGGTTACGTTTCGCCGGTAGAGAACATGCCGGTGTGGCTGCAAAACCTGACGTGGATTAACCCTATCCGCCACTTTACGGACATTACCAAGCAGATTTATTTGAAGGATGCGAGTCTGGATATTGTGTGGAACAGTTTGTGGCCGCTACTGGTGATAACGGCCACGACAGGGTCAGCGGCGTACGCGATGTTTAGACGCAAGGTGATGTAACTTTTTATCTTTCGCCAGTAACGACACCACCGCCGGGCCGGCAAGGATCGCCAGCCCTGCAATTGCCAGCAAATAGTTGTTTTCCAGTACGCGGGACAACAGCCACAGCACAATCAGCGCCGCGCCAAAATACCAGGTGGTGGTCAGCTCTTCCAGTACGTCTGCCACCTCGCGCCAGCGTTGTTCAGGGTGACGCTGAAACACCAGCATCATCACTACCGTTACACAATACAGCACGCACAATCCCACGCCGACGTGAACCAGAGTTTTACTCATCCAGCCCACCACCAGCAGCGCCACTACCAGTAAATGCAACATAATCTGCCAGCAACTTAGGCCAGTTGCGACACGAACACGTTGTTGCCACTTCATGGCTTCTCTCCTGAAGAATTTATCTCTACTAACTCAGAGTACCGAACTTTACGGAAAATTCCGTAAGACCGCACCTTTTTGTGACGCCGACTACACTATTTCAATGAGATAAGAGGCAAAGACAGGAAAATTATGCCCGATCAAACACAACAATTTTCGTTCAAGGTACTCACCATCAATATTCACAAAGGCTTTACAGCGTTTAACCGACGCTTCATTTTGCCGGAACTTCGCGACGCCGTGCGCACCGTCAGCGCCGATATAGTTTGCCTGCAGGAAGTGATGGGAGCGCACGAAGTTCATCCACTGCATGTGGAAAACTGGCCCGATACCTCGCACTACGAGTTTCTCGCCGACACTATGTGGAGCGATTTTGCCTACGGCCGCAATGCCGTATACCCGGAAGGACATCACGGCAACGCCGTACTGTCGCGCTATCCCATTGAACATTATGAAAATCGCGATGTTTCTGTCGATGGAGCGGAAAAACGTGGCGTACTGTATTGCCGCATTGTGCCGCCGGTGACCGGGAAAGCGATTCATGTGATGTGCGTGCATCTTGGCCTGCGTGAGGCGCACCGTCAGGCGCAGCTTGCGATGCTCGCCGAATGGGTAAACCAGCTTCCGCCCGACGAACCCGTTTTAGTGGCGGGTGATTTCAACGACTGGCGGCAAAAAGCCAATCATCCCTTAAAAGTACAGGCCGGGCTGGATGAGATATTTACCCGCGCCCACGGACGCCCGGCACGCACGTTTCCGGTGCAATTTCCTCTACTACGTCTGGACAGGATCTATGTCAAAAACGCCAGCGCCAGCGCGCCAACCTCGCTACCGCTGCGCACCTGGCGACATCTTTCTGATCATGCCCCTTTGAGTGCGGAGATTCATTTATGAAATGTAGCTGGCGCGAAGGCAATAAGATCCAGTTGCTGGAGAACGGCGAGCAATATTATCCCGCTGTATTTAAAGCGATTGGCGAGGCGCAAGAACGCATCATTCTTGAAACGTTTATCTGGTTCGAGGATGACGTCGGTAAACAATTACACTCAGCATTGCTGGACGCTGCACGACGCGGGGTTAAAGCGGAAGTCTTGCTGGATGGCTACGGTTCGCCGGATCTCAGCGATGAGTTTGTCAATGAACTGACGGCGGCTGGCGTGGTGTTTCGTTATTACGATCCCCGCCCTCGTCTGTTCGGTATGCGAACTAATGTGTTTCGCCGGATGCATCGCAAAATCGTGGTGATCGACGCACGCATCGCCTTTATTGGCGGGCTGAATTACTCCGCCGAGCATATGTCCAGCTACGGTCCAGAGGCCAAACAGGATTACGCGGTGCGCCTGGAGGGGCCAATTGTGGAAGATATTCTGCAATTTGAACTGGAAAACCTGCCCGGACAAAGCGCGGCACGGCGCTGGTGGCGACGTCATCACAAGGCGGAAGAGAACCGCCAGCCGGGAGAAGCGCAGGTATTGCTGGTCTGGCGCGATAACGAAGAACATCGCAGCGATATTGAGCGCCACTATCTGAAAATGCTCACTCAGGCGCGGCGGGAAGTGATTATCGCCAACGCCTACTTCTTCCCCGGCTATCGATTTTTACACGCCTTGCGTAAAGCGGCACGGCGTGGGGTGCGGATCAAACTGATCATTCAGGGCGAACCGGATATGCCTATTGTCAGAGTCGGCGCGCGCTTGCTGTATAACTATCTGGTTAAAGGTGGCGTTCAGGTATTTGAATATCGCCGCCGCCCGCTCCACGGCAAAGTCGCGTTAATGGACGATCACTGGGCGACGGTAGGGTCCAGTAATCTCGATCCGCTCAGTTTGTCGCTGAATCTGGAGGCAAACGTTATCATCCACGATCGTAATTTTAACCAGACGCTGCGCGATAATCTGAACGGCATCATCGCCGCTGACTGCCAGCAGGTAGATGAAACCATGCTGCCAAAACGCACCTGGTGGAACCTGACTAAAAGCGTGCTGGCATTCCACTTTCTACGCCATTTCCCGGCGCTGGTGGGCTGGCTTCCGGCGCATACGCCACGTCTGGCGCAAGTTGATCCGCCCGCGCAGCCGGCAATGGAAACGCAGGATCGGGTAGAAACGGAAAATACGGGGGTGAAACCCTGATGAGTAAATCACACCCGCGCTGGCGCTTAGCAAAGAAGATCCTCACCTGGCTGTTTTTTATCGCGGTGATTGTGTTGCTGGTGGTCTACGCCAAAAAGGTGGACTGGGAAGAGGTCTGGAAAGTCATCCGCGACTACAATCGCGTTGCGCTGCTCAGTGCGGTTGGGCTGGTGGTCGTGAGCTACCTGCTCTACGGCTGTTATGACCTGCTAGCCCGCTTCTACTGCGGTCATAAACTGGCGAAGCGCCAGGTGATGCTGGTGTCATTTATCTGCTACGCCTTCAACCTGACGCTCAGTACCTGGGTCGGCGGCATTGGTATGCGTTATCGTCTTTACTCCCGCCTGGGATTACCGGGTAGCACTATTACACGGATTTTCTCGCTGAGTATTACCACTAACTGGCTGGGCTATATTTTGCTCGCCGGGATTATTTTTACCGTGGGCGTGGTGGAACTGCCGGATCACTGGTATATCGATCAAACCACGCTGCGTATTCTCGGCATTGGTTTGCTGCTGATAATTGCAGTCTATTTATGGTTTTGCGCCTTCGCTAAACACCGTCATATGACCATCAAAGGGCAAAAGCTGATGCTACCTTCATGGAAATTCGCCCTCACCCAGATGCTGATTTCCAGCGTCAACTGGATGGTTATGGGAGCGATTATCTGGCTGTTACTTGGTCAAAACGTGAACTATTTCTTTGTACTGGGCGTGTTGCTGGTTAGCAGTATTGCCGGCGTCATTGTGCATATTCCAGCGGGTATTGGCGTGCTGGAAGCGGTGTTTATCGCGCTACTGGCAGGAGAACATACATCAAAAGGAACGATTATCGCCGCCCTGCTCGCTTACCGTGTCCTGTACTACTTTATCCCGCTGCTGCTGGCGCTGATCTGTTACCTGCTGCTGGAAAGCCAGGCGAAGAAGCTACGGGCGAAAAATGAAGCGGTGATGTGATGTTCAGTTAAGTTCTTTTGGTTTGTGCAGATTGTTAGCAACGTGCTATTTGTTCATGGCCCTTATCCGCCCTACACAACTAATGCGTTCCTGCATTCTGATACGCTACAGTCCTGTCACAAAGTATGTTTTACGCCAGACTAATGTTTATTGTTTCCGTAATAACAATGAGGGGACATCGGGCGATGTCCTCTCTGCATAAATCACAGCGGATTCGGACTGGCTTCGCGATAAAAAACATTTTTCTTCGGTGATGTGAAGGTGTCTCGCAAATCTTTATATTCAAATATTTTAGCGCGGGTGCCATCAGTTACTGGAATAGAGGAGTCCGGACGATAACACTGAGATAATGGCGAATTGCAATGCTCTTCGTGGGTAGAGATGCCCAGCCAGTCAAGAATCATCGCATAGTTATTAAGCAATGAATAAACTTCTTGAATGTGTCCAAGTTTACGCGGTTGACTGGCGATAGCAGCCTGGCTATACCAGATAAATTGCGGTACATCGTAGGCTTCTTTACTGGGAGTATCTGCGGCGTGCATATAATACGATGGAATATTGGGATTTTTCTCCAGACCGTGGTCAGAAAAATAGAGTAATGAGGATTTACTTCCCTCCAGTCGTTTCATGATTTCACCAATGATGTAATCGGTAAATTGTATGGAGTTGTTGTAGCAATCCTCGTATTTATCCCCAGTTTTAATTTTATCTGCCCATTCAGGGTAGCGTGTACAGGCAATTTCATGGCTACCATTACCATGTAGCAGTATTAATTTCTTACCCTTGGCTTTTAATGCTTCATCCAACAACGGAAGAAGGCTATCATCGTATTCCTCGCTTACCCAATGTGTATTATGACTGGAACGACCAATGAGCGTAATATAGTTATTATGCTTCCCGGACATACCCACGGTACTTAACCAGGTAGTCTGATACCCCACTTTATTAGCGACGGCAATAACATTATTTGATAAGTCCGCAGCGGTAAAACTTTCTGTTGTCGCTTTACTGAGGATCATCGGAACAGAAGTTACTGTTGCCGCCGCTGGGGAAACCGCATTATCAAAGATAAGCGCCTGTGGTCCAATCTCATTTTGTACAGGCGTGGTATTGATGCCAAAGCCATACAAACTCATATTACTGCGCCGTACAGACTCCCCTACGATAATAACATAATTTTCAATATCCGTTTCTTTAGCAATCAATCCCGGTAAATCCACATCAATTTGTTTTATTTCCCTGGCAAAAGAAATATCTCGATAAGCAATAATAAAATCAGCAGCGGTATAAAATGGTGTAAATCTTAACACCCTGGAGCTTAATGGAGAGTATCCTCCAAGACCATCTTTTTTCTGTTTACTCCATTGATTGTAGCTAAACCATGAGATAAATATTAATAGTATCACCAGTGATACACATTGAACTTTAGTAGACACACACTTAACGCCCATGTGTATAGAAAAATAAGTCAGCAAGAAATAAACAACACATACTGGTATCCAGGATAGATATAACCCCGACATTGTTTTCACTTCAGACCAGTGGGTTTCCATGATACTCATCGCAAAGATAATATTAAATTCACTTTGATAAATTTGCCATGTACAAAGCGCGACCATAAAGTTAATGGTCAATAACAGTGATACACCCAATGCTGCTATTTTTCCAACAAATAATCGATAACACCCTGTCAAACACAGGATGATTAGCAAGTTGCAGATACCGACGCGCAGGATAACCCTCAATGGCTGTAAAAAATAAACAGGCCAAAGCTGGAATAATACGGATACAAGTAGCAATGCGATGAAAATGTATTTTTTTGACTGCCGTGGATAAGCCGTTATCGATGGTAATACGAAAGACATAGAACCCCAATTCATTTATTATATGAATATATATTTAAAAATTAATCCCATTGAGATATATTATCAGCAGATGATTGATTTTTACCCGCAAGCATTTATTTAACAGATGAATATCACCAGCCATTAATAAAACCGTAGGATTGTACTCTATTTTCTTTTAGGTATACCAGATTTATAAAAATGCATCACATGCATAGATATAAAGATATAATCAATATGAATTATATCTTTATGCCTATTTTTTAAATATATACTTATTATCGAATAGACAAAAAAAATCCCGGTGTCATTCCGGGATTTTATAAGAAATGCGTTTAACGGCGGTTGCCAAAGATCCGCAGCAACATCAGGAACAGGTTGATGAAGTCCAGATACAACGTTAATGCGCCAAGAATGGAATATTTACGCAGGTTCGACGTGTCGCGGGTATCAATCTGTTCACCCATATTTTTCAGTTTCTGAGTGTCATACGCCGTCAGTCCAACAAAGACAATCACGCCGATGTAGGTGACTGCCCACATCAACGCTTCGCTTTTCAGCCAGAAGTTCACCAGCGAGGCTATGACAATACCGATTAATGCCATAAATAGCATATTGCCGAAGCCACTTAAATCGCGTTTTGTGGTGTAACCATACAGACTCATCGCGCCAAACATCCCGGCGGTGACAACGAAGGTACTGGCAATAGAGGCGGCAGTGTAGACAATGAAAATACTGGAGAGCGTTAAGCCCGTTAGCGCCGAATAAAGCATAAAGAGCATCGTCGTTACGCCCGCGCTGAGTTTTTGAATCATCGCTGATAACACGATAACCAGAGCTAATTGCGCGATTATCAAACCGATTAAGAAGACCCGGTTAGTGAATAGCAGCTCCATAACGGCGGCAGAATTAGCCGCATACCAGGCAACAAATGCGGTCAGCAACAGGCCAACTGTCATCCAGCCATAGACCTGCGCCATATAGGTTTGCAAGCCAGCACGGGGTTGTACGATTGAATCTGAACGTGGGAATCTGTCCATGACTTTCTCCTGAAGATATAAGGAATATCTAAAGGATACTGCAAATGATGAGGGTGTGCATCGACGCAGCGTAAACGCATGTCCAGAGCGGTGAAATTGCCGGATGCAGCGATGCCTTATCCGGCCAACAAAAAACTACCAGCGTTTCGCCGCCTGCTGATCGCTCTCCCTGGCTTCGACCCAGCGATCACCTTCCGGCGTGGCTTCGCGCTTCCAGAACGGTGCGCGGGTTTTCAGATAATCCATAATAAACTGCCCGGCTTCAAACGCGCTGCTACGGTGTGCGCTGGTGACGCCGACAAAAACGATTTCATCGCCCGGCCATAATTCGCCAATGCGGTGAATCACCGTGACGCGTCCCAGCGGCCAACGGTTACGCGCCTCATCCACGATTTCAGCCAGTGCCTTTTCCGTCATCCCCGGATAGTGTTCGAGGGTTAATGCTTTTACACTATCGCCCAGGTTATGGTTGCGCACCTTACCGGTAAACGTGACCACTGCACCATCTTCGTCACGCTCCGCCAGCCACGGGTACTCTTCCCCTACTCGGAACGGCTGCGGGCCGACAACAATTTTGGTTTCTGCCATCTTAACCTCCGGTTACCGGCGGGAAGAAAGCCACTTCGTCGCCGTCAGTCAGCGGATGGTCAAAACTCACCAGCGTCTGGTTGACGGCAGCCAGCAATTTGCCATCTTCCAGCGCCAGCGTCCAGCGATCGCTCTGCGCAGCCAGATGTTGGCGTAACGCTTCAACGGTTGGGAAATCCGCAGCCACTTCGGTTGCATCTGTTCCCACCAACTCGCGCACCTGGGCGAAAAAAAGAACTTTAATCATCCGCTTCCACCTTAAAATCACCCGACTTGCCGCCGCTCTTCGCCAGCAAACGTACCGGGCCAATCACCATATCTTTTTGCACCGCTTTGCACATGTCATAAATGGTCAGCGCCGCCACAGAGGCTGCGGTTAATGCTTCCATTTCGACACCAGTTTTTCCGGTCAGGCGGCAAAGCGTTTCAATTCGTACCCGATTATGTTCCGGCTCGGCCTGTAAATTGACTTCAACTTTGCTGAGCATCAGCGGATGACAGAGCGGGATCAGATCCCAGGTGCGTTTTGCCGCCTGAATACCGGCAATGCGCGCAGTGGCAAATACGTCGCCTTTGTGGTGGCGACCATCAATGATCATCGCCAGCGTCTCACTGCGCATGGTGACAAAGGCTTCGGCGCGCGCTTCACGCACAGTTTCCGCTTTGGCGGAGACATCCACCATGTGCGCTTCGCCAGCGGCGTTGATATGGGTCAGTTGCGACATACTTATTTCTTCAAATGTGGGTGGAAATTGCACGGACGCGTACGGGCATCCAACTGCGGCGCGATGATATTTTCCCAGGCGGTGCGGCACGCTTTGGTTGAACCAGGCATGGCGAAAATCAGTGTCTTGTTAGCAACACCCGCCACCGCACGAGATTGCAGCGTTGCGGTGCCAATCTCTTCGAACGACAGCATACGGAACACTTCGCCGAAGCCTTCGACTTCACGATCGAACAGCGGCAGCAGTGCTTCTGGCGCTTGATCGCCTTCCGTCAGGCCAGTACCACCTGTAATCAGCACCACTTGCACATCGTCGCTGGCGATCCACGCAGATACCTGGGCACGGATGGCGTAGCGATTTTCTTTGACTATGGCTTTATCGACAACGTGATGGCCTGCTTCCTGCGCCGAGTCGCGCAGATAGTGACCGGAGGTATCGTCTTCTTCACCGCGACGATTAGAAACCGTAAGAATAGCAATACGGGTCGGGATAAATTCAGTGCTTACCTGACTCATCTGATCTCTCCTTTTGACGTTTTAACCGCCAATGTACGATAAGTTTTGCGTAATACCGGTGTTGTTTTGATGCAGGAAATGGGTCTGTTTTTTCTCCCGCAGCGCCGCCGAAATACGTGCTTCCAGCGCCTGTTGCTGGGTATCGTCTTCCAGCAGATCGCGCAGATTAACGCCGCCCTCACCAAACAGGCAGAGGTGGAGTTTACCAATGGAGGAGACGCGCAGGCGGTTGCAGGTGGCGCAGAAGTCTTTTTCATACGGCATGATAAGGCCGATCTCTCCGGCGTAATCCGGATGACAAAAAACTTGCGCGGGGCCGTCGCTGCGTTGACGAAGCTGATGGAGCCAGCCACGACGCAGCAGCTCGTCACGCAGAACCTGACCAGAGATATGGTGCTTACGGAAGAGTTCGCTGCCCTCGCCCGTTTCCATCAGTTCGATAAAACGCAGCTGAATGGGGCGATGCTGGATCCAGTTCAGAAAGGTGTCGAGTTGGTGATGATTGACATCCCGCATCAGTACGGTATTGACTTTAACCTTCTCAAACCCGGCTTCAAATGCGGCATCGATGCCTGCCATTACCTGGTTGAATTTATCCTGCCCGGTAATGGCGTGAAACTGACGGGCGTCGAGGCTATCAACGCTGACGTTAATGCCCGTCAGGCCTGCATCGCGCCAGTTCGCGACATCGCGTTCCAGACGGTAACCATTGGTAGTGACCGCAATCTGGCGAATAGCGTCGTTTTCCCGCACGGCGGCGATGATATCGGTAAAGTCACGGCGTAAAGACGGCTCGCCGCCTGTCAGGCGAACTTTTTCGGTGCCCAGACTGGCGAAGGCGCGAGTAACCCGACGAATTTCATCGACGGTCAGGAAGCCTTTATTAGTGACGCCGTTCGGCTTGTAGCCATCCGGCAGGCAGTAGGTGCAACGAAAGTTACACACATCGGTAATCGACAGGCGCAAGTAGTAAAACTTACGCGCAAATGCATCAGTCAGTTGTGAAGCCATGTACACCTTTCCAGATACGGGAGGCGAAGTCATTTCTTCCTTCGCCCTGGTGGCAATCTTTATGAGCATTGTCACGGCCAAAGCACCGTATCAGTTGACCCAGGTGCAGAGGCTAGAGTGTTTAGTGGTTATGCCGATACTAGCGTGTAAATGAGATTTTTACCATTCACACTTTCCGCTATGTAATCATGTATATAGCGTCATGATCGTGCTATTTCCCTACAGAATAAGGGAAAATGATGGTTTTACTTTGATGTACATCATCAGCAATGCAGTGCGTATATCGTCCTTTAGAGGTAGAAAACAATTATTTGTATCCTCAATTTTGGCGGGTTAATTGCTGTTTCCCTGTCAGTTGCGCTACTGTAGCGCGGATAATCTGACTTCAGGAATTTATATGCGCAATCGTACGCTGGCTGACCTTGATCGTGTCGTTGCTCTCGGCGGAGGGCATGGACTGGGACGCGTTCTCTCCTCACTTTCGTCTTTGGGTTCTCGTTTAACGGGCATTGTGACCACCACCGATAACGGTGGTTCAACAGGGCGTATTCGCCGCTCAGAAGGCGGTATTGCCTGGGGCGATATGCGCAACTGTCTTAATCAGTTAATTACAGAACCCAGCGTCGCTTCCGCGATGTTTGAATATCGTTTTGGCGGTAATGGCGAGCTTTCCGGGCATAACCTTGGAAACCTGATGTTAAAGGCGCTGGACCACCTTAGCGTGCGGCCTCTGGAAGCCATCAATTTAATTCGTAATCTGCTGAAAGTGGATGCGCATTTGATTCCGATGTCAGAGCATCCCGTTGATCTGATGGCGATTGACGATCAGGGGCATGAAGTTTACGGCGAGGTAAATATTGACCAGTTAACCACGCCGATTCAGGAATTACTGTTAACCCCTAATGTGCCTGCTACGCGTGAAGCTGTACATGCTATCAATGAAGCAGATCTGATTCTTATCGGGCCAGGCAGTTTTTATACCAGCCTGATGCCGATCCTGCTGCTTAAGGAAATGGCGCAGGCATTGCGCCGCACGCCAGCTCCGATGGTCTATATCGGCAATCTGGGACGTGAACTTAGCTTACCAGCGGCGAATCTGAAGCTGGAAAATAAGCTGGCGATTATGGAGCAGTATGTCGGCAAGAAGGTTATTGATGCCGTAGTCGTTGGGCCGAAAGTGGATGTTTCTGCGGTCACCGACAGAATAGTGATCCAGGACGTACTGGAGGCCAGCGATATCCCCTATCGTCATGACCGCCAGTTGTTACATAACGCACTGGAAAAGGCGTTACAGGCGTTGGGTTAACGTGGCTGAGATTGCTGACCAGGCTTCTGGAGCAATGCGGCCTGTTCCCCTCACCCTAACCCTCTCCCAAAGGGGCGAGGGGATCGTTCGAGCACTTTTTTGACTTCATAGTTAATCTGAGCCGGAAGAACATTCCGGCTTTCTCATCTCGTCACGATGCAGCAATAAACAGCTCGCGTAACTGATGCAACTGATCGCGAATTTGCGCCGCCTCTTCGAACTCCAGGTTTTGCGCATGTTTCATCATCTGCCCTTCCAGCTCATGGATTTTCTGTTGCAACGCTTTTGGCGACATATCCATCGGCGCATTATCTGGCTCAACAATCGCGCGCGCTTTCCCTCTGCCCTTGGCTTTGGTTTTAGCAATGTTCTGCCCCAGCGCCAGGATATCGACCACTTTCTTGTTCAGCCCTTGCGGTGTAATGCCATGCTCTTCGTTGTACTTCTGCTGTTTCTCGCGGCGACGTTCGGTTTCGCCAATCGCTTTCGCCATTGACGGGGTTATCTTATCGCCGTAGAGAATCGCTTTGCCGTTGACGTTACGCGCCGCACGCCCGATGGTCTGAATTAATGAACGTTCAGAACGCAGGAAGCCCTCTTTGTCGGCGTCGAGGATTGCCACCAGCGAAACTTCCGGCATATCCAGACCTTCGCGCAGTAAGTTAATGCCAACCAGTACGTCAAACTCGCCCAGACGTAAATCGCGGATGATTTCCATACGCTCAACGGTATCAATGTCGGAGTGAAGATAACGCACGCGCTCGCCGTGTTCTTCGAGATATTCGGTGAGGTCTTCCGCCATCCGCTTGGTCAGTGTTGTGACCAGAACGCGTTCGTTAATTGCCGCTCGCTGACGAATCTCCGAAAGAAGATCATCGACCTGGGTCGCTACCGGACGCACTTCGATAATCGGATCAAGCAATCCGGTTGGACGCACCACCTGATCCACCACGTCGCCGCCTGATTTTTCCAGCTCGTAATTACCCGGCGTCGCAGAAACATAGATGGTTTGCGGGGCTAAAGCTTCGAACTCTTCAAATTTCAGTGGACGGTTATCCAGCGCCGATGGCAGACGGAAACCATACTCCACCAGCGTTTCTTTACGCGCCCGGTCGCCGCGATACATACCGCCTATCTGCGGAATGGTGACGTGTGATTCATCAACCACCAGCAGCCCATCGGCAGGCAGATAATCAAACAGCGTCGGCGGTGGCTCACCAGGCCCACGCCCGGAAAGAAAGCGCGAGTAATTTTCAATACCCGAGCAATAACCCAGTTCGTTCATCATCTCCAGATCAAACTGGGTACGCTGGATCAGCCGCTGCTCTTCCAGCAATTTGTTATTTGCCAGCAGTACTTTGCGCCGATCCGCTAGTTCTTCTTTAATCTCTTCCATCGCCTGCACAATGCGCTCGCGCGGCGTAACATAGTGCGTTTTCGGGTAGATGGTATAACGCGCAATGGTCGAAATAATCTGCCCGGTCAGCGGGTCGAAAAGTGAGAGACGCTCCACTTCTTCGTCGAACAGTTCTACACGTAGCGCAACGTCGTCGGACTCTGCCGGGAAGATATCTATCACCTCACCACGCACGCGGAAAGTGCCGCGCTGGAACGCTTGATCATTACGGGTGTATTGCAACTCCGCCAGACGACGCAGGATAGCCCGTTGATCGATAATCATACCGACCGTGAGGTGCAGCATCATTTTGAGATATAAATCAGGATCGCCCAGACCATAAATAGCGGAAACTGACGCTACGACAATAACATCTCGTCGCTCCAGCAACGCTTTGGTTGCTGAAAGTCGCATCTGTTCGATATGTTCGTTTACTGAGGCATCTTTCTCAATAAACGTATCTGAACTCGGAACATAGGCTTCTGGCTGATAGTAATCGTAATAGGAGACGAAATACTCCACCGCGTTTTCCGGGAAGAACTCTTTCATCTCACCATATAGTTGCGCTGCCAGCGTTTTGTTGGGCGCCAGCACCATGGTTGGGCGTTGCAGGTCAGCAATGACATTAGCAATAGTGAAGGTTTTTCCCGACCCCGTCACGCCAAGCAGAGTCTGATGCGCGAGGCCATCCTCCAGCCCCTCTTTGAGGCGTCGAATCGCCTCCGGCTGATCGCCAGAAGGTTTGAACGCGGAATTCAGTTTGAATGGTTTACTCATGAGTTGCTACCTGAAGGAATGGGCGGGCAGGTGTGTAATTTTACTCGTCATGATTAATAATGCCAATAAATTATACTGGATAAAAAAACAGTCTCACACCACAACATTTCTGTTACGCCGTCAACTAAGGTCTAAACCGTAGGTAAAATTGACGCTGTGACGAGATAAAACTCTGGTCTGCAGGGTTATCCCCAGAGCAATGGCTTTTTTAACATTTGTCAAGATAGCTGATGACGGATTTATTGCAGGAGATGACTCTTTCCTGACAGCCATTGCATTTATCTAACAGATTGAAAAATAACAAATATTTATTTAAGCCGTCTTTAGCGCCAATTTGCGTGCAAGCCGCGTATTCTCTCGCTTACCTTACGTTTTCTAACTCTAATGCACATGGTTATCCACAGGAATAGTGGATAACTGCCTGCAGCCCCTATGTCCAGCCGCCTGGGCAATTCCCATACTAATCGTATAATGCGGGGGTAAAATTTTTTTCGCGATTTTTTTAGCATTTTATTGGTTAAATTACGGGCGACCGAAGACGCGATCTCGCTCGCAATTCAACCAATTTTTTTGCTACTTCAGTGATGTGAGATTTATATATTTTCCGGTTAGCGCACTTTCTGGATTTTCCTGAAGCCAGGGAATTTCCCCCAGCAGCGGCGCGGGGATCATTCGGGTGAGCGTAGCCATATATTCACTGTGGCGTTTACCCTGCGGCGTGACATCGTTCGCCACCCAGCCTGCGAGTGTTAGCCCTGCCTGCTGTACGGCCTGTGCTGTCAGCATTGCATGATTGATGCAGCCCAGTTTTACCCCAACGACCAGAATCACCGGCAGTTGTTCCTGCGTTACCCAATCTGCAAACATGAACGAATCCGAAAGCGGCGTAAACCAGCCGCCCGCGCCTTCCACTAACACCCACTCAGCCTGGTGTTCCAGCACACGTAATCCGGCGCTCATCACCAATGGGTCAATTGGCCTGCCCTCTTGCGCGCTGATGATATGCGGCGAGGTCGGCTCTTCGAAGGTGTATGGATTCACCGTGGCGTAATCCAGCTGCAGGCTGCTGTTGCGCTGTAACGCCAGAGCATCGCTGTTGCGTAAACCTTCTGCAGTCATTTCGCTACCGGAGGCAACGGGTTTGTAGCCTGCCGTCCGGTAACCTGCGGCCTTCGCGGCCTGCAATAGTGCGCAACTGGCAACGGTTTTACCCACTTCGGTGTCCGTTCCGATAACAAAATAGCATTTACTCACGAGCAATTACTCCCAAAAAAAGATAATAAGTCAGGGGATATCGCCCCTGCTGTTGCGGCCAGGCCAGTTGCAGTTGTTGTAGCTGTGAACGGGTTAATACTCGCTGGTCGCGCCCTGCGTGAAGATGCGTTGCGCCAATGCCTTTCAGCGAACGCATGGCACTGAGCGCATCATCAAACCACAGCGTGACAGGCTGCATATTATGTTGATAACGAAAACCTTTTAGCGCCTGTTCAATATCTGCTGACGGTAAAAAGCGATTGGCATGGGGGCGTTCGTCTACCGCTTGCCACGCCTGATGCAATTCGGGTAACGATCCCTGTGCCAGCGTGGTAAACGCCACCACGCCGCCGGGGCGTACTACGCGGCAAAGCTCACCTAATGCCGTGGATAAATTACCGCACCACTGCACCGCGAGATTGCTCCATGCAAGATCGAACGTCGCAGTCGCTAACGGCAGGGATTCGATATCCCCCGCCAGATAATAATCTGCAGCATCCTTCTGGCGTGCCTGATCAAGCATTGGCGGCGAGAGATCTAACGCCATCACCTGCTCGCTGCGCTCGCGCCAGTGGCGGCTCATCCAGCCAGGTCCACAGCCAGCGTCCAGCACACGGGCGTATTTGCGTTGCGGGAGCATTGCCAGTAAGGCGTCGGCACTGTGGCGCTGTAACTCTGCGTGTTGCTCATATTGTGAGGCAGCCCGACCAAATGCCGCCGCAATGGCTTGTTTATTGACCGTTGCCATGCAGCACCTCCAGCAAACGGTCGATATCCTGCGTTTCATGCGCTGCGGTTAGCGTTAAGCGTAGACGCGCGGTGCCGACGGGTACGGTTGGTGGGCGAATCGCTGTTACCCAGCAACCTTGCTGACGCAGTTTTTCTGCCAGGCGTAATGCGCGAGCGTTATCACCGATGATTAATGGCTGAATGGCGCTACGTGAATCCGCAAGAGTAAACGGCAAACCCTGCACTCCGGCACGAAAACGCGTAATAAGCGCCGCCAGTTTTTCGCGCCGAGCATCACCTTCTTCACTGCGAATAACCGCCAGAGATGCGCGTAATGCCTGCGACTGCGCCGGAGGCATACTGGTGCTGTAGATAAGATGACGGGCAAATTGCAGCAGATAATCCGCCACAGTTTCAGAGCAAAGCACCGCTGCGCCGCTGACGCCAAATCCTTTGCCAAAAGTCACCACCAGCAATTCTGGTTTTACCTTTTGCAGCCAGCAGCTGCCGCGCCCCTGCTCCCCGATAACGCCCGTGCCGTGGGCATCATCGACCATCAACCAGCCATTGTGCTGTTGCGTTACCTGCTGGATTTCCTCCAGTGGCGCGCTATCGCCGTCCATGCTGAACACGCCTTCTGTCACCACCAGTTGCTGCCCCGGACAGGGGGAGGCAAGCAGTCGCGCCAGATGAGTGACATCGTTATGAGCAAAACGGCGAAGCTGCGACGGGCTTAAACTGGCAGCTTCCAGCAATGAGGCATGGCTAAGCCGGTCGGCAGCAATACGGTCCTCTTTCGCCATCATCGCGGCAATGACCGCCTGATTAGCGGCAAAACCAGAGATAAACAGCAGTGCCCGCGAATAGCCCAGCCACTCGGCCAGTTCTTCTTCCAGCGCCTGATGCGCCACGCTATAACCGCTGACGTGACCGGAACCGCCGCTACCGACGCCAAATTGCTCCGCACCCTGCCTCCAGGCACGGATAACTTGCGGATGATGGCTTAAACCGAGGTAATCATTGCTGGAAAAGTTCAGATACTTACGTTCGTCCGCCACCAGCCAGCGTCCGGCTCCTTGCGCCACCGGATAACGGCGACGCAAGGCATCGGCAGCACGCCGCGCATCGAGCGCCGCGTTGATTTTCTCCTGCCAGCTCATAGTGCTGCCGCGTTGTAATATTCGTCGGTGTCCGGGGTCATCAGCGCCTGTTCAAGACGTTGCTGTTGTTCGTTATCGCCCGCCAGCACGGCAGTTTGCTGCGGATTTAGCCCCAGTTTGCGGAACAGTTGCAGGTCTTTATCTTCTTCCGGATTCGACGTGGTCAGCAGTTTGCAACCGTAGAAAATCGAGTTTGCGCCTGCCATAAAGCACATCGCCTGAGTCTGTTCGTTCATCTGTTCGCGTCCGGCAGAAAGGCGCACGTAAGAAGTCGGCATCATGATCCGCGCCACCGCAATGGTGCGAATAAAATCAAAGGCATCGACATCATCGTTATCCGCCAGCGGCGTGCCTTTCACCTTCACCAGCATGTTGATTGGTACGCTTTCCGGCGGCGTCGGCAGGTTTGCCAGTTGCAGCAATAATCCGGCGCGATCTTTTACCGTTTCGCCTAAGCCCACAATGCCACCTGAGCAGACTTTGATCCCGGCATCGCGCACTTTTTCCAGCGTATCGAGGCGTTCCTGATAAGTGCGTGTTGTGATGATATTGCCGTAAAACTCCGGCGAGGTGTCGAGGTTGTGGTTGTAGTAATCCAGCCCTGCATCCGCAAGGCGCTGCGCCTGAGATTCACTCAACGTGCCCAGCGTCATACACGCCTCGAGGCCCATCGCTTTTACCCCTTGCACCATCTGCTCCAGGTACGGCATATCGCGTTCGTGGGGATTCTTCCACGCCGCGCCCATGCAGAAACGTGTCGATCCAGCCGCTTTCGCTTTGCGCGCCGACTCCAGCACCTGTTCAACTTCCATCAACCGCTCGGCTTCCAGCCCGGTTTTGTAGCGCGAGCTTTGCGGGCAGTATTTGCAGTCTTCCGGACAAGCTCCGGTCTTAATTGACAGCAAAGTGCTGACCTGTACCTGACGAGGATCGAAATGCTGACGATGCACCTGCTGCGCTTCAAACAGCAGATCCAGCAATGGTTTTTCAAATAATTCTGTGACTTGCGACAATGTCCAGCGTGGGCGGTGAGCCATGGGGCTTCTCCAGAACGTGTTTTTTGTTGTTAATTCGGTGTAGACTTGTAAACCTAAATCTTTTCAATTTGGTTTACAAGTCGATTATGACAACGGACGATCTTGCCTTTGACCAACGCCATATCTGGCACCCGTACACATCCATGACCTCCCCGCTGCCGGTTTATCCGGTGGCGAGCGCGGAAGGTTGCGAGCTGATTTTGTCTGACGGCAGACGCCTGGTTGACGGTATGTCGTCCTGGTGGGCGGCGATCCACGGTTACAATCACCCGCAGCTTAATGCGGCGATGAAATCGCAAATTAATGCCATGTCGCATGTGATGTTTGGCGGTATCACCCATGCGCCAGCCGTCGAACTTTGCCGCAAACTGGTGGCGATGACGCCGCAACCACTGGAATGCGTTTTTCTCGCGGACTCCGGTTCCGTGGCGGTAGAAGTGGCGATGAAAATGGCGTTGCAGTACTGGCAAGCCAAAGGCGAAGCGCGCCAGCGTTTTCTGACCTTCCGCAATGGTTATCATGGCGATACTTTTGGCGCGATGTCGGTATGCGATCCTGACAACTCAATGCACAGCCTGTGGAAAGGCTATCTGCCAGAAAACTTGTTTGCTCCAGCCCCGCAAAGCCGCATGGACGGCGAATGGGATGAGCGCGATATGGTGGGCTTTGCGCGCCTGATGGCGGCGCATCGTCATGAAATCGCTGCGGTGATCATTGAACCGATTGTCCAGGGTGCAGGCGGGATGCGCATCTACCATCCGGAATGGTTAAAACGAATCCGCAAAATGTGCGATCGAGAAGGTATCTTGCTGATTGCCGACGAAATCGCCACCGGATTTGGTCGAACAGGCAAACTGTTTGCCTGTGAACATGCGGGGATCGCGCCGGACATTTTATGCCTCGGTAAAGCCTTAACCGGCGGCACGATGACCCTTTCCGCCACGCTCACCACACGTCAGGTTGCGGAAACTATCAGTAACGGCGAAGCCGGTTGCTTTATGCACGGGCCAACTTTTATGGGCAATCCGCTGGCCTGCGCGGCAGCGAACGCCAGCCTGACGATTATCGAATCCGGTAAATGGCAACAGCAGGTGGCAAATATTGAAGCGCAACTACGCGAGCAACTGGCACCAGCCCGTGACGCCGAAATGGTTGCCGATGTGCGCGTGCTGGGGGCAATTGGCGTAGTCGAAACCACTCGTCCGGTGAATATGGCAGCACTGCAAAAATTCTTTGTCGAGCAGGGTGTGTGGATACGGCCTTTTGGCAAACTGATTTACCTGATGCCGCCCTATATTATTCGCCCGGAACAGTTGCAGCGCCTGACCGCAGCGGTAAATCGCGCCGTACTGGATGAAACATTTTTTTGCCAATAACGGGAAGTCAGCGTGAGGGTTTCTGGCTACACTTTCTGCAAACAAGAAAGGAGGGTTCATGAAACTCATCAGTAGCGATCTGCGCGATGGCGATAAGCTGCCGCATCGTCATGTCTTTAACGGCATGGGTTACGATGGCGATAATATTTCGCCACATCTGGCGTGGGATGATGTTCCTGCGGGAACGAAAAGTTTTGTCGTCACCTGCTACGACCCGGATGCGCCAACCGGCTCCGGCTGGTGGCACTGGGTAGTTGTTAACTTGCCTGCCGATACCCGTGTATTGCCGCAAGGATTTGGCTCTGGTCTGGTAGCAATCCCTGATGGCGTGCTCCAGACACGCACCGATTTTGGTAAAACCGGGTACGATGGCGCAGCGCCGCCGAAAGGCGAAACCCATCGCTACATTTTTACCGTTCACGCGCTTGATGTAGAACGCATTGATGTCGATGAAGGTGCCAGCGGCGCGATGGTCGGTTTTAACGTCCATTTCCACTCTCTCGCCAGTGCATCAATTACCGCGATGTTCAGTTAAATAATCTGTCAGATGGCGCAAGGCCATCTGACATCACTTAAAGGTATTAAAAACAACTTTTTGTCTTTTTACCTTCCCGTTTCGCTAAAGTTAGTATAAAAAAGCAGGCTTCAACGGATTCATTTTTCCATTTCAAAGCCCGGAGCAACCTGTGAACACATTTTCAGTTTCCCGTCTGGCGCTGGCACTGGCTTTTGGCGTGACGCTGACCGCCTGTAGCTCAACACCGCCCGATCAACGTCCTTCCGATCAAGTAGCACCTGGTACGTCTTCTCGCCCGATTCTGTCGGCAAAAGAAGCGCAGAATTTCGATGCTCAACACTATTTTGCCTCCCTGACGCCAGGTGCTGCAGCATGGAATCCTTCCCCGATTACCCTGCCTGCGCAACCTGACTTTGTTGTCGGCCCGGCGGGTACTCAAGGTGTAACGCATACCACGATTCAGGCGGCGGTAGATGCGGCGATTATCAAGCGTACCAATAAGCGCCAGTATATTGCGGTGATGCCAGGTGAGTATGAAGGTACAGTTTATGTTCCTGCCGCTCCGGGGGGAATCACTGTCTACGGTATGGGCGAAAAACCGATTGATGTGAAGATTGGACTTTCCCTTGATGGTGGAATGAGCCCTGCCGACTGGCGTCATGACGTCAACCCGCGCGGCAAATATATGCCAGGTAAACCAGCGTGGTATATGTACGATAGCTGCCAGAGCAAACGCAGCAACAGCATCGGCGTTCTCTGTTCTGCGGTCTTCTGGTCACAAAACAATGGCCTGCAACTGCAAAACCTGACCATTGAAAACACGCTGGGCGATAGCGTAGATGCGGGTAACCACCCGGCGGTAGCATTGCGTACTGACGGCGACAAAGTGCAGATCAACAACGTTAACATTCTCGGTCGTCAGAATACCTTCTTTGTCACCAACAGCGGTGTGCAAAACCGTCTGGAAACGAATCGTCAGCCGCGTACGCTGGTGACCAACAGCTACATTGAAGGGGATGTGGATATCGTTTCTGGTCGCGGCGCAGTGGTGTTCGATAATACCGAATTCCGCGTGGTGAACTCACGTACTCAGCAAGAAGCGTATGTGTTTGCACCGGCTACGCTGTCCAACATTTACTACGGTTTCCTCGCGGTAAACAGCCGTTTCAATGCTTCCGGTGATGGCGTCGCGCAGCTGGGCCGTTCGCTGGATGTGGATGCCAATACCAACGGTCAGGTGGTGATCCGTGATAGCGCCATCAACGAAGGTTTTAACACGGCCAAACCGTGGGCCGATGCGGTAATTTCTAATCGTCCATTTGCGGGTAATACCGGCAGCGTTGATGATAACGACGAAGTACAGCGCAATCTGAATGACACTAACTACAATCGCATGTGGGAATACAATAACCGTGGCGTGGGTAGCAAAGTGGTTGCAGAAGCGAAGAAGTAAAAGCTATTAACTTTTTGCCGGATGCGGCGTAAACACCTTATCCGGCCTACGGGTCGATGCGATTCGTAGGTCGGATAAGATGCGCCAGCATCGCATCCGACAATAAGTGCCGGATGCGACCTACATTCACATGGCGCTTTTTACATCTGACGGTTTTTATTGAAGTTAATCAAACTACCCGCCTTGATAATCTCGCGCTCTTCCGCAGTCAGACTTTCCATATAGAGCGTGATTTCCGTAACCGGCGCATCTTCATGGATCACATAACCTTTGAAGGTCGTACCTGGATTATCCAGCGCCGCTTTAATGCCAGGAATATAAATGTAATCCCCCACTTCAAAGTTCGGCACTTCTGCCATTTGCAGCGGTAACATCCCCCAGTTGATGACATTAGAACGGTAACGTTTAGTCGCGTATTCCTCGGCAATATTCGCCAGACCGCCAATCACACGCTGGCAGCTCGCCGCCTGTTCACGCGCAGAACCATCACCTGGTTTAACTGCATAGACCATGCTGCCAATTTCAGTTTGCAGCGGATCAATATGTTCCTGACCAGCAATCTGTTTAATACGCGCAAACACCCCTGCCAGTTCACTAACGTTTCCTGCCAGACGCTGATTTTCCAGCTCAGCGGTGGCCTTACTTCTGCCGACATAACCCGGATCGCGGCGTGACAGGGTAAACTCCGCCAGACCAATCGGATTTGAACGATACGAAGAGGTTTCCCCGGAAGGAATCAGTTCATCGGTGGTGGTCACTTCGTCGAGGATCTTCGAGCACACTTTGAGGACGATATTGTCAGTCAGCGCGCCCAATTCCGGCCAGTCTTTAATGTTCGGTCCGTAGATCAGCGGTTGCTGTGTCGCCCCTTTCACAAAGCCTTGATAGACGCGATTTTTATACGGCGTTACATCGAAGGCGTACTCCGGCACGTTGTCCCAGCAATCCAGCTCGCTGGCAGAGGTTAAATAGCCACCGTTTGCCGCAGTCGCAGCGATAGAACGGGCGTCCATTAATGCAACCGCTGACATCTGCCCATTAGCTGGTTTAGAGCCTTCGCGGTTCGGGAAATTACGCGTGGTGTGGCGAATACTCAAACCGTTGTTGATTGGCGTATCACCTGCCCCAAAGCATGGGCCGCAGAACGCGGTTCTGATGATTGCGCCTGCGCCAATCAAATCTGCTACCACGCCTTTTTTGGCTAAATCCATAAACACCGGCTGCGATGACGGGTAAACCGCCAGCGAGAAAGTGTCGTTGCCACAGGATTGACCACGCAGTGCATTCGCCGCTGCAATAACGTTTTCATAGTTACCGCCAGAACAGCCTGCGATAATCCCCTGTTGTACTTTCAGGCGACCATTTTCGACTTTATCCAGCAGCGAAAGTCTGGCTTTACCGTGCGCCACGCGCTCGGACTCGATTTCAATCTCACGCAGAATGTCGGTCAGGTTCTGGTTCAGCGTGTCGATTCCATAAACGTTGCTCGGATGGAACGGCAGCGCAATCATAGGCTTGATGGCACTTAAATCAACGCTAATGCAACCATCGTAGTACGCCATCGGTTGTGGATTAAGCTGGCAGTAATCCTGGCCGCGACCGTGCAGCGCCAGCCAGTTATGGACTTCTTCATCGGTTTGCCAGACAGAACTTAAACAGGTGGTTTCAGTGGTCATCACGTCAACGCTGTTGCGGAAATCGGTAGAGAGCGCAGCAACACCTGGCCCCACGAACTCCATCACTTTATTTTTGACGTAGCCGTTTTTGAACACCGCGCCGATAATTGCCAGCGCCACATCCTGCGGCCCCACATAGGGTGCTGGTTTTCCGGTCAAATGCACCGCAACAACGCCCGGATAGTCGATATCCCAGGTGTCATTAAGCAGTTGTTTTACCAGCTCGCCACCGCCCTCGCCGACCGCCATTGTACCTAACGCACCGTAACGGGTGTGGCTGTCTGAACCAAGGATCATTTTGCCGCCGCCTGCCATCATTTCACGCATATATTGATGGATGACCGCAATATGCGGAGGCACAAAAATACCGCCATAACGCTGCGCTGCCGATAAACCAAAAACATGGTCATCACCGTTAATGGTGCCACCGACGGCGCACAGTGAGTTATGGCAGTTGGTCAGCACATACGGCAGCGGGAAACGTTCCATGCCGGACGCTTTAGCGGTCTGTACAATACCAACAAAGGTAATATCGTGAGAGGCTAATGAATCAAACTTAATTTTAAGTTTGTCCATATTTCCGGATGTATTATGAGAAGAGAGAATAGACCAGGCAATAGTGCCTTTTTTTGCTTCTTCTTTATTAATTTCGCCGGTGAAATGTTCTTCGGTAATTATTTCGTTATTACTGGCGAGAAACACGCCTTTTTCAGATAACTTGATCATCAAATGCTCCAGATATCTGCGCACCGTAAAGTGCGCAGAAAAATAATGAATGGATATTTTTGAGTATTTACAGCATGTTCCAGCCGATCAGCATATTCCACCACCACACGCCAAGGGTGATATGCACCAGGAAGGTTAATATCGTCAGAACCGCACCAACCAGCCACCAGGACTTAATGTCGTTATAGCCAACACCGAAGATAACTGGACCAGCCGCGCCGCCATAGTGAGTGACCATGCCGCCGTAAGAGTTGGAGAACAGCAGCGCCAGCGCAGTTAACATTAACGGTGCGCCGGAGACGTTCGCCAGCATGGCAAATACCGGCAACATAGCAACGATATAGGCGCTACCAGAAGCGAAGAAATAACGCACGATGATGCTAAGGAAAATAATGACAAAGAAGGCAACGTTGCCATGACCATCAAATGCCAGGTTATTTTTAAAGACTTCAGCTAACCATTCGAAGAATTTAACTTTTGATAATAAGGAGCTTAAACCGATAATACCGCCGTACCAGATTAAGGTATTCCAGCCGCCTTTATTTTTAACCACATCTTCCCAGGTAACGATACCCAGCAGCAGCATGGTTGCCATAACAACGATTGCCACAGTGGATTCATCAACCCCCAGAGACTTACTGAAAATCCAGCCCAGCAGCGCCAGCACAAAAACACCGAGCAGCATTTTTTCGCGGATTTTCATCGGCCCCAGTTCAGCAAGACCCGCTTTGGCGATGGTTTTGTTATCGACCTTTTTAATTTCTGGCGGATACATGGTGTAAATCACCAGCGGAGTGACCAGCAGCATAATGATGCCCGGCAAACCAGCGGCCAGCGCCCATCCACCCCAGCTAATTTGCAGGTGCAGAATGTCGTTGATCATTTTCAGCGCCAGAATGTTCCCCGCCATTGCGGTAAAGAACATGTAGCTGGTGGTTTTGGTGACCATGTAAATGGACATCATCAGGTAATGTCCAACACGACGCGGGCTTTTTTCCGGTTCGGACCCAAGAGCCACCGCCACGCTGTTGATGATCGGTAACACAATGCCGCCCGCACGCGCGGTGTTAGACGGTGTTGCCGGAGCCAGTACCAGATCGAGGAATACGGTAACGTAACCCAGTCCCAGGGTTGTGCTACCAATTTTACCAATCAGCAGATAGGCGATACGTTTACCTAAGCCGGTGGTAACAAACGCGGCGCTTAAGGTGAACGCCGAGAACACCAACCAGGTTGTACCGGAAGAGTAACCGCTTAATACGGCGGTGGTTTTAAATGCACCGTCGGATAAGTTACCGACCACCACCATTGAAGCGGCAACCGCAATTAACAGTACGACAGGTTCCGGGAATGGCTTGATAACCAGCCCCACAATGGCCGCCAGGTAGATACCAAACAGTACCCACGCCAGTTCGCTTAATCCTGCCGGAGCTGGCATAAAGCCAATAATACATGGGATCGCTAATATCAGAATTAGCTTCCATAACGATTTCTTATTCATTTAAAATCCTGTTCTTTCTGTATGACTCATACAGAAGTCCTTTATTGATTGTCCTTATCACGACAAAGAATTTTTTCAGGGAAGATAAACTTCACCGGAAAATATTTTTCTGGTCGTCCGAATAACAGATGCGCGTAACGTCGTGGCATCCTGACCTTCATTGCTTAAATGAACGTCAAGCGCACCACTGGGGTGTTCAATATTGATATTGCCGTATCCGACAGAAGGGACGATTTGTCGGGTGACGGTGCCTTCCAGCGCACAGCTACTGGAAATGGCAATAGCACCAGTTATCGCCAGCGCGCGATGGCAAGAATGCGGCATAAAATAACGCACATTGATCGCCCCGCCTTTCTGTGCTGGAGAAATAAGTACAGGTTTAGGGATAACCATATTACTGACATCGCCCAAGCCCATTGCTTTACCCGCTTGTAGACGGATAGACTCAATGCGGGCTAATAATGCTTTGTCGGCATCCAGTTCCGCCGGTAATTCATAGCCTGTTTTTCCCAGATATTCAGCCGGAATAATGACGACTGGCATCGCCATATCGATACAAGTCACCGGGACATCGTCAAAATAATCAATCTGATTATCCGTCGGGAAAACTTTTCCGGTTTTTGTTCCGGCAGCATTCAGGAAAGTGAGCGCGACCGGCGCGGCTGTCCCTGGTACACCATCAATTCTGGCGCTACCCTCATACTCGACGACACCGTTTGGCGTTTGCACATCGGCTTCGATGAACGTGCCTGTATTGACGTTGCGAATACGCACGCGGGTGACCGGTGATGTCGCTGCAATCAAACCATTTTCAATGGCGAATGCCCCAACGCCAGATAACATATTGCCGCAGTTAGGTGTGGTATCGACACGTTGCTCATGGACGATTACCTGCGCAAACAAATAATCGACATCAGCACGAGAATCGCTGGAACGGCTAATAATGGCGACTTTACTGGTCAGCGGATTACCACCGCCGATACCGTCAATTTCCAGATCATTACCGGAACCCATAATTGCCATCAATATTTTATCGCGCTGCGTTTGATCTTCAGGTAAATGTTCCGCTAACAGGAACGCGCCCCTCGAGGTTCCACCTCGCATCATCACGCAGGGTATTTTTTTCATAATAATGCCCTCAATTTAAAAACATAACTTATTGCGATATGGTTACATTAAGGGCAAAGCATCTCTAATGACTTTAGCTTTACGATTAATAACATTTTTTCATTAATTTAAGTGATTAAAAGGCAGTTAAACTGGTTTAACTGCAAATCACTAAAAAGCACCGCTTCCATTTTCCGGAGTAATAATGAAGCATGAGTTATCAAGTATGAAAGCATTTGTCACACTGGCAGAGTCCAGTTCATTTAACAATGCTGCTAAATTACTTAATATTACGCAACCTGCATTAACGCGCAGAATAAAAAAGATGGAAGAGGATTTACATATTCAACTCTTTGAGCGTACAACTCGCAAGGTTACTTTAACAAAAGCGGGGAGAATGTTGCTTCCTGAGGCGCGGGAATTAATAAAGAAATTCGATGAAACGCTTTTTAATATTCGCGATATGAATATTTATCATCGTGGTATGGTGACATTAGCGTGTATTCCTACCGCCGTGTTTTATTTCTTGCCGTTGGCAATTGGCAAATTTAATGAGCTATATCCCAATATTAAAGTGCGAATTCTGGAACAAGGCACGAATAATTGCATGGAATCGGTGCTGTGCAACGAATCGGACTTTGGCATAAACATGAACAACATCACAAATTCATCCATTGATTTTACGCCACTGGTCAACGAGCCGTTTGTGCTGGCCTGTCGGCGTGACCACCCATTAGCCAAAAAGCAGCTGGTGGAATGGCAGGAACTGGTAGGTTACAAAATGATTGGTGTACGCTCCTCCAGCGGCAACCGACTGCTGATTGAGCAAAAATTGTCCGACAAACCCTGGAAGCTGGACTGGTTTTACGAAGTGCGTCATCTTTCGACGTCATTAGGACTGGTGGAAGCAGGACTGGGAATTTCGGCGCTTCCAGGCCTGGCAATGCCTCATGCGCCCTATTCTTCGATTATTGGTATCCCGCTGGTGGAACCCGTTATACGTCGGACATTGGGGATTATTCGTCGCAAAGATGCCGTGCTTTCTCCGGCAGCAGAACGCTTTTTTGCCTTGCTGATTAATTTGTGGACTGATGATAAAGACAATTTATGGACCAATATCGTCGAACGCCAGAGACATGCGTTACAGGAGATGGGGTAATACTCCGGCGCAGGAAATACTGCGCCGGGTAACTCAACGGTTAGTGTGCGTTCACCACCACCCACATCGGCCCCTGCCCGACCGCATAGCGACCTTTTTCATGCAGTAGCCCCTGTTCGCCGACAATTTCGTAAACTGAGATGTGGTGAGATTTTTGCCCGGCAGCAATCAGATACTTACCACTGTGATCAACGTTAAAGCCGCGCGGCTGGGTTTCCGTTGGCTGGAAACCTTCTTTGCTCAACACGCTGCCATCTTCCGAAACGCTGAAAACGGTAATCAGACTGGCGGTACGGTCACAGGCGTATAAATGACGACCATCCGGAGTAATATGAATATCAGCCGCCCAACGGGTGTCGGAGAAGTTTTCCGGCATCATATCCAGCGTCTGGACACATTCGATATTGCCGTGCGGATCTTTCAGTTCCCAGACATCCACTGAACTGTTTAACTCATTGACGCAATACGCATATTGTTCGTTTGGATGGAACACCATATGACGCGGCCCAGCGCCTTCAACGGTCGTCACTTCCGCCGGGTCCTGCGCCACCAGATGACCATCATCGCTGAGCGTAAACAGGCAGATGCGATCCTGCTTTAATGCCGGAACCCACAGCGTGCGGTTATCCGGTGAGATATTGGCGGAATGGCAGCCGTCCAGCCCCTCGACCACATCGACGACGCCCACTGGCAGGCCATCTTCCAGTCGCGTTACGCTCACGTTACCCGCATTGTAAGAACCTACAAAGACAAACTGTCCCTGGTGATCGGTAGAAATATGCGTCGGGCTACCCGGCAGCGCCGACTCTGCGGCGAATGTCAGTGCACCGTCGTCCGGGGCGATACGATACGCCAGGACGCGAAACTCAGGGCGAACGCCAACGTAGAGATAACGTTTGTCCGGGCTGACCACCATCGGCTGCACCTGCCCCGGCACATCAACAACCTGCGTCAGCGTCAGTGCGCCTTCATGATTCAGGTTCCAGACGTGAATTTGCTGGCTCTCAGGGCTGGCGATATAAACTGTTTGCTTCATGAATGCTCCTTTGCATTTAGCAACTGACTGTAACAGCTAAAATTAGTCGCTTTTGGCGGTGAATGCTGAATTAAAACGCAGAATTTTGTCCGATAGTGGTATCGGTGTACCATTCGCGCAGACGAAAATTCTTAACCTTAATCTGGAAAACGCCATGACCACACGCGTGATTGCTCTCGACTTAGACGGCACCCTGTTGACCCCGAAAAAGACCCTGCTTCCCTCATCTATAGAAGCACTGGCTCGCGCTCGCGAAGCAGGCTATCAATTAATCATCGTCACAGGTCGCCATCACGTCGCTATTCATCCTTTTTATCAGGCGCTGGCGCTGGATACACCTGCTATTTGCTGTAATGGCACCTATTTGTATGATTATCATGCAAAAACCGTGCTTGAAGCCGATCCAATGCCTGTTAATAAAGCCCTGCAACTCATTGAGATGCTGAATGAACACCACATTCACGGCCTGATGTATGTCGATGATGCAATGGTGTATGAACACCCGACCGGGCATGTCATTCGTACTTCTAACTGGGCGCAAACCCTGCCGCCAGAACAGCGTCCGACCTTTACCCAGGTTGCCTCGCTGGCCGAAACGGCACAAGAAGTTAAGGCGGTGTGGAAATTTGCTCTGACGCACGATGACCTGCCGCGATTGCAGCATTTTGGTAAGCATGTTGAACATGAATTAGGACTGGAGTGCGAATGGTCCTGGCACGATCAGGTTGATATTGCACGCGGCGGCAACAGCAAAGGTAGACGCCTGACGAAATGGATTGAGGCACAAGGCTGGTCGATGGAAGATGTGATTGCGTTTGGCGATAACTTTAATGATATCAGTATGCTGGAAGCCGCCGGAACGGGCGTAGCGATGGGCAACGCCGATGACGCAGTAAAAGCGCGCGCCAACATTGTGATTGGGGATAACACCACCGACAGCATTGCCCAGTTTATTTATAGTCACCTGATTTAATCAGGCGGTTATCGACACACTTTTAATTTGCGCGTACAGCCACAGGCCAGGTCTGATTGCCAGTTCATCCCTGGCCCACGGGCTAATACGCGCCCACAGCGTTTTACCACCGACTTCCAGTTCGACTTCCACCTGACCGTTGTCGTCATAGCTATTAACAACTTTTGCGCGCAACACGTTACGAATGCTGGTTTGCTGCGGAGGCTGTAAAACCAGCGAGACATCGGAAGCCTGAATGCGAATACGTAGCGCAGCTTGCAACGGTTCGTCCAGCTTATTGACCCACAAATGCTGATCGCCCAGCGCCAGCGCAGTCATTGCGTAATGCGGATGATGCTCCAGTATCGACACTTTCAGAATGCTGCTTTGTTGCTCTTTCGGCAGCCACGGATTCATCACGCTGCTGCCCCATACCTCTTCCAGCGCGCCAAAGGCTTTCACCTGACCGTTTTCCAGCACCATCACTCTGTCTGCCAGATGGAGGATCTCATCCAGCGAATGGCTGACATACAACATAGGAACGTTAATTTCCCGCGTCAGACGTTGCAGATAAGGCAACAGTTCGCGTTTACGCGGAATATCCAGTGACGCCAGCGGTTCATCCAGCAACAGCAATTCCGGCGCCGTCAGCAATGCCCGACCAATCGCCACACGCTGTTTTTCGCCACCGGACAGACTGCCCGGTAAACGATCAAGTAACGGTTCAATGCCTAAAAGCGCCACCAGCTTGTCGAACTGATCGACCATGCTTTTCGCCATGCCGTAGCGCAGATTGCTACGCACTTTGTAATGCGGAAACAGCCGCGCATCCTGAAACACATAGCCAACGCGACGCTTTTCTGGCGTCAGACAGATACCTTTTTCGGCGTCATTTAGTACCCGACCATTGAGGACAATCCGCCCTTTTTGCGGACGTGTCAGTCCACTGATGGCGTTAATCAGCGAGGTTTTTCCGGCACCGGAGACGCCAAAGATAGCAGTGATGCCGTTGGCGGGCAGCGTTTCATTAATGGTCAGGCAATGGTTGCCCAACGTCTGGGAAAAATTCAGTTCCAGCATGATTAGCGCCCCGCCCGCTCACGGCTGATTCTTGCCAGCCATTCTGAAATCAGCAAGGAAATCATCGCCAGCGCAATAGAGATGATGCAAAGTCTCGCCGCACCGCTTTCCCCGCCAGGAGTCTGGATCAAGGTATACATGGCTGAAGGAATGGTTCGCGTTTCACCAGGAATGTTCGACACAAAGGTGATGGTTGCACCAAATTCACCGAGCGAACGAGCGAAAGCCAGCACCGTACCGACAATAATTCCCGGCAAGGTCAGCGGTAACGTGATGGTAAAGAAAACGCGCCAGCGCCCAGCCCCGAGTGTTCTTGCGGCCTGTTCCAGTTTGACATCAACGCCTTCCAGCGCCAGACGAATTGCCCGCACCATCAGCGGAAAAGACATGACGGCGGCAGCGAGAACCGCACCGCGCCAGCTAAAGGCGAAGGTAATGCCAAACCAGTCATACAGGCGTTCGCCGATAAATCCACGCCGTCCCATAGAAACTAACAGCAAGTAGCCGACGACCACTGGCGGTAACACCAGCGGTAGATGCAGTACGCTGTCGAGCAGAGCTTTGCCCGGAAACGTGCAACGCACCAGTAACCAGGCAAAAAAGATCCCAAACGGCAGGCTAAACAGCACAGCCAGGGAAGAAACTTTCAGGCTTAGTAAAACCGCCTGCCATTCTGGATCGGTCAGTATCATTACTTAGTTGTAAATCCGTAACGTTTAAAGATTTCCGCAGCCTGCGGTCCCTTCAGATAATCGTAAAATGCTTTCACTGTCGCATTGTTATGCCCTTCCACGACTGCAACCGGATATTCCACTTTTTTATGCGAATCTTCCGGGAAAGTGGCTACTACTTTAACCCCTTTGCTGGCAACCGCGTCAGAACCGTAAACAATGCCCAGCGGTGCTTCATTGCGTTCAACCAGCGCCAGCGCCCCACGAACATCTTCCGCCGGAGCCAGTTTTGGGGAGAGCGTATCCCATGCGCCCAGTTTTTGCAGTGCTTCTTTCGCATAAATACCAGCGGGGACATGTTCCGGATCGCCAACCGCCAGGCGACCGCCATTCAGCAGCGAAGTCCAGTTGGTTTTGCTGTCGATGGTGAAATCTTTCTGTGCACTGGTTTTCGGTGCTACAACGACCAGGCTATTGCCGAGCAATGTCTGTCGCGTGGCAGTGTCGATCGCTTTTTTATCAACCGCATAATCCATCCATTTCTGATCGGCAGAAATAAACAGATCCGCAGGCGCGCCCGCTTCAATCTGACGGGCCAGGGTAGAAGACGAGGCAAAAGAAGAAACTACGTCCACGCCTTTCTCTTTTTTATACTGCGTAGCGATGTCCTGCATTGCGTTGGTCAGTGATGCTGCCGCAAAAACTGTAATCTTCCCTTCGTCTGCCAGCGCATTGCCTGCAAGAGTTAAAGAGAGCGCCGCTCCGGCAAACAAGTTCAACCATTTACGAGCCATTGGTAACCCCTTCATGTAACGTTATGTAGGAAACAATATAACGACTGATTCAGAATTTTCCCAGCAGTTATTGTTAACCTTTGAGAGGTAGCTAGAAAAAATATCGGCAGAAAAAGCAGGAAGTTGAGAAAAAAGAAAATGCCCGACTAAGCGGGCATTCAGGGAATCAATGATTTTGTCCGGGCTGGTCTTTTTTACCAACACCAGAAAAGATGTTGAATACTTCACCAAGACCGTAAATCAGACCCAGGATGATGGCCATCACGACAGGTACCATGATTACGGCGAATACCAGACTTTTTAATAACTCTAACATGGTCAACTCCAGATATAGTCCTGTCACTATTCTAACCGCTAAGCACAGAAAAGCACTCCCCTTTTGTGCGGTCAGCTTTGCGTGGCGTTCGTTTTCCGTCACAATAAGACTTTTGCCAGGACATTGTTATGCAGGCCGAAATCCTTCTCACCCTTAAGCTTCAACAAAAGCTATTTGCCGACCCACGCCGCATTTCGCTACTAAAACACATTGCCCTTTCCGGTTCTATCAGCCAGGGGGCGAAAGATGCCGGTATCAGCTATAAAAGCGCCTGGGATGCCATTAACGAGATGAATCAGTTAAGCGAACATACGCTGGTTGAACGTGCTACAGGAGGAAAAGGTGGCGGTGGCGCGGTACTGACCCGCTATGGTCAGCGGCTGATTCAGCTCTATGACCTCCTGGCGCAGATCCAGCAAAAAGCCTTTGATGTATTAAGTGACGACGACGCCCTGCCGCTGAACAGCCTGCTGGCCGCGATCTCACGTTTTTCACTGCAAACCAGCGCCCGTAACCAGTGGTTCGGCACCATCACCGCCCGCGATCACGATGACGTTCAACAGCATGTTGATGTCCTACTGGCTGATGGTAAAACACGATTAAAAGTCGCGATTACCGCGCAAAGCGGCGCGCGCCTGGGTCTGGATGAAGGCAAAGAAGTATTGATACTGCTGAAAGCGCCGTGGGTAGGTATTACTCAGGACGAGGCGGTCGCACAAAACGCCGACAACCAATTGCCGGGCATTATTAGTCATATTGAGCGCGGCGCGGAGCAGTGCGAAGTATTAATGGCGCTACCCGACGGGCAAACCCTGTGCGCCACGGTGCCGGTAAATGAAGCGGTTTCTTTTGAGCAAGGGCAGAATGTCATGGCCTACTTTAATGCCGACAGCGTGATTATCGCCACGCTGTGCTAAGCGTGTTGACAATTTGTTATGAAACAAGTATCCCTGTCAGTAATCGCTGCAAAAAATGGGATATAAAATGTCATTGTTGCAAATTTTGCAAGGCACGTTTCGTCTTAGCGACACAAAAACGCTGCAATTGTCTCAGCTAACGTTAAACGCGGGTGATAGTTGGGCGTTTGTCGGTTCAAATGGTAGCGGGAAGTCGGCGCTGGCTCGCGCGCTGGCGGGGGAACTTCCGCTTTTGAAGGGTGAACGGCAAAGCCAGTTTTCCCACATCACTCGTCTCTCCTTCGAGCAATTGCAAAAGCTCGTCAGCGACGAATGGCAGCGGAATAACACCGATATGCTCGGCCCTGGCGAAGATGACACCGGACGCACCACGGCTGAGATCATTCAGGATGAAGTTAAGGATGCACCGCGTTGTGCGCAACTGGCGCAGCAGTTCGGCATTACCGCCCTCCTCGAACGACGCTTTAAATATCTTTCTACTGGCGAGACGCGAAAAACCCTGTTGTGTCAGGCGCTGATGTCAGAGCCTGACTTATTGATTCTTGATGAGCCGTTCGATGGCCTGGATGTTGCCTCACGTCAGCAGCTGGCAGAACTGCTCGCCTCGTTACATCAGTCCGGTATTACTCTGGTACTGGTACTCAATCGCTTTGATGAGATCCCGGAATTTGTCCAGTTTGCCGGAGTGCTGGCGGATTGCACATTAGCGGAAACTGGCGCTAAAGAGGAACTGCTCCAGCAAGCACTCGTTGCGCAACTGGCGCATAGCGAACAGCTTGAAGGTGTGCAACTGCCGGAGCCGGATGAACCTTCAGCACGTCACGCCTTACCCGCCAACGAACCGCGCATTGTGCTGAACAATGGTGTGGTTTCTTATAACGATCGCCCCATTCTTAACAACCTTAGCTGGCAGGTGAATCCTGGCGAGCACTGGCAAATTGTCGGGCCAAATGGCGCGGGAAAATCGACGTTATTAAACCTGATCACGGGCGATCATCCGCAAGGTTACAGCAACGATTTAACGCTGTTTGGTCGGCGTCGCGGCAGCGGTGAAACCATCTGGGATATCAAAAAACATATCGGTTACGTCAGCAGTAGTTTGCATCTCGATTACCGGGTCAGCACTACCGTGCGTAATGTGATTCTTTCTGGCTATTTTGATTCGATTGGCATTTATCAGGCCGTTTCGGATCGCCAGCAAAAACTGGTGCAGCAGTGGCTGGATATTCTCGGCATTGATAAACGCACGGCTGACGCTCCTTTCCATAGTCTTTCCTGGGGACAGCAGCGTCTGGCGCTGATCGTCCGCGCGCTGGTGAAGCATCCGACCTTGCTTATTCTTGATGAACCATTGCAAGGGCTTGATCCGCTGAATCGCCAGCTTATCCGTAGATTTGTTGATGTGCTGATTAGCGAAGGTGAAACGCAGTTGTTGTTTGTTTCACACCACGCCGAAGATGCGCCAGCCTGTATTACACATCGTCTGGAGTTCGTGCCGGACGGTGGACTCTATCGCTATGTGCTGACAAAAATAAATTGAGTCGGTAGTGCCGACCGTGCCGGATGTGGCGTAAACGTGTTATCCGGCTCACGGTCAGACACATCCAGGCATGAAACCGCGTCTTTTTTTCAGATAAAAAGCGCAATCATTCATAAACCCTCTGTTTTATAATCACTTAATCGCGCATAAAAAACGGCTAAATTCTTGTGTAAACGATTCCACTAATTTATTCCATGTCACACTTTTCGCATCTTTGTTATGCTATGGTTATTTCATACCATAAGCCTAATGGAGCGAATTATGAGAGTTCTGGTTACCGGTGGTAGCGGTTACATTGGAAGTCATACCTGCGTGCAATTACTGCAAAACGGTCATGATGTCATCATTCTTGATAACCTCTGTAACAGTAAGCGCAGCGTACTGCCTGTTATCGAGCGTTTAGGCGGCAAACATCCAACGTTTGTTGAAGGCGATATCCGTAACGAAGCGTTGATGACCGAGATCCTGCACGATCACGCTATCGACACCGTGATCCACTTCGCCGGGCTGAAAGCCGTTGGCGAATCGGTACAAAAACCGCTGGAATATTACGACAACAATGTCAACGGTACTCTGCGCCTGATTAGCGCCATGCGCGCCGCTAACGTCAAAAACTTTATTTTTAGCTCCTCCGCCACCGTCTATGGCGATCAGCCCAAAATTCCATACGTTGAAAGCTTCCCGACCGGCACACCGCAAAGCCCTTATGGCAAAAGCAAACTGATGGTGGAACAGCTCCTCACCGACCTGCAAAAAGCCCAGCCGGACTGGAGCATTGCCCTGCTGCGCTACTTCAACCCGGTTGGCGCGCATCCGTCGGGCGATATGGGCGAAGATCCGCAAGGCATTCCGAATAACCTGATGCCATACATCGCCCAGGTTGCTGTAGGCCGTCGCGACTCGCTGGCGATTTTTGGTAACGATTATCCGACCGAAGACGGTACTGGCGTACGCGATTACATCCACGTAATGGATCTGGCGGACGGTCACGTCGTGGCGATGGAAAAACTGGCGAACAAACCAGGCGTACACATCTACAACCTCGGCGCTGGCGTAGGCAGCAGCGTGCTGGACGTGGTTAATGCCTTCAGCAAAGCCTGCGGCAAACCGGTTAATTATCATTTTGCACCGCGTCGCGAGGGCGACCTTCCGGCCTACTGGGCGGACGCCAGCAAAGCCGACCGTGAACTGAACTGGCGCGTAACGCGCACACTCGATGAAATGGCGCAGGACACCTGGCACTGGCAGTCACGCCATCCACAGGGATATCCCGATTAAGGAACGACCATGACGCAATTTAATCCCGTTGATCATCCACATCGCCGCTACAACCCGCTCACCGGGCAATGGATTCTGGTTTCACCGCACCGCGCTAAGCGCCCCTGGCAGGGGGCGCAGGAAACGCCAGCCAAACAGGTGTTACCTGCGCACGATCCAGATTGCTTCCTTTGCGCAGGTAATGTGCGGGTGACAGGCGACAAAAACCCCGATTACACCGGGACTTACGTTTTTACCAATGACTTTGCGGCCTTGATGTCTGACACGCCAGATGCGCCAGAAAGCAACGATCCGCTGATGCGTTGCCAGAGCGCGCGCGGCACCAGCCGAGTGATCTGCTTTTCGCCGGATCACAGTAAAACGTTGCCAGAACTGAGCGTTGCGGCATTGACGGAAATCGTCAAAACCTGGCAGGAGCAAACTGCAGAACTGGGGAAAACGTACCCATGGGTGCAGGTCTTTGAAAACAAAGGTGCGGCGATGGGCTGCTCTAACCCGCATCCGCACGGACAGATTTGGGCAAATAGCTTCCTGCCTAACGAAGCTGAGCGCGAAGACCGCCTGCAAAAAGAATATTTTGCCGAGCAGAAATCGCCAATGCTGGTGGATTATGTTCAGCGCGAGCTGGCAGACGGTAGCCGTACCGTTGTCGAAACCGAACACTGGTTAGCCGTTGTGCCTTACTGGGCTGCCTGGCCGTTCGAAACGCTACTGCTGCCCAAAGCCCACGTATTACGGATCACCGATTTGACCGACGCCCAGCGCAACGATCTGGCGTTGGCGTTGAAAAAGCTGACCAGTCGTTATGACAACCTCTTCCAGTGCTCCTTCCCCTACTCTATGGGCTGGCACGGTGCGCCATTTAATAGCGAAGAGAATCAACACTGGCAGCTGCACGCGCACTTTTATCCGCCTCTGTTGCGCTCTGCCAGCGTACGTAAATTTATGGTCGGTTATGAAATGTTGGCAGAGACCCAGCGTGACCTGACGGCAGAACAGGCAGCAGAGCGTTTGCGCGCAGTCAGCGATATCCATTTTCGCGAATCCGGAGTGTAAGAAATGAGTCTGAAAGAAAAAACACAATCTCTGTTTGCCAACGCATTTGGCTACCCTGCCACTCATACCATTCAGGCGCCTGGGCGCGTGAATCTTATTGGCGAACACACCGACTACAACGACGGTTTCGTTCTGCCCTGCGCGATTGATTATCAAACCGTGATTAGCTGTGCGCCACGCGATGACCGTAAAATTCGCGTGATGGCAGCCGATTATGAAAATCAGACTGACGAGTTTTCCCTTGATGCGCCCATTGTCGCGCATGAAAACTATCAATGGGCTAACTACGTTCGTGGCGTGGTGAAACATCTGCAACTGCGTAACAATAGCTTCGGCGGTGTGGACATGGTGATTAGCGGCAATGTGCCGCAGGGTGCCGGGTTAAGTTCTTCCGCCTCACTGGAAGTGGCGGTCGGAACCGTATTGCAGCAGCTTTATCATCTGCCGCTGGACGGCGCACAAATCGCGCTTAACGGTCAGGAAGCAGAAAACCAGTTTGTTGGCTGTAACTGCGGGATCATGGATCAGCTGATTTCCGCGCTGGGCAAGAAAGATCATGCCTTGCTGATCGATTGCCGCTCACTGGGCACCAAAGCAGTCTCCATGCCGAAAGGCGTTGCTGTGGTCATCATCAACAGTAACTTCAAACGTACCCTGGTTGGCAGCGAATACAACACCCGTCGTGAACAGTGCGAAACCGGTGCGCGTTTCTTCCAGCAGCCAGCCCTGCGCGATGTCACTATTGAAGAATTCAACGCCGTAGCGCATGAACTGGATCCGATCGTGGCGAAACGCGTACGTCATATCCTGACTGAAAACGCCCGTACCGTTGAAGCTGCCAGCGCGCTGGAGCAAGGTGACCTGAAACGTATGGGCGAGCTGATGGCGGAGTCTCATGCCTCTATGCGCGATGATTTCGAAATCACCGTACCGCAAATTGACACTCTGGTAGAGATCGTCAAAGCTGTGATTGGCGACAAAGGTGGCGTACGCATGACCGGTGGCGGATTTGGCGGCTGTATCGTCGCGCTGATCCCGGAAGAGCTGGTGCCTGCCGTACAGCAAGCTGTCGCTGAACAATATGAAGCAAAAACAGGCATTAAAGAGACTTTTTACGTGTGTAAACCATCACAAGGAGCAGGACAGTGCTGAACGAAACTCCCGCACTGGCACCCGATGGTCAGCCGTACCGACTGTTAACTTTGCGTAACAACGCAGGGATGGTAGTCACGCTGATGGACTGGGGTGCGACTTTACTTTCAGCCCGTATTCCGCTTTCCGATGGCAGCGTCCGCGAGGCGCTGCTTGGCTGCGCCAGCCCTGAATGCTACCAGGATCAGGCTGCGTTTCTGGGGGCCTCTATTGGTCGTTATGCCAACCGTATCGCCAATAGCCGTTATACCTTTGACGGTGAAACCGTAACGCTTTCGCCAAGTCAGGGCGTTAACCAGTTGCATGGCGGCCCGGAAGGGTTCGACAAACGTCGCTGGCAGATTGTGAACCAGAACGATCGTCAGGTACTGTTTGCCCTGACTTCAGATGATGGCGATCAGGGCTTCCCGGGTAATCTCGGCGCGACGGTGCAATATCGTCTGACCGACGATAACCGTATCTCCATTACTTATCGCGCCACAGTTGATAAACCTTGCCCGGTGAATATGACTAATCACGTCTATTTCAATCTTGACGGCGAGCAGTCTGACGTGCGCAATCACAAGTTGCAGATTCTGGCGGACGAATATCTGCCAGTTGATGAAGGCGGCATTCCGCACGACGGCCTGAAATCTGTCGCCGGGACGTCTTTTGATTTCCGCAGCGCCAAAATCATCGCCAGTGAGTTTCTTGCCGACGACGATCAGCGCAAAGTGAAAGGTTACGATCACGCGTTCTTGTTGCAGGCCAAAGGTGATGGCAAGAAAGTGGCAGCGCATGTCTGGTCAGCAGATGAAAAATTGCAGCTGAAGGTCTACACCACCGCTCCGGCTCTGCAATTTTACTCCGGCAACTTCCTCGGCGGCACGCCGTCGCGGGGAACCGAACCTTACGCCGACTGGCAAGGACTGGCGCTGGAAAGCGAATTTCTGCCAGACAGTCCGAACCACCCTGAATGGCCGCAGCCGGACTGCTTCCTGCGTCCAGGCGAAGAGTATTCCAGCCTGACGGAATATCAGTTTATTGCTGAATAATTTTAAGCCCTCGTCATGAGGGCTTTATCTCATATTGTTCAAATCACCAGCAAACACCGACATATTTGCAACTCAATATTCACAACAACCTTACACTGCGCCACTATTTTCGCTATGGTTATGCGTAAGCATTGCTGTTGCTTCGTCACGGCAATATAATGAGAATTATTATCATTAAAAGATGATTTGAGGAGTAAGTATATGGCTGTAACTAAGCTGGTTCTGGTTCGTCATGGCGAAAGTCAGTGGAACAAAGAAAACCGTTTCACCGGTTGGTACGACGTGGATCTGTCTGAGAAAGGCGTAAGCGAAGCAAAAGCAGCAGGTAAGTTGCTGAAAGAGGAAGGTTACAGCTTTGACTTTGCTTACACCTCTGTGCTGAAACGCGCTATCCATACCCTGTGGAATGTGCTGGACGAACTGGATCAGGCATGGCTGCCCGTTGAGAAATCCTGGAAACTGAACGAACGTCACTACGGTGCGTTGCAGGGTCTGAACAAAGCAGAAACCGCTGAAAAGTATGGCGACGAGCAGGTGAAACAGTGGCGTCGTGGTTTTGCGGTGACTCCGCCGGAGCTGACTAAAGATGATGAGCGTTATCCGGGTCACGATCCGCGTTACGCGAAGCTGAGCGAGAAAGAACTGCCGCTGACTGAAAGTCTGGCGCTGACCATTGATCGCGTGATTCCTTACTGGAATGAAACCATTCTGCCGCGTATGAAGAGCGGTGAGCGCGTGATCATCGCCGCTCATGGTAACTCCCTGCGTGCGCTGGTGAAATATCTCGACAACATGAGCGAAGAAGAGATTCTTGAGCTGAATATCCCGACTGGCGTGCCGCTGGTGTATGAGTTTGACGAGAACTTCAAACCGCTGAAACGCTATTATCTGGGTAATGCTGACGAGATCGCAGCGAAAGCAGCGGCGGTGGCTAACCAGGGTAAAGCGAAGTAAACGTCATTCGTTTAAAAATGAGAAAGCCGACTGCAAGTGAGTCGGCTTTTTTTGTTTGTCGTTGCTAACAATGGAGCACATTGCCCGATGCGACGCTGCGCGTCTTATCAGGCCGACAAACGTACAGTCATGGTAATTCGACTATAAATTACCCGCGACGTGCTTTCACTGCGTTCGCCAGTTGACGTAACAGAGCGTCGGTATCTTCCCAGCCAATGCAGGCATCGGTGATGCTCTTGCCATAGGCCAGCGGCTCACCGCTTTCCAGGCTCTGGTTCCCTTCCGCCAGGTGGCTTTCAACCATCACGCCAATAATAGCTTTTTCGCCACCGGCAATTTGCTGGCAAACGTCAGCGCAAACTTCCATCTGCTTTTTGAACTGTTTGGACGAATTTGCATGGCTGAAATCGATCATCACCTGCGCCGGTAAACCCGCCTTGTTCAGCCCTTCTTTCACTTCAGCAACGTGTTTCGCACTGTAGTTAGGCTCTTTACCGCCGCGCAGAATGATATGGCAATCACCGTTACCGCTGGTATTCACAATTGCTGAATGCCCCCATTTCGTTACGGACAGGAAGCAGTGCGGCGCACCGGCGGCATTAATGGCATCGATAGCCACTTTAATCGTACCATCTGTGCCATTTTTAAAACCTACCGGACAAGAAAGACCTGATGCCAGCTCGCGGTGCACCTGCGATTCGGTGGTACGTGCGCCAATTGCGCCCCAGCTCATCAGGTCAGCGAGATATTGTGGGGTGATCATATCGAGAAACTCACCCGCCGCTGGCAGACCGCTGTCGTTAATATCAAGCAGCAATTTACGGGCTATACGCAGACCGTCGTTGATCTGGAAGCTGTTATCCATATGCGGATCGTTGATCAGCCCTTTCCAGCCCACCGTGGTGCGCGGCTTTTCAAAATAGACGCGCATAACGATTTCCAGCTCGTCTTTCAGCTCTTCACGCAGCGCCAACAAGCGAGTGGCATACTCTTTCGCAGCTACCGGATCATGAATTGAGCAAGGGCCAATCACCACTAACAGGCGATCATCATTACCTTTCAGGATCTTATGGATCGCTTTTCGGGCATGGGCAACCGTATTCGCGGCATTTTCGGTAGCGGGGAATTTTTCCAGCAGTGCGACAGGTGGAAGTAACTCTTTGATTTCTTTGATACGTAAATCGTCGTTCTGATAATTCATGTCTGTTCCAGTGTTGCCATACTTATCTTGGTGAATGCAATCCCTCCAATCTATATCTTCCGTCAGAATGTGTAAACGGGGTTTTACACTATGAACGGATTAATCCTGGAATTAGCAAGAAAAACGCCAGATTGTCGCGAATAACGAGATCTGACCTACAATTTCTAACTGTAACTTCTCTGTTTATTAATTTTTTCAAGATTCTCTGCTGGATTTATTCTTCTGGCTGAAATCTTAAACCATTACCTGATATTCACCTGCAAATGCACTGTTGGAAGAGGTTATCCGACATAACGACCATAACAGGAGCATCCTATGAAAATGACAAAACTGGCCACACTTTTTCTGACTGCCACTCTAAGCCTTGCCAGCGGTGCCGCACTGGCCGCCGATAGCGGAGCGCAAACCAATAATGGCCAGGCAAACGCCGCAGCTGATGCGGGTCAGGTTGCCCCTGACGCCCGTGAAAATGTCGCGCCAAATAACGTCGACAATAACGGGGTAAATACCGGTTCTGGCGGCACAATGTTGCATCCGGATGGTTCTTCAATGAACAATGACGGCATGACCAAAGATGAAGAGCACAAAAATACGATGTGCAAAGATGGTCGCTGCCCGGACATTAATAAAAAAGTACAAACCGGTGATGGCATCAACAATGATGTCGATACCAAAACCGACGGTACTACGCAGTAATCTGCCAAAAAGCCAATACCGGGAGAGCAGAGTCTCTCCCTTTTAATTTTTCCCCTCTAAAAGCGGTATGATGTCATAAAGTTAAGTGAGATTAATTAAGGGATGACTCGTCATGGCGCACTCACACTCACACACATCTTCACACCTGCCAGAAGATAATAATGCTCGTCGCTTGTTGTATGCTTTCTGCGTAACCGCCGGGTTTATGCTGGTTGAGGTTATTGGCGGTTTTCTCTCAGGTTCTCTGGCGTTGCTGGCCGACGCAGGACATATGTTGACCGATACTGCTGCCCTGCTTTTCGCCCTGCTTGCCGTACAATTTTCTCGTCGTCCGCCCACCATTCGCCACACTTTCGGCTGGCTCAGGTTGACCACACTCGCGGCGTTTGTGAATGCCATTGCCCTGGTGGTGATTACCATTTTGATTGTCTGGGAGGCGATAGAACGCTTCCGCACGCCGCGTCCGGTCGAGGGCGGCATGATGATGGTAATTGCCGTGGCTGGGTTGCTGGCAAATATACTTTCTTTCTGGTTACTTCATCACGGTAGTGAAGAGAAAAACCTTAACGTGCGCGCAGCGGCACTGCATGTACTGGGAGATCTGCTGGGTTCGGTTGGTGCTATCGTTGCCGCGTTGATTATTATCTGGACCGGCTGGACGCCTGCTGACCCCATTCTCTCGATACTGGTGTCGCTTCTGGTTCTGCGCAGCGCGTGGCGATTATTGAAAGATAGCGTGAATGAATTACTTGAAGGGGCGCCGGTGTCGCTGGATATCGCTGAACTGAAGCGTCGTATGTGCCGGGAAATCCCGGAAGTCCGCAATGTGCACCATGTACACGTGTGGATGGTGGGTGAAAAGCCAGTAATGACGCTGCATGTGCAGGTGATCCCGCCACACGATCATGACGCGTTGTTGGACACGATCCAACATTATCTGATGGATCACTATCAGATTGAGCACGCCACCATTCAGATGGAATATCAACCTTGTCATGGGCCAGACTGCCACCTTAATGAAGGAGTGTCTGGCCATTCACATCATCACCATTAATGAGATAGCGCGCGTGAACCTCTTTCGCGTGCGCTGTTGATCCACATCCGGCTGCCGTTGAGGGCAATAAAGGTCAGGATGATGTACTCCAGAGACATGGCGTAAACGCCCTGAAGTGCAAAAATAACGACGCTAATCACGTTAATAATCACCCACAACAGCCAGTTTTCCACATACTTACGCGTCATCAGAATCATTGCCACGATGGATAGTACCATCATGCAGGAATCCCAGAACGGGAAGGCGTCCGGTTGTAGTTCCGGCATCGCAACCTGTAAACCTAACGCCTGCATAATTGTGACTGCAACACGTGTCAGGAAAGCAAATACCGGATTGATAAATACCGTCATCAGGCCGATAGCAGCAACGCAAACCGCCAGCCAGGTTAACGCTTTAGGTAATGGCAGCCAGCGAATTTTTAACTCAGCTTCATGCTGACTGGTTTGTCGTGACCAGGCATACCAACCGTAAATGTTGGCGGCAAAGAAAAACACCTGTAGCAACAAGCTAGCATACAGTTGAATCTGAAAGAAAATAATGCCAAACAGGGTGACGTTGATCAGGCCAAAAAAGTAGTTGCTGATCTTCTCCATACTGGCAAGGCCAATACACAGTAACCCTGCGATCGTCCCTACCGCTTCGATCCATGAAAGATCGTAACCACCAGCGCCGATCGGTATATGAACCAGAATGTTCTGTGTGCTAAAAAAATCCATCTTTCCCCCAATGCGTAACATGACGCCTTATTGTCAGTTATCCTCGAAGTGTAGCCGCAAAATCCAGCATACGATTAAGCGGCACCAGCGCCCTCTCTCGCAGCCTTTCATCAACATGTACCTCGTGTTTGCTTTCTCCCTGTTCTAATGCCTCTGCGATGGCCTGAAGGCCATTCATAGCCATCCACGGGCAATGCGCACAGCTACGGCAGGTTGCTCCCTCGCCAGCGGTTGGTGCTTCCAGTAACTCTTTGTCTGGCACCGCTTGCTGCATTTTGTAGAAGATACCCCGGTCAGTTGCCACAATAAGGCGCTGATGCGGCAATGTTTTCGCAGCATTGATCAACTGACTTGTGGAACCGACCGCATCCGCCATATCGACAATGGCTTGTGGTGATTCCGGATGCACCAGTATGGCTGCATCAGGGTATTGTTTTTGTAAGCGGGTTAACGCCTGAGTCTTAAACTCATCATGCACAATGCAGGCGCCTTGCCAGCATAAAATATCTGCGCCCGTCTGTTTTTGTACGTAACGACCCAGATGTTTGTCTGGTGCCCAGATAAGTTTTTCACCCAGACTATCCAGATGATCAATGAGTTCAACAGCAATACTTGAAGTTACCACCCAGTCTGCTCGCGCTTTTACCGCAGCAGAAGTGTTAGCGTAGACCACAACAGTACGATCGGGATGGGCATCACAAAATGCGTTAAATTCTTCAATTGGGCAGCCTAGATCCAGTGAACATTCAGCCTGAAGTGTCGGCATCAAAATTGTCTTTTCCGGGCTGAGAATTTTGGCGGTTTCTCCCATAAATCTCACCCCGGCTACGAGTAGCGTTGAAGCGGGATGTTTGGCACCAAAGCGCGCCATTTCTAAAGAATCAGAAATACAGCCGCCAGTTTCTTCCGCCAGCTGTTGAATTTCGGGATCGGTATAGTAGTGGGCGACCATCACCGCATTACGTTCTTTTAGCAGACGTTTTATTTTCTCGCGATAATACGCTTTTTCATCAATGCTTAACGGTGTCGGCTTCGGGGGGAAAGGATAAATCGCCGCTTCAGGATCAAACATCACGCTCATCTTGCCATCTCGTTTTACAGGCTTAACATTTAGACCGACATAAAGCGTAATATTCGCCACTATCGGTTTCATTTGTTTTATATGCTAAACAAGATAGCCGAATGGTGGAGAAAAGTCACTCGAATTACGTATGAGATGCCGGATGCGATGCTATGTAGCTTACTCCACCGACGTAGAGTTGTTTGCACAGCAAGCACGAAGTATGTCATCAGGTTTAAGAATTGAAATTGAGGGATGCTTGAATAGCAAAAAGGCACCTTTAGGGTGCCTTTTTACATTGGTGGGTCGTGCAGGATTCGAACCTGCGACCAATTGATTAAAAGTCAACTGCTC